>JADGBU010000170.1 GCA_015231295.1 Magnetococcales bacterium | reverse complement strand
CTTTCGAGCGTGCGCAGCGCGGCCAGCAGCGTCTGATAGCGGTCGTCGGAGTCGCAGGGCAGGGGGTTCATGCGCGGGATGCGGCCTCACCGGTGGCAGAGGAGTGAATCCCCGAAAGCCCGGGTCGGGCTTCGGGTGGCGTGAATGCGGGTTGCAGTGTACCATGATCGACCTGGACGGGAAACCGTTGCGTGTGCGGTCATCTCTATTTAAAGAGGGCGATGTGCCCCATGTCGGAGCCATTTTTCAAGAAGGGGAGTTTGTCGATGAAACGTCATACGATGGCCTGGATTGTCTCTCTCATGGCCTGTGGCATGGCCTCCGGGGCTGGAGCCATGGAGTTGACCAGTCCGGATCTCAAATCCGGAGGCGCGTTCGAGCAGAAATTCATTTTCAAGGGATTTGGTTGCGACGGCGGCAACGTCTCTCCGGCGTTGTCCTGGGAGGGCGCGCCTGCGGAAACCAAGAGCTTTGCGTTGCTGGTCCACGATCCGGATGCCCCCACGGGCGGAGCCGGATGGTGGCATTGGGTGGTTTATGATATTCCGGCCACGGTCAAGGCGTTGCCGCAGGGGGCGGGTCAGGGGGATGGAGCGGCCATGGTGCCGGGTGCCAAACAGGGGATCACCGATTTCGGGGCTCCGGGATGGGGCGGACCCTGCCCGCCGGTGGGACATGGCATTCATCCGTATCATTTTACGCTGCACGCCTTGAAGGTCGAAAAGCTGGAAGTGCCGCAGGGGGCGTCGGCCTCGCTGGTGGGGTATATGGTGAACAGCCACTCTTTGGCGCACGCCCGGTTGACGGGACATTACGGACGGTGAGGCCTCTTTTCGGGGCGTTGCCCCGAACCCCACCAGAGGCTTTGCCTCTGGACGCCACCAGGGGGATAATCCCCCTGGACCCGTGATGGTGAGATGGTCGCGTGCCCTTTCGATAACGGGATAAAGGGGTTACAATAATCCGCTCGACCCGGTATGCCGAGATGAAAATGGCGTGCCGGTGCGAGCGGATTGTTTTTTGTGGCCCCAGCAAGGCCATCGCCCTTGAGGGAGACTCCGCGTCATGGCCGAAGACGCCGACAACGAATCCAAAACCGAAGACCCGACGGGCAAACGACTCGGCGACGCCCGCAACAAGGGACAGGTGGCCAACTCGCGGGAGGTGGGCACCGCCTTGCTGTTGCTGGGGGCGACCGGGGTGTTTTATTTTCATGGCGGCACCTTCTGGAACGCCATGCAGGAGAAAATGCGGTTTTTTCTGAGCGGAGCCATCAACGATGACCTGACCGAACAGGGCATCACGGTGTTGATGGATGGCATCCTGCTGGGGTTGCTGGTGGATATGGCCCCATTTTTGTTGGTTTTCATCGGCATGGCTTTTTTTGGATCCATTCTGCAACACGGATTTTTGTTCAGTCTGGAACCGCTGGCCCCCAAATTTTCCAAACTCAACCCCTGGACCGGGCTGAAACGTCTGATTTCCAAGCGGTCGCTGGTGGATCTGTTCAAATCGGTCCTCAAGATGAGTGTGATCTCCCTGGTGGTTTATCAGTCGATCAAGGGGAGTATCAACGAGATCATGGGGTGGACGGCCACCTCCATCGAACATGTGACGGTGGCGTTGGGAGAAGCCTCTCTGGAGGTGTTGTGGAAGGTGACGATGGCTTTTCTGGCCTTCGCGCTGTTTGATTATATGTATCAGAAATTTGAGCATACCAAGACCCTGCGCATGACCAAGCAGGAGGTCAAGGATGAACTCAAGCAGATGGAAGGCGATCCGCTGGTCAAGAGTCGGATTCGTCAGATTCAGCGGGAGATGGCCCAGAGACGCATGATGGCCGAGGTGCCCAAGGCGGATGTGGTGATCACCAACCCGACCCATGTGGCGGTGGCGTTGCTCTATCAGCAGGGGAAGATGACCGCTCCCAAGCTGATCGCCAAGGGAAAGGGTCGGGTGGCGGAAAGAATCCGCGAAACCGCCCGGGAGAGTCGGGTGCCGATCGTGGAAAATCCTCCTCTGGCGCGGGCCATTTACAAGGATGTCGATCTGGATCGGGCGATTCCCCACGAGTTGTTCAAGGCGGTGGCCGAGGTGTTGGCCTATGTCTACGGCTTGCGCGGGATGCGTCGATGAGGGGCGTCGGTGTCGCGGTGAACGGGTATGAGCGGGCGATCCGCTGGCTGGCGCGTCGCGCTTACGGCGAGCGGGAGCTGGCGTGGCGTCTGCAGCGGGAAGGGGTGGACGAAGCCGAGGTGACGGGAATCCTCGATCGGTGTCGGGAGTTGGGTTATCTGAACGATCGGGCGTTCGCCGTTTCTCGGGTGCGGGTGCGGCTGGAGCGGGGATGGGGATGGATGCGGATTCGTGCCGAGTTGCGTTCTCTGGGCATCGACGAGGAGATTCTGGCCGAGGCGGTGGCGGAATCCGGTGCGGCCATCGTCGATCCGGTGGCGCGTGCGGTGGGCATCCTGGAAAAGCGTTTCGGAGCCTCGGAGGGGTGGAATCGCGCCGACTATCGGGAGCGACGGCGGCGTTACGCCTTTCTGGCGCAGCGGGGATTCGAGTCGGAGGTCATTGACGCGGCCTTGTCTTGAATCATAAATTATTGAAAAATTTTTTTACTGGTTTTGATATCGTTAATCGCATGCGAGGTGATCATGACGGCAGATGAAATTCGCGACCGCTTTGTGTCGTTCTTCAAAAGCAGGGGACACGAGGCGGTAACCTCCTCCAGTCTGGTTCCCGACAACGATCCAACCCTGCTGTTCACCAACGCGGGCATGAATCAATTCAAGGGGGTGTTTCTGGGCCGGGAACGCCGGGGCAATGCCCGTGCGGTCAGCGTGCAGAAGTGCGTGCGCGCCGGAGGCAAACACAACGATCTGGAAAACGTCGGTCGCACGGCCCGTCATCACACCTTTTTCGAGATGTTGGGAAATTTCTCCTTCGGGGATTATTTCAAGGAGTTGGCGATCCCCCTGGCCTGGGAGTTCGTGACCGGTGAACTGGGATTGCCCCTGGATCGTCTGCTGGTCACGGTCTACGCCGAGGACGAGGAGGCCTATCGCATCTGGCACGACACTCTGGGTCTGCCGGCAGAGCGCATCATTCGCATCGCCACCAGCGATAATTTCTGGTCCATGGGTCCGACCGGACCTTGCGGCCCCTGTTCCGAAATTTTCTATGATCACGGTCCGTCGATTCCCGGCGGTCCTCCCGGTTCGCCGGATCAGGACGGGGATCGCTTCGTGGAGATCTGGAATCTGGTCTTCATGCAATACGACCGCAGCGCGGATGGCACCCTCACGCCGTTGCCCCGTCCCTGCATCGATACCGGAGCCGGTCTGGAACGGCTCGCCGTGGTGTTGCAAGGCCGGACCAACAACTATGACTCGGATCTGTTCCAACCCCTGATGCAGGCCGCCGCCCGCTGGACCGGTCGGGAAGCCGCCATGGAAACCACCCGGAGTGAGGGGGCGTTGTCCCGCGAGGTGATCTCGTTGCAGGTGATCGCCGATCACATTCGCGCGGTGGGCTTTCTGATCGCCGACGGGGTGCTACCCTCCAACGAGGGGCGGGGCTATGTATTGCGTCGCATCATGCGTCGCGCCATGCGCCATGGGCGGCTGTTGGGCATGGAGGAGCCGTTTTTGTTCCGGCTGGTGCCGACCCTGGTGGAAAAGATGGGGCGGATCTATCCGGAACTGGTGGCGCAGCAACAGGCGATCCTTTCTGTGGTGGAGAACGAGGAGCGGCGTTTCGTCACCACTCTGGGCTCGGGCATGAAACTGCTCGATGGGGCCATGGCCGCCCTGAAGGGGGGCGATCGGCTGGATGGGGAGGTGGTGTTCACCCTTTACGACACCTACGGATTTCCGGTGGATCTGACCGCCGATATTTTGCGGGATCGGGGCATCGAACTCGACATGGAGGGGTTCGAGCAGCGCATGGCCCGTCAGAAAGCCATGGCGCGGGCCGCCTGGTCGGGTTCCGGAGACGAGGGGATCGCGGCGGTCTATCACGAAATTCTCGCCGATGGCGGAGCCGTGACCTTCACCGGATACGGGGAGGAGAGGGGAAGCGGTCGGGTGCGGGCCCTGGTGACGGGGCGCGGACTGGTGCTTTCCCTGAACGCGGGAGAGGAGGGGGGCGTAATCTGCGATCGGACCCCCTTCTACGGGGAGTCGGGCGGACAGATGGGGGATGCGGGCTGGATCGTGGCCGGAGAGACCCGTTGCGAGGTGTTGGAGACCCGCAAGCCGGTATCGGATCTGATCGTGCATCAGGTGCGTGTGGTCCAGGGCTCTCTGGCGGTGGGGGACGCGGTTGATTTGAGCGTGGATGGCGTGCGGCGACAGGCGATCCGTTGGCATCATTCGGCGACCCATCTGCTGCACTGGGCCTTGAAACAGGTGTTGGGAGATCATGTGAAGCAGGCCGGCTCCCAGGTGGGACCGGAGCGGTTGCGTTTTGACTTTTCCCACTATCAGGCCATGACCGCCGACGAGGTGGAGCGGGTCGAAGGGCTGGTGAACGGGGCGATTCTGGCCAACGAGGCCCAGGCCACCGAGGTGATGACCCCGGATGAGGCCATGCGTGCTGGAGCCATGGCTCTGTTCGGCGAGAAGTATGGCGATCGGGTACGGGTGGTTCGGTTGGGGCCGTCGTTGGAGCTGTGCGGCGGCACGCATGTGGGGCGTACCGGGGATATCGGTTTGATGCGCATCGTCTCCGAGGCGGCGGTGGCCTCCGGGGTGCGTCGCATCGAGGCGGTGTGCGGGGAGATGGCCCGTCAGAGCTTTGCGGCGGATGCCCGGTTGTTGCAGCGGGTGGCCGGTTTGCTGAAACTGCCGCCGGGTGAGGCGGTGGTCGGGGTGGAAAAGTTGTTGGCCCGGCGTGCGGAGCTGGAACGGGAGCTGGAGAAGTCGAAATCCGCGCTGGCGGGCTCCACGGTGGATGAGTTGTTGGGCCGCGTGCGGGAAAAGGGAGGCGTGCGTTATCTGGTGGCCGGAGTCGCGGAGCTGGATGCCAAGGGGTTGCGGGATCTGGCGGACCGGTTGCGGGACAAGATCGGCTCCGGAGCGATTTTTCTGGGGTTGCCGGAAGAGGGCAAGGTGAGTCTGCTGGCCGGGATCACCAAGGATTTGACGGGGCGTTGCAAGGCCGGAGAGTGGATGCAGGCCGTGGCTCCGTTGGTGGGCGGCAAGGGCGGTGGCCGTCCGGATATGGCGATGGGGGGCGGAACCCGTCCCGAATCGCTTCATGAGGCATTGGCTGCGGCGACGGCCTGGATCGAGGAGAATCTCGCATGAGCAAGATTATCGGCGCAACCGAGTATAATTGTCCCCATTGTGGCGTTCCCATGAAGAAATGGGCGGCTGCGGGACATAATTTTTGTGGCGATGGGATGGGATTTGTCAGCGATTTCATGTTCGTCTGTTTCAACGACGACTGTTCCATGTATGTCAAGGGTTGGAATTCGTTGTATAATTCGGTTGGCCGGGTCGGGTCGGTGCGGGCGTTTTACAATCCGGAAGATGGGGATGAGGGGGTGTTGCCCGTGGGGCACAAGAGTGCGCTGCGCGGGGATATCATCGAGGATGATATCGTGTAACCTGTTGAAAAAAAAGAGAGGGTCTGGGGGATTCGTCCCCCAGGGTTTTGTGTGAAAATTTTTTGTCTGTCACTCCCAAGGGCTTCGCCCTTGGATCCCACCAGGGGCCAATGGCCCCTGGACCCCACCAGTTTTATAGAAATCGTTCCCTGAGCAGTCGCGCCGCAACCTCGGCTCCGTTGACCTCGGGGGCGGGGGGCGCGTTTTGTTGGAGCAGGGTGGCCAGTGAAGCGGTGAACGAACCATCCTGAAACGCCTGCGGCGTGATTTCGGCGGCGCGACCGTATCGGGCGGCCCACTCCGTGATCGGGGGTTCGTCGGGGAAGGTGCCCCGACGCACATAAAGAAACGGAATCCGATTGGCCACCGTGGAGATGGTCATGCCGTAGCCCGGTTTGCTGAGTACGGCATCCACCGAGGCGGAGATGTCGGTAAAAAGCCAGTGGGAGAGTTTTTCCAAAGGATGCAGATGACTGGCGGTGTCGGCCTGGAGTGGATGGTCCACGAGCCAGAGGTAATCCCGATCGGCGTTCAGGGCGGCGAGGGGGAGATTGTCCGCCGGAATGCCACCCAATGTCACCAGAACCACCGAACGCGGATCACGGGGATCGATATTCAGGTCGTGCCGCAGTTGGTCGCGTCTGTTGATACCTAATGTTGTGATTGGTGGAATGTCCAGCGTGTTTCCGAACGGGTGAAGCGGCATCGCCGGGGTGATGCGCAAGGCCAGACGGGTTTGGCCGTAGGCGGCGCGCATGGTGGCGACCCATGCGGCGATTTCCGGGTGTTCCGGCGGGGCGTAGGCCAGCAACACCTCGTCCCAACTGAGCGAGGTGAGTGCCACCGTGGGTATGCCGCCATGGGTTCCGGCCTCCATGGGTAGATAGGGAATGTTGCCCAGGATCAGATCCGCTTTCCACGCATGCATTGTCTGGCACTCCTGGTGGATGCGTGCGGGCCAGTCGTGATGCAGCCTCCTGAGAGCCTCCATGGTCCCTTCGAGATCCACGCGCAAGGGGTTGGGCTGGATCAGTCCCACATCCCGCTGCGCCGGATCATGGGTGAAGGGGTGATGCAACGTGTTGGCGATCAGTCGGGTGGGAATCCCGCCGGTGACATGAATCGTCAGCTCCGGATCTTCGACCAGCAGGGCTTTCAGCACCGGGACGATCTGCGACCAGTGGCCGAAACCATGCCCCGATACCGCACACCAGATTCGTTTTCCTGACGACACGTTCATCTCTCCTGATGGGCAGGCGGGTCCACTATTGAAAAAAAAGAGGGGGTCTGGGGGATTCATCCCCCAGGGTTTTGACTT
>JADGBU010000169.1 GCA_015231295.1 Magnetococcales bacterium | reverse complement strand
GCTCGGGCTCGATTTCGGGCTCGGGCTCGATTTCGGGCTCGGGCTCGATTTCAGGCTCGACTTCGGCCTCGATTTCCGCCCCAAGCGCAGCGGCCAGTTCCGCATCGACCACCGCATCCAGCTCCGACTCCAGAGCCTCATCCAGCTCCGACTCCGACTCCAACTCCACCTCGACTTCCGATCGGCTACGGGATTCCAGCTCCTCCTCATCCTCGCTCCCGAAATCGGTCGAGGATTCAAAGTCCGGATCGGAGTCGTATTCGCTTTCTTCTACGACAACCGCGCTTTCACTTTCGGTGCCGAAATCGTCTTCGGAGTCGGACTCGAACGCCTCATCCAGATCCACCTCGGAGACATCGCCATGATCGTGACCGTGGTCATGCCCATGATCGTGCCCGTGATCGTGCCCGTGATCATGGCCGTGATCGTCTTCACTCCCCGAATCAAATTCGGACTCGTCATCCATGAAGGCCAAAGCCACCTCCATGCCCGACAGATCCAAAGGCTCATCGTCATCCAGTTCCCCGGACATCCCGACAGGCTGTTCGACCGGTTCCGCGCTTTGTTCGTCCATGGCTCCGTCCATCGCCATCCCCTCTTGTACCAAGGCACCTTCGTCCACGACCGATTCCAGTTCGATCTGCGGATAATCCTCCCGGTCATCCGCCATTTCAACCGACTCCTCATCGGCCAGCGCATCCGAATCCATCAAGGAGTCTTCATCCTCGCCATCCAGCAGATCTTCCAGCGAGGCCAGAATCTCCTCCATGGAGGGACCATCATGATCCTCATGCATCGTCGGGTTCACGGATTCCAGATAATCTTCGGGGGATCCCATGGCGATCGGCTCCAGTTCGCCCAACTGGGACTCCCGTTTTTTCGATTTTTTTCCCGACATTGCCCCATTCCTTGAGTTCAGGCGCATCACCAACCGACGGTCATGCGCATCGAATCGAACATGACCCGGAACACATTGCCGCGCTCCACGGCCTCGGCGGCCACCAGATCACGGGTAAACAGCTCCTTGCCTCCGGACTTCACCACCACGGTTCCGATCTTCTGGGAAGCCGCGATCGGAGCCACCAGCGGATCATCATACGACACCCCGACCTCCAGGGCACTGCGCTCCTTGCGGGAGACCGTCACGCTCAAGGCTTCCTGGACAATGCCATCCACCTCTCGGACGGTTCCTTTCCAGACTCGCAATTTACGCACCGACGCCTTGGCATCGAAAAATTTGACCGTCTCGTAAAACTTGTTGCCGTACTGGATCAGGTTCCAGGCATCATCTTCGCGGATCTTGCGGGTGGATGCGCCCATGACCACCGCGCCCATTCGTTGTCCATCCTTGTCGCTGGTGGCGACCAGGCAGTAACCGGCCTCCCGGGTGTGACCGGTCTTGAGGCCGGTGATGATCGGATCGCGCCACAGGAGATTATTGCGGTTGTGCTGACGGATATTGTTATAGGTGAACTGTTTTTCCTGGGAGTAATGGCTGTACTGGGGAAACTTGCGCATCAGCGCGCTGGCGAGCACGAAGAGATCGCGGGCGGTGGTATAGTGTTCCGGATCCGGCAGTCCGGTGGCATTGGTGAAATGGGTATTGCTCATGCCCAGTTCGGCGGCTTTGGCATTCATCAACGCCACGAACGCGCTTTCGGAACCGGTGAGATGTTCGGCCATCACCACGCAGGCGTCGTTGCCGCTCTGAATCGCGATCCCCCGCACCAGATCCTCCACCCGCACCCGATCCCCCACCTTGACGAAGGTCTTGGATCCTCCGGTACGCCAGGCATTTTCGCTCACCGGCAGTTCGGTTTCGAGTTGGATGGTTCCGGCGGCCAACGCCTCGTAGATCAGATAGAGGGTCATCACCTTGGTGAGGGAGGCCGGAGGAAGCCGTGTATCGGCATCCTGGGCGTAGAGCACCCGCCCCGAGTCCAGATCCCCGAGCACTCCGGCACTCCCCCGCACTTTGGGCGGGGACTCTTCGGCGGCCACGACCTGATCGACACTCCAAAAGAGGCAGAGCAGCAGCCATAGAACGATCAATCCCGGATGAATTCCAAACTCTCTTCTCATGGCGTCCACTGTCTGCGACACACGTTGTTGCATGACTCCATCCAGTTCGGGATGGTCAATGTTGATGCGGGGCGTTGCCCCGGACCCCACCAGGGGCCTTGCCCCTGGACCCCACCAGGGGGATGATCCCCCTGGACCCATCATACCATCAATCCCGAATGATCACCGCTTCACCGATCTCCATTTGACGCAGAGTCCGCTCCACCTGTTCGGCCTGTTCCGGGGAGAATGGTCCCAGACGAACCCGATACATCATGCGCGCGCCCACGGAACTCTTGATGATGCGCGGTTTTCCGACCTTTTTCACCCGTCGTTCCATCTCCAGGGCATTTTCGTAGCGACCGAAGGAGCCGAGTTGAATGTAATGCTCCTTGCCGCCCGCGCCGGTGTTTGCGGTCTGACTGGACTCTTTCCAGGGAGAGGAACCACCGGCCTGCGCCGATTCGGGTTTGACCATGGGAGAGGGGGGCGTGCCGGGACGGGGACGATAGAGTTCGATCGGGTCGGCCTTGGCCAACATGCGGAGGGCTTCCACCCGCACCCGGGCCAAGCCCGTGCGGGCGTAACCGAGCTGTTCGGCCCCGGCGAAGGAGAGATCGATCAAGCGGTTGTCGATGAACGGTCCCCGATCGTTGACCCGCACCTCCAGCGTCCGCCCGTTGTCGAGATTGGTCACGCGGACCAGCATCGGCAGCGGCAGGATGGTGTGAGCGGCAGAGATGCGATTCATGTCGAACCGTTCGCCATTGGCCGTGGGCCGGTCGTGAAACTCCCGCCCATACCAGGAAGCCATCCCCTCTTCCACATAACCGACGGCCTCCTCTTCGGAGAGGGGATAATAGGTTTTCCCGAACACTTCATAAGGACGTGCCGTGCCCCGTTTTCCCGAAGGGATTGGTTTCTGGGCCTCTCCATCGGGTTTTTCCGGAAGACGGGCGCACGCTGCCGGAAACAGCAGCACCACCAGCAACAGCCAGGCCTTCAGCCCCGAAACACCATATTTCCGCATGCTTTCTCCATCCGCCGCAGCTCCGCCGAGAACTCCCGCACCGCCATCGCGAACCGGTTGGAGCGGTTCCAGCGGGTAATCACCCAAAAATTCATGAAGGTCATATAATAACGAGGTCCATCCCGTTCTTCCAGGACAATCAGTGACAGAAGCTCCTCGGGATCGGGTTCGGGCTGATCCAGCGGCCAGACGATGCCCGAAACACGCCATTCCGACCAGGGACGACGCGCCCCGGCGGTTCCGGCGAGCAGTTCCGCCAGTTCGGGACGCCGTTCCAACGCCTGGACCAGCCGTCCATCCGGACACCAGCCGTGGCCATGGAGGAACGAGGCGATGGAAGCGAGCACATCGGTGACATCTCCGATCACATCCCGCTGACCGTCGTGGTCGAAATCGACCGCATAGCGACGCATGCTGCCCGGCATCATCTGCACCTGTCCCATGGCTCCGGCGTAGGAGCCCTTGGGCTTGCGGGGATCCCATCCCTCCTCCCGGCACAGCAGCAGAAACTGTCGCAACTCCCCCTGAAAATAGACGCCGCGTCTCGGATAGTGGGCCGCCAGCGTATACAGGGTGCGCAACACGCCAAACCGGCCCATATTGTTGCCGAAATCGCTTTCCAGTCCCCACAACGCCACCACGATCTCCGGAGGAACCCGATAATACTCCTCCACTTCGGTCAGGATCGACCGGTGACGCCGCAGCAGCGTGCGACCGATACGAATGCGTCGCCAGTTGATCACCAGGGCGCGATATTCGTGATAGGGCTTGGCCTCGGTCTGATGATCCATCAGATGGAGCACCTTGGCATCGGGCTCCAGCGGAGAGAGCAGCGTTTCCAGCCACACCCGGTCGAACCCATCCTGTTCGATCCAGCCGCGCAGCCAGGGATGACGATCCAGCCAGGTTTCCTCTCCGGCCCACAGCCGGGTCGCGCCCCACGGAACCGCCGCCCACATCCCGATTCCCACCACGGCGCGCAGCAGGGCGCGCCGCGCCGGCAGTGGGGCGTGCGAGATTCCTTGCTCTCGAAGCGGACCGGGTGCATCCTGAAACCAGCTCACATGGGTTCCCCCTGGCTACATACTAAGATCGCGCGGACGGTTGCATCCACGGTTTCCAGCATGAGGTCGAATCCTCCGTTTCCAGCATGATACAAAATTTGCCACCAATAAAAACCGTTTTTCATGCCGTTCCCCCATGAAAAACGTCGCCAGCACCCCTCTGAAGACGCGATTGCGTCATCTGCTGCCTCTGTTCGTCGGTCAGGAGCGGGCGTTTGTCCTGGGATTTCTGCTGCTGCTCGCCACCAATGCCAGTGCCGCCGCCATCCCCTACGTGATGAAACTGGCCACCGAATCCCTGATGAGTCACGCCATACCCCATCTGCACATTCTGGCCCTGATTGCTCTGGCCGCCACCAACGCCTTTTTCCGCATTCAATCCCGCACCCGCATCTTCGGCATCGGGCGCGACGTGGAATACGCTCTCCGGCAACGCTATCACGCCAAACTGCTCTCCCTGGACGCCCCGTTCCTCGATCACGAAAAAACCGGAGATCTGGCCGCCCGCGCCGCCGCCGATGTCAGTGCGGTCCGCATGTGCGTGGGTCCGGGCTTTCTCCAGAGCGCCAACGTGATCATGGCCTATGCCGCCACCATGCCGATCATGCTCGGACTCGATCCTCTGCTCACCCTGTTCGCCCTGGCCCCGATTCCGCTGGTGCTCGGTCTTTCGCGGCTGCTCACCCGACGCATGTATCGGCTCAGTCGGGTGGTGGCGGATCGCTTCGGGGTGCTGTCCGGCTTCATTCAGGAGTCGATCGCCGGCATCGCCGCCATCCACGCCCACGCCCGCGAGGCGGACTGGAACGCCCGCTTCGCCGACGAAACCCGGGAACTGGCCCGCGCCGCCCTGGATCACGCCCGACTGCAAAGCCTCTTCGGACCCATGGTGCTGTTCGCCGGGGCGTTGGGTGGCTTCATCATTCTGGCCCACGGGGGCACCGCCGTGGCCACCGGTCGCCTCACCATGGGAGATTTCGTGGCCTTTTCCGGCTATCTGGCGATACTGATCTGGCCCACCGTCGGTTTCGGCTGGATTCTCACGGTGATGCAACGGGGACTGGCCGCCCTCGATCGCATCGGCACCGTGCTCGACGCCCAACCCTTTCTGGCTCCCGCCGTGGCCGCCGCCCCCGCCGCCGAAAAACGCTGGCAGGGAGCCATCTCGATCACCGGGCTTTCGTTCGCCTTCCAGCCCGAAACCCCGGTGCTGCGCCAGATCTCCCTGGAGATCCCCCCCGGAGCCCTCACCGGTCTGGCCGGACGGGTCGGTTCCGGCAAATCGGCGCTGCTCCAGGCGATCGCGCGGCTCTATCCGGTCGCCGAAGGCACCATCCGCATCGATGGCCGGGAGCTCAACACCCTGCCGGAAGCGGAACTGCGTCGGGAACTGGCCATGGTCCCCCAGGAGAGTTTTCTCTTTTCCGCGCCGCTGATCCAGAATCTCCTCCTCGACCGCCCGGATCCGAGCCACTTTCACACCCGGCAGGCGCTGCGGATGGCCGCCTTCGAGGAGGAGGTCCAGGGATTTCCCCAGGGACTCGACACCCTGATCGGCGAACGGGGGATCACCCTGTCCGGGGGGCAGCGTCAACGGGCCGCCCTGGCCCGCGCTCTGGTGGGAGAGCCGTCGATTCTGCTGCTCGACGATGTATTCTCCCATGTGGACGCCCGTACCGAAGCGCGCATCCTCGACCAACTGCACACCGCCAGCCGACGCCCGACCGTGGTGATGGTCTGTCATCGCATCGCCGCCCTCAAGCGGGCCGAAATCATCCATCTGCTCGACGCGGGGCGCATCGTCGCCTCCGGCACCCACGAAACCCTGCTGGCCGACTCTCCCCTCTATCGGGATCTCCACGACACCATGAGCCGCGCCGAAGCCCTGGAGGCCCTGGCCGAATGAACACCATCCCCCGCCACGCCTCTCCCCATTCCGCGCGTCCCGCCCCTGCCCTGGAGTCCCCGCTCCCATGATGCCCGCCGTCAACTCCGTGACCGAAGAGACCCGCTACGGCGCCTTTCTGGATCTGCGGCTCATGGGTCGCTTTCTGGGGTACGCCCGACCCCATCGCCGCTGGCTCGCCCTGGCGATGCTGCTTCCTCCTCTGGGAGCCCTGTCCCAACTGGCCCAACCCCTGGTGATCCAGATGGCCGTGGATCGACATCTGGTCACGGGACGACTCGAAGGCTTTTACGGGCTGCTCGCGGCCCTGGCGGGCCTGAGCCTTTTCCAGTTCATCACCGGCTATCTGCAATCGACCCTCAACGCCCAGCTCGGACAACGGGTGATCAGCGATCTGCGTCAAGAGCTGTTCGCGCATCTGCTCACCCTCGACGCCGCCTTTTTCGCCAAAAATCCCAGCGGAGCCCTCACCAATCGCATCGCCAACGATGCCGAGGCCATCAGTCAGATGGTCAGTGCCGGATTGATCAATCTGGTGGGGGATATCCTGTTGCTGATCGCGGTGGCGGCGGGCATGATCCTGCTGTCGCCGCAGCTCTCCTTGGTGGTGCTGATCCTGATGCCCGCCGTGATTCTGATGGCTTTTCGCGTCACCCGACGCATGCGGGTGATCCAGCGTCAGGGCACGCTGCTGATGGCCCGCATGACCGCCCGGCTCACCGAAGAGAGTGAAGGTCGCGATGTGGTGCGCCTGTTTCATCAGCAACAGGCCGCCATCACCCAGTTCGGACGCCTGAACCGCGCCCATCGGGAAAACGCCGACCAGAGCAACTATCTGGAGGCCTTTCAGTTCAGCTTCGTCGAGGGGGCCTCGACGGTGATCGTGGCGGTACTGTTCTGGTACAGGGACAGCCTGATGGCCGAAGGATCGCTCACCATCGGGGTG
>JADGBU010000168.1:4805-7053 GCA_015231295.1 Magnetococcales bacterium | reverse complement strand
ATATGCGATCCAGACCTGCACGTCAAAGGAAAAATGCAGATGGATTCGTTTTTTTTACCCGAGACGCGCCAAACCCGGAAACCATTCCAGGATCATGCTGGATAACCTATTGAAATCACCAAAGAATATCAGTAAGCCAACCAACACTAACAATCCCCCGGAAACCCGCTCGATCGTGTGCAAATGGCCCCGAAGACGCTCGAACACCCCGAAAAAGAGGTTGATCGCCACCCCGGTCAGCAAAAAAGGAACCCCCAAACCCGCCGAATAGACCGCCAACAGCGTGATTCCCTGTCCAATCTCCTCCTGTCCCCCGGCCACCGCCAGAATCCCCGCCAGAATCGGACCCACACACGGGGTCCAACCAAACGCAAAAGCCAATCCAATCAAGAACGTACCCCAGGGACCGGACGGCTTGCGCTCCGGATTGAACCGGGCTTCCAGATTCAGGAAACCCACCCGGAAAACCCCCATGTAGTGCAGACCGAAAATCACGATCACTACCCCGCCCACCTTGCTCAACAGGCTCATGTGCTCCAAAAGCATCCGGCCCAGATAGGTGGCAGAAGCACCCAACCCAATGAATACCAATGAAAAACCCATCACAAACCACAGGCCGTGCCACCCGGCGCGCCAGGCGGATCGCCGGTCGTCACCCTGACGCAACTGCTCCACCGAAATGCCGCTCATGTAACTGATGTAGGCCGGTGCCAATGGCAGCACGCACGGGGAGAGAAAAGAGAGTAAACCGGCCAAAAAGGCCGCCGCGTAAGTCACTTCCATGATTTCATTCTCCAAAACCAAGTCGGTTGGGTCACGATACCGTCGTGTTCAGCCAGGCCAGATAGGCCGGATGACCCTCCGTCACCTCCAGAGCCAGCAGCTCCGGGGTGTCGTAGGGGTGCAGCGTCTTCAAACGAGACTCCAGACGGGCGTAAACCCCTCGGGTGGTCTTGATCAGCAATACCCACTCCGCATCCTTGTGAATCGCCCCCTCCCATCTATAGATGGAACGACCCTGCGGCAGAATCTGTATGCAACCGGCCAGACTCTCCTGAATCAGGGTTTCCGCCAGGCGTTCGGCCACCTGTTCATCCGGGGCCGTGGTCATCACCACCAGAGCCCCGGTCACAGCAGCGGCTCCACCAGCTTTTGCATCTCTTCCAGCGTCAGACCGCCAATGTGAGAAGCCCCCACCTTGCCGTTGCGATCCAACACCTTGGTCACGGGCAGCGCGAAAACCCCTCCCAAAGCCTTGGCCACCCCTTGCAGACTCTTCACCTCTCCGTAGACGACCGGATAGTTGATCCCCTGCTCGTCCATGAAGGCGATCAGACGTGCCCGGTCCGGCTTCTCCATATAGTCGATGCCGATCACCACCAATCCCTTTTCCTTGTACCGGTTCTGAAGCAGCACCAAAGCCGGAATCTCCTCCAGACAGGGAGGACACCAGGTGGCCCAGAAGTTCACCAAAACCACCTTCCCCTTGAAATCGGTCAAACGCAGAGTCTTGCCATCGGTTGCGGTCAAAGGGGTATTCAAGCCCCCCTCTTCCGCTCGACCGGTGGACGCACCCAACAGCAGCAGCATCACCAACAACAGCACGCGACGATTCATCCTCACTCCCCCAACTCCCAATGTATGACCTTGACTGAAACAATCGCTTTCAATGGCCCGGCAGGCCATAACTCTTCCATCGCTGGCTCACCTTGTCCTGAATGGCCGGATCCATCACCAATGGCACCCCCCACTCCCGTCCGGTTTCCTGCCGGGTGCGCATCGTGGCATCCACCCCCCATCGGCCCGTCCCCTCATCGATCCACAAATCCCGCCCCGGATCGGTCCGGGTCGCCAACGACCAGGCCAGATCCGACAGCGAATCCACCCGCACATCCCAATCCACCACCCAAAGCTGATCCGCTCCGCATCCCGGCTCCACCTCTGCGCCCACCGCCTCGATCACCCGACGCCCCAATCCCGGACGCCCCCGACTGTCCACCCGTATCACCACCATGCGCCCCCCGGAAAAACCATGCCCCTCCAGGATCCCTTCCACGCGCGCGCGTAATCTATTGATCCACTCCGCCACACCCACGCCCCGTACCGGCTCCATCGCCGGAACCGCCTTCCGTTCCACGGGCCATTTGCTCGTGGCATCCACCCCGAGCTTGCCCCCCAACCCCGACAACGGAGAGGAGAAATCCAGATAATCGATCGGCGTATGTTTCAACACCTGCAGATCCCGCCC
>JADGBU010000168.1:2698-4795 GCA_015231295.1 Magnetococcales bacterium | reverse complement strand
TTCGCTCACGGCCAGCACCGCGCCCCAATCCGCGATGGCCACGCCCGCATCCACCACCACCACATACTTCACATAAAGAAATTGACGCAAAAATCCCCACAAACCGGCCATCACCCGAAACGCATGTCCCGGATACCCTTTTTTCAGGGCCACCACCGCCACCCGATAGGAACAGGCCTCCATGGAAAGATGAAAGCCTTCGATCTCCGGATACTGTTTTTTCAGAAGCGGGGTGAAGATCCGATTCAACGCCAAGGCCAGAATGGCCGGCTCATCCGGCGGACGACCGGTGAAGGTCGAAAGATAAATCGCATCCCGACGCATGCTCATCCGCTGCACCGTCAGGACCGGAAAGCGATCCACTTCATTATAATAGCCGGTGTGATCGCCGAATGGACCCTCTTCGGCCAACTCATTCGGATCGACCATCCCTTCCAGCACGATTTCGGCGTAGGCCGGAACCGGTGGATAGGGCGTCGTTTCCGGGGCCACTTCCACACGCTGCTCCCGCAGCAGACCGGCGAAGGCGTATTCGGAGAGGGTTTCCGGCACCGGCGTGACCGCCGCCAGCAGCGTGCCCGGATCGCATCCGATCACCACCGAAACCGGCATCGGACGCCCGCCATACTCGCGCAAATGCTGCGCGCCTCCCCGATGGGCCAGCCAGCGCATGATCACCCGATTCCGGTCGAGCACCTGCATGCGATAAATACCCAGATTCAGCGGCCCCCCGTGATGACCCCGACTCACCACCAATCCCCAGGTGATCAGGGGCGCGGCATCTTGGGGCCAGCAGGTCTGTACCGGCAGACGTTTCAGATCCACCGCGTCGCCTTCCCACATCAACTCCCGACAGGGGGGACGGGAAAGGGTTCGGGTCGGCATGTGGCGGGCGCGGGCCAGACGCAAGATCAGATCACGGGCATCGGCCAGACCTCGGGGGGCTTCGGGTTGACGCAAGGCCGCCAACAACGCGCCCAACGCCTCCAACTCCTCCACCCGACGCCCCATGGCCAAGCCGACCCGCTCCTCGGTGCCGAAAAGATTGACCAGTACCGGCATGCGATACCCCACCGGTCGGGTGAACAGCACCGCCGGACCGCCACCGTGCAACAGTCGGCGGGAGATTTCGGTCATTTCCAGCACCGGATCGACTGGCGCATCCACCTGGATCAGCAGGCCGCGCGCAGACAACAATGCCATGAACTCGCGTAAATCGCGAAAAAATCGTGGCGAGGAGTGATCGGAAGATTGAGTATTCATGGCGTTCGATTATACGTTCACCCTTGCCAAAAAATAAGGGATCGCAACCGGCATCCCCCGGATTGCACAAACCCTGAAAACCATTGAAAAAAAAGAGGAGGTTTGGGGGATTCTTCCCCCAAGGTTTTGACTGTCAATCTTTTGAAAAAATTATTTTATGGATCGAAGAAAATCAAAAATCAAAACCCTGGGGGATGAATCCCCCAGACCCCCTCTTTTTTTTCACCGGTTGCCGCCTCCTTTTCACGCGGCGGATCGCCATCCGAAACGCATGAACCGTTCCCAAGCGCGGCCCGGAACGGTAGAATCCCCTTTACAGACATTCCGGATCCCGACATCCGGACCGTGCGTCTTCACCCACGCTCACCATCTTCGGAGCAGTCTTCCATGACAGGGCCGTCCACCACTCATTTCGGTTTCAGCGAAGTTCCCCTGAACGAAAAAGTCTACAAAGTCCGACAGGTCTTCGATTCCGTCGCTCAAAACTACGATCTGATGAACGATCTGATGTCCATGGGCATCCATCGTCTCTGGAAACGATTCGCCATTCGTCGTCTGCGGATCAAACCCGGTGATCACCTCCTCGACGTGGCCGGCGGCACCGGCGACCTCGCCCGCCTGATGCATGAACGGTTGCAGGGGCAAGGGGATATCACCATCTTCGACATCAACGCCGCCATGCTCGAACAGGGGCGCGCCCGTCTGGCCGATCAGGGACTGGTTTCCGGCATCCGCTGGGTCCAGGGCAACGCGGAACAGTTGCCCTTTCCGGACAACTCGTTTCACGCCGTGACCATCGGCTTTGGCATCCGCAACGTCACCCAGATCGAACTG
>JADGBU010000168.1:0-2546 GCA_015231295.1 Magnetococcales bacterium | reverse complement strand
AGCCTATCAATATCTGGTGGAGTCGATCCGTCGCTTTCCGGATCAGCAGCGATTCAAGTCGATGCTCGAAGAGGCCGGACTGTTTCAGGTGCGCTATCACAATCTGTCCAGCGGCATCGCCGCCGTGCATGTCGGATACAAGGTGTAATCATGATGCTCTCTCCCCTTTTCACCCTGCCGTTCCAACTGATTCCGAAGCCGGTCACCGCCGTGACTCTGGGCATTGTGCTCAATCTGTTTTTCAAACGCTATCCGGATCTCAAGGAACGGTTGACGGAACTCTCCGGCAAGGTGTTCGAATTTCACGTCGAGGATCAATCCCAATCCTTTTTCATGGAAGTGACCCACGACGGCGAAGTGCTGATCCATACCTATGCCGACTCGCTGCCTCATGTGGTGATGTCCGGCAAGGTGTCGGCCTTTCTGGCACTGCTGTTTTCCACCACCGATCCGGATTCGCTCTTTTTTTCGCGTCAGTTGCAGCTCTCCGGCGAAACCGATACCGGATTGCGCTTCAAAAATATTCTCGACAACGTGGAAATCGACTGGGAAAAAGAGTTGTCGCTCCTCTTCGGAGCCAGCGGAGCCCGCAACCTGATGACGCTGGCCTCCCGCGCCCGACAAAATTCCGAACAGGCCAAAAATCGCCTCGAATCGACCCTGGAACAGTGGATCGCTCAACAAAATCCACCACGGGCCGGACAGCTTCAGGCTCTCAAGGGACAGGCGGAAGCCGTCAGCAAGGATATCGAACGCATCGAGGGTCGGATCTCCCGAGCCTCCAAGCGATTCGCACTCGCCGCCGCGCACCGCGCTCCATCCACGAATCCGATGCACGAAGCCGAATAGACAACCTCCGATGCTGTTCACCAACCTTCGCACCATCATTCGGCTGTACGGCATCCTGGCCACGCTGGCCCGTTACGATGCCGAACCCCTTTCGAGCCGATTTTTTCCGCTGCGCGTGCTCACCTGGGTCGTCGGTCTGCTGCCCGGCGTCCGACGCCTCCGCCGGGATCTCTCCCACGGGGCCAGACTGCGAAAAATTCTCGAAGAGTTGGGCCCGACCTTCATCAAATTCGGTCAGGCTCTCTCCACCCGCATGGATGCTTTGCCGGAAGAGTTGGGCATGGAGCTGAAAAAACTCCAGGATGAAGTCCCCCCCTTCCCGTTCGAAAAAGTGCGCACCATCGTCGAAGCCGATCTGGATGGCCCGGTGGGACAATTTTTCACCGAGTTCGATCCGGTTCCGGTGGCTTCGGCCTCCATGGCCCAGGTGCATCGTGCGATCACGCGGGATGGTCGCGATGTGGCGGTCAAGGTGATGCGACCCAATGTCGAAACCGTGGTCGAGCAGGATATACGCATGCTCACCTCCCTGGCCAACATCATCGATACCCATGTGCCGGAGCTGCAACGTTTTCAGGCCCGCCGCGTGGTGGAAGAGTTCGCCGTCACCATCCGCAACGAAATGAATTTTCTGGTGGAAGGAGGACGGGCGCAAAAATTTCGCGACAATTTCAAACACGATCCCGAAATGCACGCCCTGGAGGTGATCTGGCCCTTGACCTCCCGTCGGGTGCTGACCCTGGAGTGGTGCGACGGCATCCCCATCGACGAGTTGACCAGCCATCCGGAACTGGGACTCGATGCCACCAAGATCTCCCGCAACATCATCACCAGTTTTTTCAAGCAGGTGTTCCGGGATGGATTTTTTCACGCGGACCAGCATCCGGGAAATATTTTCGTGCGGGCGGATGGCACCCTGACCATCCTCGATTTCGGTATCATCGGTCGGGTGTCGATGCGGGATCGGGTGCTGTTGGCGGAATTGATGCGCGGCTTTCTCGATCGCAACTATCGCAAAGTGGCGGAAGTCCATCTGACCGCCGGTTTCGTGCCGCGTCACACCAATATGGATGAGTTCGAGGATGCCTGTCGCCAGATCGGGGAACCGATCTTCGGACAACCCCTGAAAGAAATTTCCATCGCCAAACTGTTGGCCCAACTGTTCAAGGTGACGGAACAGTTCGAAATGCCGGTGCAGCCGCAATTGCTGCTGTTGCAAAAAACCATGTTCACGCTGGAAGGGGTGGGACGGGAGATCAATCCGGAACTCAACATGTGGCTGCTGGCCGAACCGTTGATCCGGGACTGGATGCTGGAAAATCTCGGCCCGCTGGGAAAAATTCGCGAAGCCAAGGAGCGGGTCCAGAAAATCAACCACTCGGCGGCGATGCTGCCCGATCTGCTCTACAACGGACTGGAGCGACTGGCCACCGATCGGTTGCGATTGCACATTCACTCATCCTCACTGATCCGGCTGGAACGTCGGCTGGGATTGGGCTTTCAGCGTCAGGCTTCGGCGACCACCGGAGGGACGTTGTTCGTGGGAGCGGCGATCATGGTTTCGGCGGGGATGTCCGCGTGGTGGTATGGTCCGCCGTTCGTATTGGCGGCTTTTTATTTTTTGCGGGGCATGCGACCGGTGCGCTAACGGGGTCCAGGGGCCATTGGCCCCTGGTGGGATCCAAGGGCGAAGCCCT
>JADGBU010000167.1:6472-7123 GCA_015231295.1 Magnetococcales bacterium | reverse complement strand
GGTCAGGACCGTCGTGACCGGGCGGTGAACGAAGAAACCGGTGATATTCATCGAAGGTTCATTTCGGGTTGGTGTTTGGGTGGTCTGTTTGGGGCGGTTCCACCTTGGCTCCGGGTTTGAGACGCCATTGACCCACGGTGACGACCGTCTCGCCCGCCGTGAGGCCGGAGGTGATGACGCTCTCTTCCTGTTCTTCCTGGGCGATGACGACGGGGCGATTTTCCACGCTTTGATCCGGCTTGACCACATAGACAAAAGGACCGGAGGAGCCGGTCTGGACCGCACGGGTGGGGATCACCAGGGCCTCGGGCCGCTCCATGAGTTTGAGCGACAGAGTGAGGAACAGACCCGGCCACAATTGCCGCTCTGGATTGTTCGCTTGCGCCTTGAGTCGAATGGTGCCGGTTTGCCGTTCGACGGCGTTGTCGAGGGAGAGCAGGGTGGCCGGAATGGGGGTGGTATTCTCCCGGTTGGGGAAGAGGCCCAGGGTGAGCGGTGCCTTGGCGTGGCTGGCGCGAATGGCGGCAAGATGCGTTTCGGCCACGGTGAAGGTGATGCAGATGGGATCCATTTGATGCAGCGTCACCAGGGGATTGGCGTCGTTGGCCTTGATGAGGTTGCCGGGCTGGATCAGGATGCGTCCGGCCATTC
>JADGBU010000167.1:0-6462 GCA_015231295.1 Magnetococcales bacterium | reverse complement strand
GGCGATGGGGGAGACGATGCGGGTGAAACTCAATTGCATCTCTCCTTCGGCGATGGCGGCGCGATCGGCGGCCACCGTGGCCTCGGCGGCCTGACGACTGGTGATCAAGGCGGTCAGGGTCTCTTCGGAGGCGATATTCTGTTTGTTGAGCACCGCCTGACGCTGTTCCTTGGCGCGGGCGTTTTCCAGCAGGGCCAGATCCCGATCCAGATTGGCTTTCAGTTGTTTCAGGCGGAACTGGTAGGGGCGGTCATCGAGGTCGAAGAGGGGTTGCCCCGGTTTGATCTCCTGACCATCGGTGATATGGGCTTTCAGCAGTTCGCCATCCACCCGCGCCTTGATCGAGACGGCGTGACAGGTTTCCGCGTTGCCCATGGCCTGAATGGTCAGCGGGATGTTTTTCTGGATCACGGTGGCGACCTTGACCGGTATCGGAGGCGGAGCCGTGGTTTTCGATTCGGATTTCTCCGCAGAGCAGGCGGAAAGCGTCGTGATGGCCAGCAGAAGGCCGATGAACGGCACGAATCGGGAGAGGGCCGGTTCCATGGCAAGATGACCTCGTGCAAAGGGATTTTGGACCGATCGTTTCAGTATGGCTGGACGTTTGAGTCTCGGTACGATCTGTGAACATGGATTGATCCGGTATCCCGGAAAACGTTTGGTTTTCCGGGTGTGGGTGGAGGATTCATTTGACCCCCTTGGCGGCCAGAAACGCTTTGTAACCCATGTCATGTTTGAGAATGTGTTGCAACAGCCAATCCTTGAGGAATTTCAGCAGTTCCGAGGCCAGGGCGAAGGAGTCCTCTCTGGAGAGTTCGCGGTTTTGTTCCCTGATATAGTTGATGAATTTGACATGCTGATGATGCTGTTCGGTCACGCCATCGTAACCGTGATCGTTCAGCAGACGCTCTTCACGGGTAAAGTGGGTGGTGGCGTAGTTGATCAATTCATCGAGGATGGATTGCAATTGTGGCGCGCCCTGTTTCTGGTCCATGGCCACGTTGAGCTGATTGATCTGTTCGATCAGGTTTTTGTGATCGACGTCGAAGGCCTGGACCCCCACCGAAAGGCTGTCGCGCCACCGGATCAGCGGCGTGTTGGCGAATTGGTCATCCGTGCCGCCCAGATAGAGTTGATTCAACTGTTCGAAGAAGACGCGGCGCAGTTCGTGGAAGAAGGTCATCGACTCCTGGACCGCATCGGGCTGATTCAATTCGATGAATCGGAGAATGTCGAGGGAGGTCTGATGCAATTGCCGATGGGTTGCATCCATTTTTGCGTACAACGGCAGAGTGCGGAATTGTCCCTGCACTTCGTCGTTCAACCAGCGATCCACGGGACAGTTGTCGGGGTTGGCCTCTTCGGCGGCCAGGGAAGGATCCCGGGTGGCGATGGCCAGATTCAGCCGATACATCAGGCTCAACACCGCCTCCTTGATGCGACGGATGTTGAACGGTTCCGGACCGACATCCATGCGCGCCTGGGCGGCGTAGAGTGCTTCGCTGATGCCCCCGACCACATCTCCCATCGCCTGGAACTGATTGACAATCCCATGCATGGTCTCCACCACCCGCAGCGAGTTGTCGGCTTTTTCCCGCACCTCTCCGGCGAGGCGATCGGTGCGTTCGGCGGCCAGTTGGATCGCCTGGGCCGACTCCACCGTGGAACGGGTGCGATCTTCCATCTCCTGGGCGGAGTTGGCGATCCGTTCCGCCGACGAGGCGATCTCCTGACTGCCCAGCGCGGCCTGTTCGGCGGCCCGGACCACATCGATGGCGGCGTTTTGCAGCTCTTCGGCTCCGCTGTTGACCTCGGCGGTGGCTTGGGCCACCTTGCCAGTGGCCTGCACGATCTGATCCGTGGCCTGACTCTGGGCCGTGACCGATTGGTTGATGGCGGCATTGGCCGAGCTGATCCGTTCGACCGACTCGTGGATGATATCGGTTTTTTCTTTCGCCTCGCGGGTTTGATCGCGGATCGCTTCGATCTGGCCCTGGATCATCAGGGTGGCTTCTGCGGTCTGGCGGGCCAACTCCTTGACCTCGTTGGCCACCACGGCGAACCCTTTGCCCGCCTCTCCGGCTCCGGCGGCCTCGATGGCGGCGTTGAGGGCCAGCATGAAGGTCTGTTCGGTGATGTGGTTGATGATCTCGACCACCGTACCGATTTCGTGGGCCGAGGAGGAGAGTTTTTCCATCACCGCTTCGGCTTCGCTGGCGCGATCGCGAGCGGTTTCCGACTCCTGGACCGCAGCCAGACACCGTTGGCGCACTTCGTCGAGGGAGAGTTTCATCTGTTCGGCGGAGTTGGCCACGCTGGCGATGGCATCGTGGACCTCGGTGAGTTGATCGTGGACGGTTTCGATGTTGCCGAGCATGTGTTGCGCCGAATTGGCCATGGAAGAGACGCTGGCATTGGCCTGTTCGGTCGCGCTGGCGATGGTGTTGATCCCTTCGGTGACATGTTGGGAGGCCTGGTGCAGGGCTTCCAGATTCGCGACCGATTGATCCACATTGGATTTGATTCCGACGATTTCACCGATCA
The DNA here is from genome assembly GCA_015231295.1 of Magnetococcales bacterium. Taxonomy (GTDB): domain Bacteria; phylum Pseudomonadota; class Magnetococcia; order Magnetococcales; family Magnetaquicoccaceae; genus Magnetaquiglobus. The sequence continues at coordinate 3,918 of JADGBU010000167.1, read as the reverse complement.
GGGCGTGATTCTGATCGGCGACGGAGCGGGCGATGGTATCCAGATCGTGGCTGCTGGTGCCGATACTTTTGCGCAACGTGAGAATTTCAGAGACAAACGCGGTGATGTTGGCCGCCTGAAGATTGATTTGTCGAATATTGCCACCAAAAATGCGCACCAGTCGGTTGATGTGGGTGTTGATCAGTCCCAACTCGTCCTTGCGTTCATCCTGTCGGGCGTTCAGGGTCAGATCGCCGTTGCCGATCTGTTCCATGATCGATACCATCTCGTGGATCGGTTGGGTGAGGGAGCGACCCAGTTTCCACCCCAACACCCCCACCGCCACCAGGGCGATCAGCAGAATGAAGAGGATCCCGGTGCGCAGAAACTCGACATGTTCCTTGACGGAACTCAAATTGTCATGGGCGAGCTTGATTTGTTTTTCCAGAAACGGTTTTAATAGTTCCGTGAAAGATTCCGCATGCTCATCGAAATCTTTCATCATCGCGTTGCCTTTCGGGGGGCCACCGTCGATGTAGGCCTGGGCCATTTTGCGGCCCATGGCGTAGAAGTTTTGAAAGCGTTGCTTCAGTGCTTCCAACTCTTGGAGTTGCGCGGTATCGTTTTGTTCTCGGGCGTATTTGGAGAAGGATTCCACACTGCTTTCAAAACCCTTGGCGTGCTCTTCGGCCTCAGAAAAACCATCGTCATATCCTTGGGCGGCCCGCGTCGCCGAGATGTCGGTCAACCACTGTTGCACCTGAACGACATGCAGTTCCATCTCCTTGGCCTGCATCGCCAGTTTGAAGCCGACCTCTTGGGCCTCCTGACTGGCGCGGCTCACTTGACCGCTGACCACGACTCCCCAGATGCCCAGAATCAGGAGCATGAGCAGCGGGGCCAGAAAGCCGGAATAGATTTTTTGGGTGATGTTCATCGGGTTTCACTTGGCTGTGTATGGTGCTGTCGATGGCATCTGGCAAGGCACCGGGTTCTGAATTCCCTTGAAGTTATAGGATAAAGGAATTCAACGGCAAGGGCGGGGAAGCGGTTGGTCCGTTTTTTTTTGAAAGCCGGGGTGTCGTGGCGTGAGCGGGGTCAAAAATCGATATCGAAATGAACGGTTTCGCCGTCGATGCGGGTGTGGACCGAAAATCCGCACTTTTCCAGTACCGCCTGCATCGGACGATTGTCCATGAGGGTTTCGGCGGTCACGCCGGCGAGTCCCACGTTGCGGGCCATATTGGTCAGATGGCGCATCATGAAGGTGCCGATGCCCTGACCCTGCCATTCATCCCGGACCAGAAAGGCCACTTCGGCGCGATTGGCGGCTCCGTCTTCGACGTTGTAGCCGCCGATGGCCACCACCCATTCGTTTTTGCCGTCGGCGATCACCCCCACCACCACCACGTCGCGACGCTGATCGATGAAGGTGAAATTTTTCACCCGGTTGAACGGAAACCGTTTCACGTGACTCATGAAGCGGCGATAGACCGTACCCTCGGAGAGGGAGTAGAGCATTTTCTTGATCGCCTTCCAGTCGGTGGGTCTGGAGGAGCGGAAGGTGATCAATTGACCGTTGTTCAGCAGCATCGAGGTGCGGAGTTCCCGTCCGCCGACCCAGATCCGACCATCGACCTCACCGATTTCCGGTCGCACCAGTCCGAGTTTCACCGCCCGTTTCAGCAGGCGTGGCCGGTAATCGGGGTGGGCGATTCCGATCAGGGCCAGGGCCCGCTCCTGAATGGTCTTGCCGAACAGATAGGCGATGCCATACTCGCTCACCACATAGTGGACCACGCCCCGGTTGAGGGCCACGCCGGCTCCGGGGGTCAGCACCGAGACGATGCGCGACTGTTTGCCTTTGCGGGCGGTGGAGGGGAGCACCACGATCGCCCGGCCTTCGGCGGCGGTGGAGGCTCCGCTGTTGAAGTCGAGAATCCCCCCCATGCCCGAATAGAAGTGCGACCCCAACGAATCGACACAGACCTGGCCGGTCAGATCCACCTGGAGTGCCCCGTTGATGGCCACCATGCGTTGTTGACGGGCGATGGTGCGCACATCGTTGACATATTCGGTGCGGCGGAAGGAGAAGATCGGCGCGTCGTGAACCGCGTCGTAGAGCTTGCGGCTGCCCATGGCGAAACTGGTGACGATCTGTCCGCCCTCCGAGGCGTTGTCCGGCGTGGTGATCGAGCCCGAGGCGATCAGATCCAGCACCGAATCGCTGATCATTTCGGTGTGGATGGAGAGATTGGTTTTGCCGGTGAGATATTTGATCACCAACTGGGCCACCCGGCCCAGACCCATCTGGATGGTGGCTCCATCCGGGATCAGGGTGGCGATGTGACGCCCAATGCGTTCGATCGCGTCATCCGGGGTCGGGAGGATCCATTCATGCAAGGATTCCTCTTCCGGGACCAGCAGATCGAGATCCCAGATCGACAGGGCCGAATCGCCATGGGTTCTGGGCATCGCCGGGTTGACCTGGGCGATGACCAGTCCGGCATTTTCCGTGGCGCAGCGGATCACATCCACGGCGAGGCCGAGATTGACCTCTCCTTCCACATCCGGGGGCGTCACCTGGATCATGGCTACGTCGATGGGCATCTGTCCGCTCGAAAAGAGCTTGGGAATGTCGGACATCAGAATCGGCGTGTAGTCCGACAATCCGGCCTGCACCATGTCGCGCACGTTGTCGGCGACGAAAAAGGTATTGAGGGTGAAGGTATCGGCCAGCTCCTTGACGGCGAACGGAGCGTCACCGGCCACGAAGACCAGCACGATTTCGATATCGGCGAGCCGGTTGCGTTCCTGAATCATGGCCCGCACCAGAGCCCGTGGCACCCCGACCCCGGTGGCCAGAAAAACCCGTTGACCGGGTTTGATCCGACGGACGGCCTCGGTGGCACTCGTGACCATCTTGGCATAATGGGTCGTCCATTGCGGATCCTGGGTGGTCATGGGGTGGGTCATGATGATGATGAATCCTCGTGTTGCAGGTGCAAGGCGCACTCGGTCGCCACCGGGGGCATGCCGGATCGGCGGATGATCAGGGGATTGATGTCGATGCGGTGGATTTCCGGAAAGTCGGTGGCCAGTTGACTGATCCGTTGCAACACTTCCGCCACGCCGAGCAGTTCATTTTCATTCATTTCGGCGCAGAGGTTGTGAATTTTCTGTTGTCGGCAGCCGGTCCGCAACATGGTCATCGACTCTTCGGCGGTGACGGGAGCCAGTTGACAGACCGTCTCTTCCGGGGAGGTGGGTTCGATCCCGCCCGCATGCAGCAGCGGTCCGAACTGGGGATCGCGCAGCATGCCCATGCGGATCGGACGACCATGCGCCATGGTTTTTTCCACGAACACCCCTTCCATGCGGCCTTCGGGCACCTGTCTGGCAAAGCGCAGCGTCAGCAGGTCGAAGCCATCCCGCAACGCCCGTGGATCGGGCAGGTCGGTATGGCGGGTTTCCATGCCTTCGGCCAGATGCAGCTCCGGGGAGATCAGATGGAGCGTGACCGGATAACCCAACCGTTCGGCGATGACCAGAGCCTCTTCGAGGGAGGTGGCCATTTCCCCTTCGGGAATGATGATGCCATAGGCATGCAGCAGCTCCTTGGTGGCCAGATCCGACAGCCGCGCCATGCCCAGAATGTGATGACGCTGAATCAGACGACGCACCCGGCTGCGGTTGACGGTGAACTGTCCGAGAATGCGCGGTCCACGGCGTCGCCAGCGGCTGTATTGATAGAGGGCACCCAGGGCGGCGGCGGCCCGTTCCGGCGTGGGATAGCTGGCGGCCTTCATGGCGTCGAGCTCTTCCCGGCCCGGACGGGCCATGGCTCCTCCCATCATCACGGTCAGGAGTGGTTTTTTCGGGGGGCCGTCGGCCAGCAGCGCGTGGGCGATGGCCACGGGACGGGTCAGGGGTTGCGGG
>JADGBU010000166.1:5971-7310 GCA_015231295.1 Magnetococcales bacterium | reverse complement strand
CGGCGATCTGCTGGTGGAAATGGGAGCCATCAGTGCCGATCAGCTCGCCATCGCCCTCTCCGAACAGGATCGCCAACAGCAACCCCTGGGCAAGATTCTGGTCGCCCTCGGATTTTTGTCCGAACGCGAAATGCGCGATCTGCTGGGAGGCATTCTGCAACAGGAGAGCATCGACCTGAGCCGCACCGCCCTCGACCCGGAAGCGGCCCGGCTGGTGCCCAAGGATTTCGCCAGGCGTCACGGGGTGATCCCGGTGGCCTGGAACCCGGAACAAAACCATCTCGTGGTGGCCATGGCCAACACCCTGGATATGGCCACCCTCGACCGTCTCCTGGCCCGACTCCCCCCCGGCACCTCGGTGAACTCGCGACTGGCCACCGAAACCGAAGTCACCGATGCCCTGGACCGGATCTATGGCTTTGAACTGTCGGTGGATGGCATCCTCCACGAGATCGAAAGCGGAGAGGTGGACCTGGAAAGCCTCCCTTCCCACTCCGGAGAGTTCAGCCATCCGGTGGTGCGACTGATCAACGCCCTGCTCACCGACGCCATCAAACACGACGCCTCGGATATCCATTTCGGCCCCATGGCCGGATTCATCCAGATCCGCTACCGCATCGACGGGGTTCTGCGTCAGGTGCGCTCCTTGCACCGGAAGTTCCAGTCCGGCCTCACCGTGCGTCTCAAGGTGATGAGCGGCATGGACATCGCCGAAACCCGACTGCCCCAGGATGGTCACTTCTCCATGACCCTGGCCGGTCGCACCATCGATCTGCGCAGCTCCACCCAGCCGACCATTCACGGCGAAAACATCGTGCTGCGCATCCTCGACCGGGCGCGTCGCATCATGGATCTGGAAGCCCTCGGCCTTTCGTCGCACAATCGCCAGGCCATCGAACACATGATGGCCCAACCCGAAGGGATCATCCTGGTGACAGGCCCCACCGGCAGCGGCAAGACCACCACCCTCTACTCGATCATCTCCACCCTCAACGCCCTGGAACGCAACATCATGACCCAGGAGGATCCGGTGGAATACCCCATGCCCTCGATCCTGCAAACCTCGGTCAACGAGGCGATCAAACTCGATTTCGCCTCCGGAATCCGCTCGATTCTGCGCCAGGATCCGGATATCATCCTGGTGGGGGAGATCCGGGACATGGAGACCGCCCAAATGGCCCTGCGGGCCGCCATGACCGGTCATCAGGTCTACAGCACCCTGCACACCAATTCGGCACTGGGGGCGATTCCGCGTCTGCTCAACATGGGTCTGGAGCCCCACACCCTGGCGGGCAACATCATCGGTGTTCTGGCGCAACGACTGGTGCGCCGCCTCTGC
>JADGBU010000166.1:528-5941 GCA_015231295.1 Magnetococcales bacterium | reverse complement strand
CGGCACCGCCACGCCCTGCGCCTGAAACCCTCGGAGCACCCGGAGATCACCACCCTCTATCAGCCCGGCGGATGCCCGACCTGTGACGACACCGGCTTCAAGGGTCGTCTCTGCGTCATGGAGGCCCTGATCACCAACGACACCTTCCACGACCTCATCTCCCGGAGCGCCCACCCGGCGGAGTTCCGACAGGCCAGCCAGGAGACCGGATTCCGCACCATGTGGGACGATGGGGTGCGGCATGTGCTCCGGGGCGAAACCAGCCTCGACGAAATCACCCGGATCCTCGGCCGGGCCGTGATCCACTAAAGAGGCAACCGACAAGGGTCCACCCCATGCCGAAATATCAGTACAAGGCCACGGACAGCAAAGGGAAAATCCAGAAAGGCAACATGGATGCCGCCAACCTGGACGATCTGGAACTGCGCCTCGACCGTCTGGGTTTGATGCTCATCAGTCAAAAGCCCCTCACTCCGGGCAGCCAGGGTGCCGTGCTGTTCCAGGGCCGTACCGTGGGCCGCAAGGAGATCATCCTGTTCTGCTTTCACATGGAACAGCTCACCCGGGCCGGAGTTCCGATCCTGAAGGGACTCACCGACTTCCGGGACGGAGTGGAAAACGCCCGACTGAGAAACGTCGCCGTCTCCCTGGTCGAGGACGTGGAGAGCGGCAAGACCCTCTCGGACGCCCTCGCCAACCATCCCCGCATCTTCGACACCATCTTCGTGCAACTGATCCTCATGGGAGAGCGGACCGGACAACTGGAGGAGATTTTCAAGGATCTGGCCGAATCCCTCAAATGGGAGGACGAACTCCTGGCCCAGGCCAAAAAGGTGATGATCTATCCTTCGGTGGTGGGATTGACAGTGATGACCTTGGTGTTTTTCATGATGATCTTCCTGGTGCCGCAACTGATGTCCTTCATCACCGAGATGGGAGAGGTGCCGCCGCTGCACACCCGCGCGCTCATCGCCACTTCGGATTTCATCGTCGAATACTGGCCGATTCTGGTCTCTTTGCCCTTCGGGATCCTGACTCTGCTGCGCTTCTCCTGCCGGATCAGCCGGACGGCCCGGCGTCAGGTGGACGGGGCCATCCTCAAACTTTGGCTGATCGGTCCCCTGTTGCGCAAGATCATTCTGGTACGTTTTTCCAACGCCTTCGCCCTGATGTACAAATCGGGCATCACGGTGCTGGAGGCGTTGCGCATCTGCGAAGGCTTGACCACCAACCTGGTCATCCAGGAGGCCTTGCAGAAGGTGCGCGAAATGGTCTCCGAAGGCAAGGAGATCAGCCACAGCTTCGCCCAGGTGAAACTCTTTCCCCCCCTGGTGTTGAGCATGCTGCAAGTGGGCGAGTCCACCGGCGGTCTGGACCGTTCGATGAAGAATGTCAGCTATTTTTTCGACCGGGAGGTCAAGGAGACCATCGGCCAACTGGAAACCCTCATCGAACCGGTGCTCACCATGGTGCTCGGCGGTATCATGGGGTGGGTGATCCTGTCGGTTCTGGGCCCGATCTACGATCTGATCTCCAAATTGTGACCCATCGAAACCACCCATGCCTCAACGCATTCTTCTGTGCATCACCAACCACAATCTGGTCGCCTACCCATGGGACCACGATACCTTCGCGCCACCGATCACCTTTGATCAGAACCGTGGCGCGGACGATTTCCGGGCCCATTTCGCCGCGCCCGGCCCCCGATGCACGGTTTACATCCTGATCGACATCACCGAAGAAGAGCACAAACTCGAACAGGTTCCCCGGCTCAACGCCCTGGTGCGAACCCGGATGCTGGAAAACCGCTCCACCCGAATCCTGCGCCATTCGCCGTTCCGGCACATCACCCCGCTGGGCCGTGATGTCGGCGATCCTTCCCAAGACAGTGTGCTCTTTTCCGGACTCAGCGACCCGGAAGAGACGGTCCTGCCCTGGCTGCAACTCCTGGATACCCGGCGCGGTCCCATCGCCGGGATCTGGTCCATTCCCCTGCGTACCCCCCGTCGCTTTCAGGGGGTCATGAAACCGGATCAACAGAATGTGCTGCTTTTGAGCATCCACTCCGGCGGGTTGCGTCAGATCTATCTGCATCAGGGCCAACTGCGTATCAGCCGCCTGAGCCGTCTGCCGAGCCAGACCCCCGAGGATCTGGTGCCGTTTCTGCACGGGGAGATCGTCCGGATGCAGGGCTATCTGGCAAGCCAGCGGATGTATAACTGGAATACGGAACTGCATGTCTACATCCTGTGCAATGCCGGAATGTTCGCCCTTCTGAACGACGGACCCAAAGGGGTGGCGGGCTATCATCTCCATCCGGTGGACGCCTCCAGGCTGGCGGTAAGCTCCGCGCTCCGCTGCGACCTGACCAGCCACCGCATGGATCCTCTCTTCGGACAGGCGGTGCGACGCTGGGCGATTCCGAATCACTATGCCCGACCGGAAGACACCCGCATTTTCCGAACGTTGCAGTACGGCTCCCGGTTGCAGTGGGCCGCGTCCGGTCTGCTGGCCATCTCGATGGCACTGGCGATCTACCTGTTCTGGGAGGGCCGAGAGTTGTGGGACGAACAACCGGCCCTCTCCCGCCACGCCGAGGAGATTCAACAGGCCACACGCCTCCAGATCGATCCCCGCAGCCCCCAGGAGGGTCGCCGGATTCTCACCACGGTCCAGTGGGCCGAATTGCTGGAATCCCACGCCTCGGATCCCCGGCACGCCTTCCGAATATTGGGGCGCGTGTTGGCCAATCACGACCGGATGGTGATCGAACAGCTCGAATGGAACGTCGGCGCGACCGGAAGTGCCACCGCCGAGGCCGGCTCCAGAGCCGGAGCCAAAGCCGGATCCCCCCCAAAACCGACGGCTCCCGCCGGAGCGCAGATTCTGCAGATCTCCGGCCGGGTCGAACCGTTCAGTTCCCTCAAGGAGGCCATGGAAATCATGGATCCGTTCCTGCAGGAACTGCGCGCCCTGCCGGAATTCATGGATGTCCAACCCCTGCAACTGCCGTTGAATCTCGGTCATCACCAGATGATCGAAGGCGGAGACCAGGAAAATCCGAATCGGGCGTCGTTCCGTATCCGAATCATGCTCTCCGGACGGAACAAACCATGAAAAACCTCCCCGTCGAATGGCCCCTGTTGACCCGACCCCTGGTGCTGTTTTCTGGAGCACTGCTGCTCGGTATCGGAATGGTCATCGGTGCCTGGGCCTATCGGGACGACGCCGGAACCACCCTGGAAAAACTGCGCAAAAGCATTCAGACACTCCGCTCCCAGCGACAACAGCAGGAGGAGATGAACCGGATTCTGATCGACATCCAACCCAAACACGAAGAGCTCAAGCAAAGAGGCGTGATCGGGGCCGAACCGCGTCTGCACTGGATCGAAACCATCAAGGCCGCCAAACCGGCCCTGAAACTCCCCACCCCGATCCGCTTCAAACTGGAACCGGCCCGAGCCTACACCCCGGAGTTTCCCCTGCCCGCCAGCCCGGATTATCAACTCATGGCCAGCCACATGGAACTCGGTCTTGGTCTGGTTCACGAAGGGGATCTGATGTCGCTGATCGAGTTTCTGGAAAAAAGCAAGGCGGGATTGATCCGGTTTACCCAGTGCAAAGTGACCGTTTCCAACCCGCAAAAACCCGACGCCAATCCATTCAGCAAGCCCCAGGTCAATCTGACCGGCACCTGTCAACTGGAGTGGTTCAACTTCCGGGAGACGGAGAACCGATCCCGATGAATACGCGCAACCGCCTTGTTCCGCTTCTGACCCTCGGCGGGTTGTGGCTGTTCCAGGCCGACACCGGCGCGGCGGAGCCGCTCTCCCCGGAGGGATGGAACAATCCGGGGAGAATTTTCACCACCGCCCGGCAGCGGGAGCAGCTCGACCGGCTGCGCCAGAATGCCACCATCCCGCCAGCCGGAGTGCCCATTCTCCCCCCCGGAGAAGCGGATCCGTCCACGCCGACCCTGCCGGAAGTCACACCCGCAACCGCCGTGCCCCGGGGGCCGCGCTATCTGACCGTGGAGGGACTGGTGCTCCGGGATGACGGCCCCTCTTCGGTATGGCTCAACCGCCGCAACATCGAAACCGCCAAGGGATTCACCGGAGAGAATTATCTGCTCGAACCAACCTCCGATCCGACCCATGGGGTCTGGATCCGGCCCGTGGATGCCCCGGACCCGTTCCGGCTGCTCCCTGGTCAGACCCTGGACGCCGAAGAGAAGAAAATTCTGCCCAGCCATCTGATTCCGGAAACGCTCCGACGTTCCGCCATGCGCGGCGGCGAGCCCGAAGAGAGCACTCCCCCGCAACCGGACCCGTCCAAACCCGCAAATCGGCCATCCCCCTCTGGCCAGCAACCGGCGCAACCCGAGCCACCCAAACCCGCGAATCCGCCCCCCACTCCCAGCCAGAAACCGGCAGGTGCGCCATGAGATTCCCGCCCCCACGACGCCCGCGCGAACGGGGCGCGGCCTTGATGGTGATTCTGACCATCATCCTGATGGCCGGGGCTTCGATGGCCATCGAGGCTCTGCTGATCAAGAGCAAACGCAACCGGGAGGATCAAAAGGCCGGATTCGCCCTGATGGAAGCGAAACGAACCCTGATCGCCTACGCCCGGACCACCGGAGTCAACCGGCTGCCCTGTCCGAATCTCACGCCGACGGTGGACTACGGGAGCAGTGCCGAGGCAGATTCCTCCTGCGCGAACGGCACCACCTCTTTGGGTTTCCTGCCCTGGACCACGCTCGGTCTGCCTCCTTTGGTTGACGGAACCAACAGCCCGATCTGGTATGCGGTGGTGCCTGCGACCGCTTATGCCAGTTGCAGCCTGCAGATCAACGGTCAGGGCTCTTTCGCGGCGATTCTGTTTGCACCAGGCGACCCGCTCGTCACCCAGAATCGCGCCCTGACGACCAGCATGACGGTCGTGCAGCAGCAATACCTGGAATCGCTCCCCGATTTAACCCTCGCGCACCCTCACAACTTTCTCGCTCCGGTTGCCGGTTCTGGCACGGCCAACGACCGCCTGTCGGGCATCACCTGTCAGGAGATGCTGGCCGCCATCAACTGACGGGGGCCGAATGAGAGGCCCATTGAAACAATCCGGTGATCTGGTTTATTCTTGACGATGATGGATCAGATCGACACACCACCCCATTCCCGACATCCAGAGCCACCTTGACACAGCCACCCTCCATGCGCGAACCCGATTCCACCCCCCCCCCGGACCCTCCCGCCCCGAATCGGAAAAACAAGCGGGCTGACGGCTTCTCCCTGGTGGAACTGGTGATGGTGCTCTTGATTCTCGGCGGAGTGCTCGGAGGCGGTCTGAGCACGCTCTCCTCCATGCGGGACAAGCAGCAGAAACAGAAAACCAACATCTCCCTGGACAAGATCCA
>JADGBU010000166.1:0-418 GCA_015231295.1 Magnetococcales bacterium | reverse complement strand
CGGAGATGACGACAATCCAGCCGGAGCGGGCAATTGTCGTCTGGCCTACGGGGTGTTGCCCTGGCAGGAACTGGGCCTGCAACCCTTTGACCCCTGGGGCAACCATTTCACCTATCACCTCGATACCAATTTTCACGATCCCATCACCTGTTTCACGCCCACGACCGGCAATCTGACGGTGCGCCAGGACTCAAGCACCGGAACGGTTCTGGCCGCCAATCTGGTTGCGGTCGTCACGTCTCATGGCAAGAACAGGGAGGGCCGGATTCTTCCCACACCGGCCGGACCAACGAACTACATTACCCGTCAAGCGGTCAATGCCGCGATCGCCACCCCCGGAGAGACGGAAAACACAAACAATGACGCCCTCTATGTGACCAATTCCGGGGACGATCAACTGTTTTATCTCTCGCCCCTG
>JADGBU010000165.1 GCA_015231295.1 Magnetococcales bacterium | reverse complement strand
AGGTGGGACTGGGAAAAACCATCGAGGCCGGGTTGATCCTGCGGGAGTTGAAGCTGCGGGGATTGGTGCGGCGAGTGCTGGTCATCGCCCCCAAAGGGCTGGTCACCCAGTGGGTGGCGGAAATGAAGACCCATTTCAACGAGGAGTTCCGGCTGCTTCTGCCCGGAGATTTCGAAGGCTACCGGCGCATCGCCGGAGAGGAGAATCCCTGGCGCGCTCATCCCCAGGTGATCTGCTCTCTGGATTCGGTCAAGCCTTTGGAGAAACGCAAGGGTTGGTCCCGACAGCAACTCGCCATCCATAACCGGGACCGCTTCGATGGTCTGGTGGCCGCCGGATGGGATCTGATCATCGTGGACGAGGCCCATCGTCTGGGCGGCAGTACCGATCAGGTGGCCCGCTTCCGGCTGGGACAGGGGCTTGCCGAGGCCGCACCCTATCTGTTGCTGCTTTCCGCCACGCCCCACCAGGGCAAGAGTGACGCCTTCCACCGCTTGCTGACCGTGATCGACGCAGAAAATTTCCCTGGTCCCGCCAGTGTCACTCGGGAGCGGGTGCAACCCTATGTGATTCGCACGGAGAAACGTCGTGCTATCGATGCCGATGGCCAGCCTCTCTTCAAACCCCGCCGTACCCAGATGTTCCCCGTTTCCTGGGATGCGAGGCACCATCAGCAGAAGGCCCTTTACGAAGCGGTCTCCGACTATGTGCGCACTGGCTACAACCAGGCTGTGCGCCAAAAGAGGAACGCCATTGGTTTCCTGCTGATCCTGCTGCAAAGGCTGGTCACCTCCAGTACCCGCGCCATCCGCACCACCCTGGAACGCCGTCTGGAAGCACTCAAGCTGCCTGATTCCCAGCTTTCCCTTTTTCCCATGGATGACGCGGAAGAGTGGTCGGAACTGGATGGACAGGAATGGCTTGAAGCCTTCGTTACCGCTCCTCTGAAAGGGCTGCGCAACGAACGCGCCGAAGTCAACACCTTGCTGGAAGCCGCCCGGCAATGTGAGCTTTCCGGGCCGGACGCCAAGGCGGAAACTTTGCTGGAACGGATTTATGCCCTGCAACAGGAGGAGAACGATCCGGACATCAAGGTTCTGCTTTTTACCGAATTCGTTCCCACCCAGGAGATGCTGCGCGAATTTCTGGAACAACGTGGTTTCGCCGTGGCCTGCCTGAACGGTTCCATGGCCATGGAGGAACGCAAACGGGTCCAGGACTCCTTTGCGGGCGAGAAACGCATCCTGATCTCCACCGATGCCGGTGGCGAGGGGCTTAATCTTCAGTTCTGCCATGTGGTGATCAACTATGACCTTCCCTGGAACCCCATGCGTCTGGAACAGCGCATCGGTCGGGTGGACCGCATTGGTCAGAAGCGGGTGGTCCGTGCCATCAATTTCGTCTTCGAAGAGACGGTGGAATTCCGGGTGCGCGAGGTGCTGGAGGAGAAGCTGACGGTTATCCGTGAGGAGTTCGGCATCGACAAGACCGGAGATGTGCTCGATTCGGTTCAGGATGGGGAGTGGTTCGACGAGCTGTTCGTGGAGACCCTGCTGCAGCCGGATCGTCTGGAGCCGGTGGTGGACGATGTGGTGGAACGTCTGCGTGAACGGGCCGCCTTGGCCAGAGAAAACGATCCTCTACTGGGAGCCACTCAAAAGCTGGAACCCGGTGAGGCACAACGGCTGCTGGCCCACCCCATGCCCCGTTGGGTGGAACGGATGGTCACCAGCTATTTGCAGGCCCAGGGGGGAAGTGTGACGCCAAGACGGGGCGGCTGGCTGTTGGGTTGGCCTGGCGAAACAGTCGATACCACCCCGGTGGTCTTCAGCACCAAGGATGCCGAAACCTTGCCATCTGCGCGCCACTTGACACTGGAGCACCCACGGGTTCGTGGCCTGGCGAGCAAGCTTCCTCGTGTCGTGCTCGGACAGCCAGTTCCGGTGGTGGCATTGCCCGGCATCCCTGGTCAATTGAGCGGAATCTGGTCCCTGTGGCGGATTGCCCTGGTCGGTATCGCGGAGCCACACCAGCGTTTCCTGCCCCTTTTCCTTCACGACGATGGCAGGGTGCTGCATCCGACAGCTCGCAGGATCTGGGATCAACTGCTCACTGTCGAAGGAACGGTGCTCTCCCACATCAAGGGAGAGGAAGCCGGAACTCTGTTCTCGAAAAGCATTGAACTTGCCGAAATTCATGGTCAGTCACTCTACCAGGAGTTGCTGGAAGCGCATGCCAGTCGTCTGGAGCATGAACGGATAAAGGCTCAATATGCCTTTTCAATACGTCGTCAAGCCATGGATCGCATCGGGTTGATCGAGGTACGCCAGCATCGTCTGGCCATGCTTGCCCGTGAGGAGGATGAAAAGAGGATGGAGTTCTCGGCCAGGGAGCAGGCATTGCCCGAACTGACCCCCCTGATGCTGATCCGCCTGGCCGGAGAGAAAACCGATGTCTGATTGGCGCGATTCGATCCTGCGGGAATTCGTTCCCCAACTCGCCCGCTTGACCCTGGTGGCCGACCCGGACGACCTGCTGGTGGAAGAGGTCATCCAGCAAGGATTGCACGAACGCGGGTTTGAGGTGATGCGCTTCGAAGATCCCATGACCTTCCGTTTTGCCTACGAATCCAGATTCCGTGCACGTTGGGATCGAGGGGAATCCGGTGATCTGGTTGTGATCGTGAATGGAGACGCCAGCGCATTGCAAGCGTTGCCCTTCGATCTGCTGGAGCAAGGCCGGACTCTCTCTTTCGGGTTGGCGGCACTGTTCCCGGGCTTGAGCTATCCAGTTGTTGCTGCACTGGATCGGAGCGATCTGGATGCGCTCCATACGGTCCTGGTTCATCATCCCGGAGAAACCTTGGGTGAAAATCCTACCAAGGATTTCATCCTGAGGCACGTTTTCCAGATTGCGCCGGAGTTGGTTCGCAACGCGGTGGAGATGTTGCGCCTGCTGTTGCGGCGGCATTATCGCGGTCAACGCATTCCTCCCATTCTGGACGAAAGGCTGATTCGTCTGCTGCGGCAACACAATGAGTTCGAGGAATGGGCGTTGGAGAGGATCCTCCCCAATCGTCAGGCATTTTTCAGATTTCTGCAGGAACGGTGGCCGATCTTTCTTCACAGGCTTCTGGAACGTCTGGAAGGCAATCCGTGGATTTCTCCCGAGGAACATGTCTCCTCCTACGGCATGCAGTTCGCCGGACCAGCCATCCTGCCATTCGATCACGACGATATCCGCATCTATGTGGACAACCTCTTTTTGGAAGATTTGCTCAAACCAGTACCATTTGCCCACGCAAAGCTCGCCAACCTGAACTGGGTGTTGACGGGAATCCGGCGTGATCCCGATGCGGACCGGAAACTGCACCTGGATGGCTTGCTGGAGCAGTGCCGCACCTCGTTGCCTTCCGAGATGAGTCGCCATCGGGAATGGCAACAGTTTGCGCAAAGATGGAGTCATGTTACCCGGATGATGCACGATCCGGACATGTCCGCCCCTTCAGGTTGCCAAGATCTGTTTTCGGGTCTGAGAGAACGACTGGATGCCACCTTCCCAAGATGGATGGAAAGTCGCTTTGCCGGACTCCACAACCAACCGCCCCTGCCGCCGGTCATGCTCCACCATATTCCCCGGGCCATGGCCAGAGGATTGGAGCAAGGCGGCAAGGCGGCGTTGCTGGTGTTGGACGGTCTCTCTCTGGAGCAGTGGCTGGTACTGCGAGATGCGATTCTGGAGCAATGTCCGGGATTCGTCTTTCAGGAAGAGAGCATCTTTGCCTGGGTTCCGACGCTCACCTCCATTTCGCGGCAGGCGCTTTTCGCGGCATCCCCGCCGATTTACTTTCCATCCTCCTTGCTGACTACCCAGCAGGAGCCCGGACTGTGGAAAAAATTCTGGGATGGACAGGGATTGACTGCATCATCCGTGGGCTATGTGAAAGGATTGGGTGACGGTTCCCTGGCTGAGGTGGAAAACCTGCTTGCCAATCCACGCCTTAGGGTCATAGGGTTGGTAGTGGACATGATCGACCGGATCATGCACGGCATGGAACTGGGCAGCGCCGGGATGCAAGCCTCTGTGCGGCAATGGGGACGCCAGGGCTTTATGACGGAACTGCTCAAGCTGTTGCTGTCGCATGGTTACCGCATCGTGATGACCTCCGACCATGGCAATATTGAGGCGACAGGAATAGGACGACCTTCGGAAGGGGTAACCGCCGAGGTCCGAGGAGAACGGTGCCGTATCTATCCTGAACCGAGTCTGCGCGAAACAACACGGAATCGTTTTCCTGGATCAATCTCATGGACGGCAACCGGACTTCCCGAGGGGTGTCATCCATTGCTGGCTTCCCGCCGCCATGCCTTCGTCTCCAAAGGCGCTCGCGTCGTCGGACATGGGGGGATTTCCATTGAAGAGGTCATCGTGCCCCTGATCCAGGTTACAGGAAGGGTGTCATGATCGGTCAGATCGGTTTCAGTCAGAGAATTCAGCTCTCCTGGCTGGAATACACGGCGCAGTTGGTGCTTGCCGGTTGCAACCGTCAGGAACTGACCTTGAGTCTTCAAGAATACCTGCGGGACAAGCTCTCCGTTGGGGGGCAATCCGAACGTGGGAACCGGGAGAAAGCCATTTCCATCCTGATCAATATCTGGCTGGTGGGCAGGCCGGAGTTTCCCGATCTGCGAACGGAGGGTCTGATGCTGCTTCGTGATCTGCCTGTGACGCAACATGCCCCGGTTCACTGGGGGATGACCATGGCGGTCTATCCCTTTTTCGGCGCAGTTGCAGAGGCCACGGGACGTTTACTGCGATTGCAGGATCGTGTCAGTTCCACGCAGGTCTATCGACGATTGACGGAACGCTTTGGAGAACGCGAAACGGTCCTGCGCGCCGCCAGACGCATTCTGCGAGCGTTTGTGGATTGGGGCGTGCTGATGGATACTGGAACGCCAGGAGTCTATCGATGCATGGAAGAAAACCGAATAATTCCCGGATGCGACTGGGTCCCCTGGTTACTCCTGACCAGACTTGTCGCCCATGATACCCATGCTGGTGCTTTGCATGCGCTTGCGCAGCATCCATCCTTGTTTCCGTTTTCCATGGAAACGCCTTCTCCTCGCATGTTCGAGAACCGGAAATGGGTCACTGTGACGCATCATGGGTTCGAAAATGAGGTGTTTCTGACGATCATGCCATCATGATGCGTAAAAGTTCAGAACAGAGAATGGCCGCCAAAGTCGCCAAAACCATGGCGAACCTATGTTTCCGAAACACCCGGTTGGAGGGACTCCATGATGGTCGTTCTCCGGTAAGCAGGACAGGCGATTTTTCGGACGTGCGGGTCATTGACGCCGACGGCAACGAGATTCCCTGGCCGGAGGTCTCTCACCTCGACGATGACAAGATGAAGGCCCTGATGAAGCAGATCGTCAATCGGCTGTATACCATTCATCTGAAAGCGAACGATCCCGATTTGCAACGAATAGTGGACAGATGGGCTCCCGTTGTCGAAAAGTGGGATGAGCCGGAAATTGACGAGTTCTACAAGCAAAAGCCTCATGATTGATCGATCCGAACATACTCGTCGCCCAACCATCACACCCAGAACACCGACACCTCCACCGCCTCCTGCACCCGCATCGCGCGCCCATCTCTCACGGCGACTCGGTCTCCGACGTTGCCGGTTCCATCCAGCGCCACCTCGACCACCCCCTGAGCCGTGGCCACCCGTGCCGAACCAGTTGCCACCGAGATGATCCTCCCAGCCACCGGTGCTCGTCCGGCCAGCATTTCGCGCAAATCAGAGAGAGGGCTCGACATAACGCAGCAACTCCAAAGATGTGCTCAGTTTGTTGCCCTGGGCCGAATGGCTCACAGAGGTAATCTTTCCCCGCCAGGAACGGCCCATCAGAGCATCGTGGACCTCGACAAGTTGGCCGGGCATGAATCCTGGCCGATGCAGGCATGTCAGCGACACCTCCTGGAGCGCCTCACCGGCATCGATTTCGGCCCGGCCACGAGAGCGTTTGGCATCGTCGGTGGAAAGCAGAGGGTCGGAGATGTCCGCGCCCCGAAACGCGCCGTCGCCCCGTTGGCAGAAGATCTCGCCGGACCCAAGCCGCACGCCGGTCGTGCCTGCAAAACGGACCCGGAACGGGAATTCATCGTGTCCGGCTACGCTCTCCGGCACCCAGGCAATCCAATGTTGCATAATGGAGCGGTACGTCACCCGGACACCCGGACCCGCATTGTGCAGTGACCACCGGGAGCGAGGACCATGCGGCGCTGCATCGGGCGGCGATGGTGAAGCGGTACGGGATGGTGAATGACACCTTGAGCGGTGCATTGCCGTAAGGGGTTGCGGCCCACAAGGCGGCATATTTGGTGCCGTAGCCTGCCGACATGCCGGAGCGGACGATGACGCAGGGATCCCACCTCTGATCCCTGGCGGCTACCACCATCAATGCGCCGAAGGGATGAACGCACTGAGCACCGACTGTGAAACTCGCCCATTTCTGGGTGGATCCGACCTCGATCCGAATCGCGTATGGCATCACCAGGGCATGGCTGGATTTTGTATTGCCCCAAGGTGCAACGCGTTGAGCGGCCACGAATACGGGGCCGGCGGTGTGCCCGGCAAGCGGTGCCGCCGCGATGGCAGAAGAGGCGATCATGGGATCAGGCGGTCAGGCGCACGGTCAGATCGGAACCGGCAACAGACGATCCGACCTGAGTTACATCCATGGTTAGCCAGTCCAAGGGGGTCAGCGCCAGGGTGATGGGAGTGGCAACCATGCGTTGACTCCCGGCGGCGATGCTACCGGTGGCCGTGGAGATGCCATTCTTGCGCAAGGTGAACTGCACTTGGCCGCCGACCGGCGCCGTTCCGACCCATGCCTCCATCGAGCCGAACGCCACCGCCTGGGGTGGATACCAGCGTGCTATCCCTGTCATCACCTGGAGCGGACCATCCGTGCTGACGATCACCGTGCCTGCTGCAGCGAGGTTTTTGTGATTGGCGTGGAAGAGTGCGACGCCATCGCCCATGTTGGGGTTGGAATTGATAATGCCCCAGACGACATCGCTCTCGAGGTTGGCCGCCGCCACTCCGAAGAGTTGCGGGATTCTCGTGAAGGCGTTGAGATCATCGTTGACCAGCACCTGCCGGGAAATCGAGATGATCTTCCCGTAGGTCTCTACCCGGTAGGACTCCTTGCCCTCCCCAAGCGGACCGCGTTTGTATTCGCCACCCTCGTTGACCTTGTTCAAGGCCGGAGCCTCGCCCAGTTGCACCCGGTTCATGGCCTTGAAGTCGTTGGCGGTCACTTGACGACAGAATGGCTGAAAGGTCCGGGGGGCGGCCTCGTAGGCGGTGCGCAGGGTCTTGTTGGCGACGTTGGCCAGGATGCCGGGAAAGTCGG
>JADGBU010000164.1:510-7578 GCA_015231295.1 Magnetococcales bacterium | reverse complement strand
CGTAGGCGTGGCGGTCCAGATTCTGGATCGGCACGCTGTGATCGAACAGCAGAAACAGGCCGGTGAGGGCCAGCGTCAGCAGAGGGTGAAGGCGTGGCCGAATGCGGTTCATGGCTGGACGGGTCGCGAAACATGGCGGCGAACGGGAAGAAGCGCGACGACTCTTTCGTGAAAGATAAGCACATTCTATGATAGCCCGAATGGACGCAAAGAACAATCATCCCTCTTGGAGGGCGGGCGATGGGTGATGTGGTCGCGACAGACCGGACATTCCGGATTTTTGGGAAGGGCGATCCGCATCATCTGATGATTCAACAGATTGATCAGCAGCAGGCCGGGCGGTTGTGCGGGCCGCTGCAGCGCGATGCGGATCGTTTCGATGGCCTGCAAGGCGGCGACGACGCCCGCGACCGGTCCCAGGATGCCGGCGGTGGCGCAGGTGGGGGGCGTTTCCCGGTGCTCCAGGGTCGGATAAAGACAGCGATAACAGGGGGCTTCTGGATCGACGCCGTGGAAGAACGTGGCCACCTGACCCTCCAGGCCCGACACCGCCCCCGAAACCAGTGGCATGCCGCGTTCCATGCAGGCCTGATTGAGCAGATCACGGCTTGCGAAGTTGTCGCAGCCATCGGCCACGATATCGCAGCCGGTCAGGTGTGGGTACAGGTTATCCGCCGTGATGCGGGCGTCGATGGGGGTGACGCGGGTATCGGGGTGGTGATTCCGGAGGCTTTCCCGGAGCGATTCCACTTTGCTCTGACCGATGCGGGCGGTGGTGTGGAGGATTTGCCGGTGCAGATTGGAGCGTTCGATTCGGTCGTCATCGGCGATTTTCAGATGTCCGACGCCGGCCTGGGCCAGAAACAGGGCCAGAGGAGCCCCCAGACCGCCGGCACCGAGAATGAAGACGGTCGTGGAGGCCAAGGGCGATGCGGGACGCGGCGCGGATGCGGCGGACATGGGCGTGATCGAGGGGGAACTTCCCCACCGTTCGGGTGGAATCCAGCAAGCCGAACGATGGGGAGAGGGTGTTTGGCCGGGGAATCAATAATCTTTGTATTTGGCCACGACAACGCCGCTGACGATGAGTTCACCCTGAATTTCGATCAGCGGATACCGGGAATTCAGGGGTTTCATGTATTGTCTGGCCCCATGCACGATCAGTTGCTTGAGGGTGGCGCGATTGTCTTCGCTGGTGCGGGCGATCAGGAACCGGTTATGCTCGGCCTTCATCGTGGGATCGACGATGATGAGTTCGCCTTCGGTGAATTCCGGCTCCATGGAGTCGTCCGGGACTTCCAGGGCATAGGCTTTGGCACTGGTCCGGGGGGCCACGGGAATCCAGGCTTTGACATTTTCCGGATGATGGGATTCGGCGGTTTCCGGGGTATAGGCTTTGGCCTCTTCCCAGGTGACGAGAGGAATACGCGCGATGACCGGCACGCGATAACCTTCGGCAGCTTCCGACACGCCGGACATGCCGGGACCACCGCCGGGAGGACCACCCAGGCTCATTTCACCGCGCCCGGTGTCGAGCCAGATGGGATCGACGCCACAGGTCAGCGCGATGGCGACCGTGCGTCTGGAGGAACGGGAACGTCCGCATTCCAATTTATGCACGGCAGTTTGGCTGATGCCCACCCGATCCGCGAGTTGTTTCTGGGTGAGACTGGCATATTTGCGTGCGGTTTGAATGCGATCGCTCAGAGTCAGCGTGCTGGATCTGTCTGTCATGGCTTTTCTCGGTCCTTGTATGATGAATGGTTACGTCAACGATGGGTGTATACTTTCCGTCAGACTTTTGCAACCTTTTGTGTGTTTGTATGGGAAAAGTATGGCGATTGCAATAAAAATAAAAGGTTTTCCGATAACTTTACAGTTTTGCAATTTTTTCACGGTCATGGATTTATATAAGAATTTTAGAGATTTTTTTGATTTTGGATATCATTTTCTTGGTTTATTGACGCACTATGTGTTATTAAAAAAATGCAATAATCGGTTGTCGTATCACCCGGGAGGCGGAATCCTCGCATTCAGTCGGATTCCGCATCGGTTTTCATTCCAAACAGGGGAGTTCAGGCATGGCTCAGTCATCCAGCAAATCGGGGCGTCCGCAGACCACCACCATCCGCACGGAGCGGGTGGATCAACTGATCGCCTCGGCGCGCAAGTCGCGTGAGGAGCGAATGGTTGGTTATCGCGAGCGCTCCTTGGCGATTCATCCTTGGGTATGCGCCCGGTGCGGACGGGCCTTCGTCCGGGAGAACCTGAGCGAATTGACGGTTCATCACAAGGATCACAATCACGACAACAATCCCAATGATGGTAGCAATTGGGAAAATTTATGTTTGTACTGTCACGATAATGAGCACTCCCGTTACGAAGAGCATTGGGCGTCGGGATCGGGGTCTGATCGTGAAGATCCGTCCGGCTCGGTCGCGACCCACAATCCTTTTGCCGACCTGAAGGCGTTGCTGGAGCGGAAAAAAAGCTGAAGATTATACCTCTTCAGTGATTGAGACAATG
Organism: Magnetococcales bacterium; assembly: GCA_015231295.1. GTDB lineage: Bacteria > Pseudomonadota > Magnetococcia > Magnetococcales > Magnetaquicoccaceae > Magnetaquiglobus. The sequence goes on along the minus strand of JADGBU010000164.1, from coordinate 5,052 downwards.
GCTTGTGGAAAAATACTGCATAAAAAAAAGCGTTTCGTCGCTTTTTTTTATGCCGGGATTGCAAGACGCAGTGTATCGCAGGCCGGTTTGCGATGCCCGCGAAAGCATGAGACGGTTGTATCGCTCCGGCGGGAGGAGAAAAACCTGACTTTGGTTTAGGGGGGCAGGGGTGAAATCCGGGGGGAAGCGGCTCCGCATGACCGGGAATGCCCGAAGGGATGGCGGAGGGTGCGGGAGGCGCGGCTGGTTTCGGGATCGGGGCGATTGGCCCCGAGATCCCGACAACCTTGCGATGCGCCGTGAACGGGGAATTACGCCTCGTCGTCCTCGTCGATGTTCAGATCGTGAAAGCCGACTTGCAGAATGGTGCGGGCGAGCATTTCGCTCATCTGTTGCGTGTGGGCCTTGCAGAGGGATTTTTCCGGTCCCTGTTCTTTCCAGCGTTGCAGCAGCTCCTTGCAGGAGCTGGTGCCGATGGCATCCATGTAGCGGCGATGGAAAATTTGCGTCACGGTATAGGCCTGCTCTTTGGCCTCCTCGTCGCCGGGCTGATCGCGACCGGTGATCATGCCGATGGACATCAATCCGGCGGTGAGGACGCCGCAGGTTTGTTGCAGCTCCGAGAATCCGCCGTTGAACGGCGTGGCCAGACGGGTGATGGTCGCCGGATCGAAACGGTGGGGGGCGAAAACTTCGGCAAAGGCCTTGAGCATCGACTCGGCGCAGGAGAATTGCCCGTCGGCGTAGTAGCGGCGCGCCAGCAAACCCACCCGTTGGATGATCTCCTCTTCGCTCAGGGGGGCGGAGGGGTCGGCGGCGGATGGAATGACGGGAGAAGCTTCGGTATCGGACATGGCGGAACTCGTCGCATCGTTTCGGGGAGTGACAGGGAACTCAGACGGGATGATCCTTCATTTCGGACGGCGAATGGTGAGCAGGACCATGCCATCGGGTGCGGTATGGGTCTCCACGACAACCCCCCGCTCCTGGAGTCTGGGATAGAGCAGATGGGGAATGCGGTTGTGGTGAACCTGCAGGGTCTCTCCCGGATGCAGCAGGGCCACATGTTCCAGAATGCGGATCATGGGTTCGGGAGCGGGCAGGTCGCGGACATCGAGATTTTTGTTCATCCGTGTGTGGCCGATCAATCAAGGGCGTGTGGTGCGGACGGATCGGGTGTATCATGAATGACTTGTGACCCGGACTCCGGCTGTGAAGCGGAGTCACGATGATCCACCTGCAAGATGATGTCAATACAAAAATGGAGGATGCCCGGCAGGCGGTCGGTCGGTTTGCGCGCGATCCTCCTCGGGTGCGACACGCCGAAACGGCTCGGGAGAAAAAGGATGGAAGCGTCTCAGTTGCCTCTGTTTCTGCGGTTGATGGATCGTCTTTGTCTGCTGGTGGGCTCCGAAGGGGAGGCGACCCGCAAAGGTTTGGCCCTGCTGAACGCCGGAGCCCATCTGATCATCGTCGCCGAACGGCTGGATGGACCCCTGATGGAGGCGGTGCGGGCCGGTCGGGCGATCTGGAAATGCGAACCGTTCGCGCCGGAACATCTGGATGGGGTGTGGCTGGCCCTGAGCGCATCCCCCGACGAGGCGCTCAACGCGAAAATTCACGAGGCGGCTCTGGCCCGTCGCGTCTGGTTGAATGTGGTGGATCAGCCCCGATATTGCACCGTGATCTGGCCGGCGGTGGTGTCGCGTCCTCCGGTTCAGGTGGCCATCGGCACCGGGGGGGCCGCGCCCGCCCTGGCGGGATATCTGCGGCGTCGCATCGAGGCGTGGCTGCCGGAGCGCGTCGGAGCCTTGGCCGGGCGTCTCGCGGTCTGGCGGAGCGCGGTGCCGGGAGGCGTGGAGGCGCGGGGGCTTTTTTGGCGGAATCTGTTGGATCAGGGCGTGGCGGACCGGTTTCTCGGTGGAGACGAGGCGCACGCCGAAATCCTGGTGAAACAGGCGTTGGACGCTCTGGAGACGGGTGGCCCTGCCGGTGAGGCAGAAAACGTCGCCCGCGAGACGCCAACGCAGGAATGAGGTGGGAGCATTTTTTCGGGAGGTCCGGAGGAGAATCATGATCAAGAAGATCTCGACGCGCCAATTGAAGGCTGGCATGTTCGTCCATAATTTCAATCACGACTGGAAAGATCCCTGTTGTCAGGATCGGGATCCGAACGCCTTTCGCGGACCCAGACTGATCCGTACCGATGAGGAGGTGCAGGCGATCATCGCGCATGGCATCGTCGAACTCTATATCGACGCCTCGCGTGGGCGGGATGTCGAAGATGCCCCGAGTGCCGCCGAAGTTCAGGCGATGCTGGAGGCCCAGTTGCGCGATCTGGCCGATGACGACGCCGAGGAGGTGGAGCAGGAGGTTCCCCTGGAGCGGGAGATTCATCAGGCGGCCAAGGTCAAGGCCCATGCCCGGAATCTGGTGGGGTCGATTCTGGAAGATGCCCGTCTGGGCAAGACCGTGACCCTCTCTCCGGTCAAGGACGCGGTGCGGAACATGGCCGATTCGATGTTCCGCAATCCGGACGCGCTGCTCTCCTTGAGTCTCATCAAGCAGCGCGACGAATACACTTTCATGCATTCGGTGAACGTGGGAGTGATGCTGATGTCTTTTTGTCGGGCCATGGGCCTGGATGAGGAGGAGATCATCAACGTCGGCATCGGCGGCATGCTGCACGACATCGGCAAGATGCGTACCCCGGAAGGGATCCTGAACAAGGCGGGCAAACTCACCGATGAAGAGTTCGCCATCATGAAAAAGCATGTCACCTACAGCCGAAAGATTCTCTCGGAGACCCCGGGCATCGCCGAGGTCAGCATGCATGTGGCCGCCCAGCATCACGAGCGGTTCGATGGCTCCGGGTATCCTTTGGGGCTCAAGGGGGAGCAGATCAATCAATTCGGGCAGATGGCGGCCATCGTCGATGTCTATGACGCCATCACCTCGGATCGCTGTTATCACAAGGGCAATCCGCCCCACATGGCCCTCAAGCGCATGTTGGAGTGGAGCAAATATCATTTCAGTGCCGAGCTTTATCAAAAATTTGTCCAGTGTGTGGGCATCTATCCCATGGGCACGCTGGTGCGGCTGGAAAATGGTCTGCTGGGGGTGGTGATCCGGCCCAATCACGACAGTCTGTTGCATCCGGTGGTCACGGTGGTGATCAACGGCAAGACCGGACAGCGGGTGCAGCCCCGCGAGGTGGATCTGATGGCCTACAAGAGCGATGCCAAAGCCGGATACATCATCAAGGGACACGAGGATTCCACCAAGTGGCAGATCAATCCGGTGGACTTTCTGCCCAACGCCAAGCTTTACGAATAGTCATCGCGGGGAGTCGGAGAGGAGCGTCGTTCCCCGGAGAGGGCTGGAGGTGTGGCCTTCAGTTCCTCTCCGGAGGGCGGCGGGAGCCGGGTTTTCAGGGGAGCATCACCAGTCGGAAGCCTACATGCAGATCCGGATGGGCCGGATCGATGCCGGTACGGTTGGCGGTACGGGCGTAATCCGGCCAGACCGCCCAGCTTCCGCCACGGGCACTGCGGAAAAATCCCTGCGTCGGGCCTTTGGGATCCTCCTTGACCGAAGAGGCGTAATAGCTGGGAGAGTACCAGTCCGACACCCATTCCCAGACGTTGCCGATCATGTCGTGCAGCCCGAAGCCGTTGGGCAGGAACATGCCCACGGGAGCGGTTTCGGCGTAGCCGTCGTTGCAGGGAAAGACATTCCATTTGGGCCATCTCTGTTTGGCGCTGGCGTCGCCCACGTTGGCGTAGCGACACCCTTCCGCCGGATCGTCTCCCCAGGGGAAGGCCGATGTGGTGTGATTGCGGGCCGCATATTCCCATTCGGCCTCGGTGGGCAGACGGAAATCGACCCCACCCCGTCCGGACATCCAGCGGGCGAACTGGTTCGCCTGCTCCCAGGTGATGCGAACCACGGGTTGCAGATCGCTGTTCAGATCGCGGCCATCGTAGGAGGTGCTGTCGTGTTTGGGGTCGAAACGGCGATATTGCCCATTGGTGACTTCGGTGCGGCTCATCCAGAAATTCTTGAGGCAGACTTCGTGGAGCGGTTTTTCGTCCGGGTCGTGCTGTTCGCTGCCCATCTTGAAGCACCCGCCGGGAATCTCGACGAATTCGATCCCGGTGACCGGTTCGGCGCGCACGTGCAGACCGTTTTTCTTCTCCAGTTTCTGGGCGGATTTGGGGGCGTTGTCCATGGCCCCGCTTCCGGTCGGGGAGGCGGAAGGGGGAGTCTCGGCGGTGGTTCGGGTGTCGGGGGGCGTGGGTTGTGGTGATTTGGCCTCCGGCGGCGGGGGCGGGGCGGCAGGCAGCAGCAGCGGCAAAGGAGGGGCGGTCCGGGACTCTTGCTTCGCGCTTTCCTGGTTGGTGGGGCTCTCCGGACTCGAATCCTCGTCGGGAGCGCTCACCGGGGCGGGTTGCTTTTTGGGCAGGGATTGGGCGACGGGTGGTTCTTTCCCCGGGGCGTCCGATTTGAGGGGCTTTTTTTCCGTGGTCGCGGGGGCGTGCT
>JADGBU010000164.1:0-463 GCA_015231295.1 Magnetococcales bacterium | reverse complement strand
CTCCGCCTCCTTGGAGAGACGCTGGAATGAGGAGACAATTTTACGCAGCCCCTCCCATCCCAGAGGATTGTTGGGTTCCAATCGGATGATCTTCTGATATTTTTCCAGGGCGTTCATTCCGCCGGGTTGGGTGAATCGCCGGGCGTTCAGATCCTTTTCGGCGGCGGCGGCCAGAGCGCGCAGGCTCTCCCGGGGGGCGGCCTGAAGCTCTCCGGTCAGCCAGAACAGACCCAATGGCAGAACCATGGAAACTGGAAGAAAGCGCATGGCGGCAAAAAAGGGAGTCTTCATGATCCATCCGGGAACAGGGGCTGTGGGAATCGTCAATCGATCGGGGGTGGTGCAATCGTGGATCGATTTGCAAAATTTTTTGATTTTATGCCATGTTGAAGTCGGCATGCAAGGAGAACGAACATGAGAGAATGGCGCAAAAGTCTCCTCCGCTGGCTGGTGACGCGACGCC
>JADGBU010000163.1 GCA_015231295.1 Magnetococcales bacterium | reverse complement strand
TCTGTTCGCAGATGGCCACCTTGCGACCGGCCAGCACCGCTTTTTTCAGATATTCATCCAGGGCGCGGGCCGGAACGCCGGCCATGGGAATCGGTTCTCCCGCCGCCATGCCCCGATGGGTGAGAGCCACCTCCAGCACTTCGGCGGCCTCTTTGGCGTCGTCGAAGAAGAGTTCGTAGAAATCTCCCATCCGGTAGAACAGCAGCATTTCCGGATATTCGGCCTTGATGGCCAGATACTGGGCCATCGCCGGAGTGTGGGTGGCGGTGGTCATGAACGGATGGCGTAGACCAGTCCCGGCGGCAGGATCAATTCGGATTGGTCGGGGATTTCCAGGCAGACGCACCCCTCCGGAGGCGGGGTCTGCGCGACGCCCGCGTAGTCCGCGTGCCGATTATCCGAGGTGCGGATCCAGGCCGGAATCGGCACATGGCGAAATTGACCGACGGGTTGTCCCTGTTCCACCACCGACCAGGGCTGCTTGTGCAGAATGATGCGACCCCCCGCAGGACGCAGCATCAGCGGGGAAAAGATCATGCGCGGCGGCGATGCGGGAGTCGGGGGCAGTGGAATCGTGGCCGGGGAGGGGGTTTGCTCTTCCCGGGGGGGAGGTGACTCCGGTTCGGCGGGTTGTTTGGCCGGTGGCGTGGCGCGACGGCTCCGACTGAGCACATGCCAGATGTAACCGAAAAACAGCAGCGTGAACAGGGTATCCGACGAAATGGAATCGGATTCGTGTTTGTTCAGAAAGCCTCCGATCAGAAAGACGGCCATGACCGTCAGGAGCAGGATTTTCAGGTGATTCACGGTGGTCATCCCGGGGCAGACGCTGTTGAAATGGGAATCGGGTCGATTCGGCCTCACGTTTTCAATAATATCGCGTTCAGGGTTTCTCTTCCAGCTTCTTCGAGGCTTCCCGTTCGGAGGCGGACTCTTTCGTGGGGGCGTGGGATGGACTTTGGGCGGGTTGGTTCGCGTCCGCAGGAAAGAGGGTGGCGCGAAGCTCGGCGATGCGGGGGAGTCCGGGCAGGACCGATTCGGCCTGTTGGAGATACTCCCGTGCCTTGGGGGGTTCGTTGGCAAAGCGTTGCGCCAGGCTCAGAAAGCGATCCACGATCTCTTCGAGTCCCGCCTGGGCCTCGGGATTGTTGCTCTCCACGGTGAGCGCGGTGCGGAAGCGATCCAGGGCATTGCGCTCTTTGGGTTGGATCAGACGCCAGGCTTCCAGATCGATCCGACCCAGAGCGATCAGCCGTTCGGAGAGGCGGCGCAGGCCATCCTGGGCGGCGGCACGGGCGGTTTCCGACTCCAGCAGTTTTCGGTAGAGCTCCAGGGCATTTTCCCCTTTGGGGCGGGTCAGGCGATCCTCCTTGAGGTGCTCTTCGGCCTCCCGCAGCAGGGTGCGTTCTTCCCGCAGGCGTTGTTTGCGGTTTCTTTCCGCCTGTGCCGGGCTGATGGCCGGAGTCGGCTCCGGCGTGGATGCGCTGACACCGGCATCCGAGGTGACGCTGGTTGTCAGTGAGGCCACCACCTCTTTTTTCACCGGGGGTTCGGTGGTCTCGGTTTTCGCCAGGGTTTCGTTGCGTTCGGATTGGGTCGGGGGTGCGGCACTTTCGGCCTGGGCCGCCATCGAGGGCGTTTCCGAGGTTGTCGGGGAGGCGGCACTTGCGCTCGGCACTTGTTTGGCGAGGGTTTCGCTCTCTTCTCCCGGACGGGGTTTGCGCAGGGCCGTGGGGGGAGGCGGGGGGGTGGGCAGGGTATCCAGGGTCAGATCCACCACCGTATCTTCATTCAGCTCCAGATCGAAGGAGACCGGGCTGTAATCGGTCATTTCCACCCGCAGGGCGTGATAGCCCACTTTGACCCGACCCACGGTGAAGGGGGTGGTGCCGAGTTTTTGACCATCGAGAAAGATGGTGGCGCCTTGGGGTTTGGTTTCCACCCGCAGCAACAGGGTTTCGGTGAAAGGCGTTTCGTCGTTGGCAGCCGGTGGCGGCGGGGCCGGGGGGGTGCTGGCCAGAGGATTCTCCAGCGTCGCGGCGGCAGGGGGTGTCACCGGACTCATCGACCCGGGCATTTCCGGGGGTTGGGTGGAGGAGGGCGCGGACATGGGCGGGGCCATGACCACCAGCCAGGCAATCCCGGCGGTCATCAGCACTCCGGTGCTGGCCGAAACCAGACGCGACGGCAGAGCGGTCACTTGGTGAACCGCGCGGCGCAAGGCGTTGACTAGAAGTTGCATGGTGGCTCTCATGGTTCATTACCCTTATAGCCCGGTGTCATGCCAAGGGTGTGCCATGCCATGTAACATACTGGGATCACGGCGAAATGTCAGGCATAAAAGCGTCTCGTTCCCGTTTTTCGTTCAAAAGAGGCTCCGGGGGTGTCAAGGTTGGGGCCTTTTTGCGTCACGGATGATTGACACGCGTTCGATTTTGGCTTACAACCCATGCCCCATGATACTCGAAACTTTCCCCAATCCCAACCCGCAACGCAACTATCGGATCGATATGACCTGTCCGGAGTTCACCTGCGTGTGCCCCAAGACCGGACAGCCGGATTTCGCCGAAATTCGTATCTCCTATGTCCCGGACAGCCGCTGCGTGGAGCTGAAATCTCTCAAGCTCTATCTCTGGAGCTTTCGGGAGCATGGCGGATTTCACGAGGCGGTCACCAATCGCATTCTCGATGATCTGCTGGAGGCGGTCGCCCCCCGTTCCATGACCGTGACCGGTGCCTTCAACGTGCGGGGCGGCATCACCACCGTAGTGACGGCCCATTTCGGCCCCGAGCTTCCCTGAATCGGTCTCTTTCAACTCAGCCTGGATACCCATTGGGGTCCAGGGGTCCATGACCCCTGGTCGGGTCCAGGGGCGAAGCCCCTGGCGTTGCCCGCAGCCTTGAGAATCTTGAGCGAAGTCACGCCACCGGGGCGGCGGCCTGTTGACGCTGCTGCGCCTGTTGCTGCAACTGTTGCTGATACAGGGCCACAAAGTTGATCGGATCCAGCACCACGGGCTTGAATCCACCCTCGGTGACGAGGGAGGCGACCAACTGGCGCACGAACGGAAACAGAATCGTGGGACATTCGATCCCCAGCGTCGGGGCCAGATGCTCCGGGGGAATGTTCCGCAGCAAAAAGAGTCCGCCGTAGGTCACATCCACCAGAAAGAGCACGTTGTCATTCAGTTGAACCTTCACGGTGACATGCAGGATCGCTTCGAAATGCTCCGGGCCTTTTTGGAAGGCATTGGTTTCCAGTTGGTATTCCAACCGGGGTTCTCCGGCTTCCCGGAAGCTCTCCGGCGCACTGGGGCTCTCGAAGGAGAGATCCTTGAGGTAGAGTTTCTCGACGTGAAAAGCCGGTTGACCGGAGTTCTGAGGGGTTTCTTCCGACATGGGATGTTCTGCCTTGAATAAGGGGTCTGTAGGAGCGATGGAATCGCTCTGGAAAGGCTCCATATGAGCCTTTCGCAAGGATCAAGTCAAGTCCTTACGGTCGGTTCAGTTCCCGGGGCAGGGGAAAGACCAGGCTCTCGCGGGAGACCGCCAGAGTCTCCACCCGTCCGATGCGGGGTTTGAGGCGTTCGAGCAGTTCATCCACCAGAATTTCCGGGGCCGAGGCTCCGGCGGTCACGCCGAGTTGTTGAATGCCGTCGAGCCATTCGTCCTGGACATCCTGGGCCGATTCGATCAGATAGGCCTTGGTGCCGGCGCGTTCGGCCACCTCCCGCAGACGATTGGAGTTGCTGCTGTTGGGGGCTCCGAGCACCAGAATCAGATCGCATTGGGCCGCCAGGGATTTGACCGCGTTCTGGCGGTTTTGCGTGGCGTAGCAGATGTCTTCGCGACTGGGACCGAGAATGTCCGGAAAACGTTCCTTGAGGGCTTGAATCACCGAGGCGGTTTCATCCATCGACAGGGTGGTCTGGGTGACGTAGGCCGTGGGGGTTTCAGGGCCGAAGGGGAGCGCGTCGATTTCGTCGCTGCTGCTGACGACGGTCATGCGTCCCGGAGGCAGTTGACCCAGGGTGCCTTCCACTTCCGGATGCCCTTTGTGACCGATCAGGATGACCTGTCGGCCTTCGTGATCCCGTCGTTCCGCCTCCCGATGCACTTTGTCCACCAGGGGGCAGGTGGCGTCGAGGATATGCAAGGGGCGTTGACGCCCTTCCTGTTCCACCTGTTTGGAAACCCCATGGGCCGAGAAGATGGCCACGGCTCCATCGGGAATTTCGTCCAGTTCGTGGACAAAGACCGCGCCCTTGTTCTTGAGCGATTCCACCACCCATCGGTTGTGAACGATTTCGTGGCGCACGTAGATCGGAGGCGGGAAGGTTTCCAGGGCGCGTTCGACGATGGCGATGGCCCGTTCCACGCCGGCGCAAAATCCTCGGGGTTCGGCGAGAAGAATGTTCATGTGGAGTCACGATTGAAAAAAAAAGAGAGGGTCTGGGGGATTCTTCCCCCAGGGTGTTGATTTTTTAAAATTTTCTCGCGCCTACGGCGAAAGTCCCAAGGGCTTCGCCCTTGGATCCCACCAGGGGCCATTGGCCCCTGGACCCCGTTGGTTGGAGTTCAGGCCGACGGGATTTTGAGGGTGCCGGTCAACCGTTGCGGCGTGTCCAGCTTTTTGGCCACCAGATGATCCCGGATCCCGGCGACAATTTTTTCTGCCACCAGGGGCGATTGAAACAACGCCGTCCCCACTCCCACCGCCGAGGCACCCACCAGCATGAACTCGATCGCATCCCGCGCCGACAGAATCCCCCCCTGTCCGATGATGGGAATGCCTCTCGCCCCGGCCACCTCGTAGACCCGCCAAACCTGCAACAGGGCCGCCGGTTTGATGGCCGCCCCGGACAATCCCCCCTGAATATTGCCCAGAATCGGCGTTTCCTTCATCCAATCCACCGCCATGCCCATGAAGGTGTTGACCGCCGAAATGATATCGGTGCCGGAATCGATCACGGCGCGGGCGACCACCCGTATATCGGTGACATTGGGCGACAGCTTGGTGATGATCGGCTTCGAGGTGGCACTCCGCACCGCCGCGACCACCCGCGCGGCCATCACCGGATCCGACCCGAAGGCAACCCCGCCCTCCTTCACATTGGGACAGGAAATGTTGATCTCGATGGCCGATACTCCCGTATCATCGAAGATGCGGGCCACTTCGGCATACTCTTCCACCGTGGAGCCGGCGATATTGGCGATGAAACGGGTCGGTCTGCGCAACACCTGGGGCAGAATCACCTCCGCCACATGACGGGCTCCCGGATTCTGCAAGCCGATGGCGTTGAGCATGCCCGAAGGGGTTTCCGCCACCCGGGGCGGCGGATTGCCCTCTCTGGGATGGAGCGTGGTTCCCTTCAGACAGATCGCGCCCACCTTGGAAAAGTCGAAACCTTCCACATGGGCCCACTCCTCCCCGAACCCCGCGCATCCGGAGAGCAGCATCACCGGATTGGAGAGCGTCAAACCGGCCAGATGCACTTCCATCGAGGGTTCCACGGACATCGGAGTCACTCGGCCTGCCAGGCGGGAAAGGCCACCCCTTCGGCGGCCAGCAAGGCGGCGACCTCCTGGAGAATCGCTTGCAGACGCTCGGGACTTTGCGCCTCGGCACGGGCCACCAGAATCGGTTGCGTATTGGACACCCGCAGCAGCCACCACCCGTCCGGAACCCGAACGCGGGCCCCGTCGATATCGGAGAGGGTCGCGCCCGCATCCCGCAGCCGGGCGAGGATCCGCTCCATGATGATGAATTTCTGCTCGTCGGGGCAGGGAATCCGCAATTCGGGAGAGGCGAAACTCTCCGGCAGATTGGCGAGTTCATCCATCAGCGGTCCGGGACGGGCCACGGCCAGCTCCAGCAGACGCATCGCCGCGTAAAGCGCGTCGTCGAAGCCGTAATAACGGTCGGCGAAAAAGAGATGACCACTCATCTCCCCGGCCAGAGGCGCGCCGCTCTCCCGCATTTTGGTTTTGATCAGGGAGTGGCCGGTCTTCCACATGATCGGCTCTCCGCCGGCCTTGGCCACGGCGTCGAACAGTCGTTGGGAACATTTCACGTCGCCGATCACCGCCGCACCCGGATCCTTGCTCAGAATGTCCCGGGCGAAGAGGATCATCAGCAGATCCCCCCACAGAATGCGACCCTGGGCATCCATGGCCCCGATGCGATCCCCATCCCCGTCGAAGGCGATACCCAACTCCGCGCCCGTGGCGCGCATGCGCTCGGCCAGGGCCACCAGATTTTTCGGTTCCGTGGGGTCGGGATGGTGATTGGGAAAGGTGCCGTCGATCTCGGCGAACAAAACCTCGCCATGCACCCCGGACAGACGCCGCAAAATCTCTCCGGCCACGACTCCGGTGGCCCCATTGCCGCAATCCATCACCACCTTCAGGGAACGACCGGGATGAAAATCACCGGCGATCCGTTCCACATACTCTTCCAGCAGATCGACCTGTTCCCGGCGTCCGCCGGGCACCACCGGATTGTCACCGGCCTCCAGCCGACGCTTCAGGGCCTGAATCTCGGCTCCGTAAACCGCCTTGCCCGCCCGCATCATCTTGATGCCGTTGTGATCCGACGGATTGTGACTGCCGGTGATCATGATGCCCGCGTCGGCTTCCAGGCGATAGGTGGCGAAATAGAGGGCCGGCGTGGGCGCCAAACCGATGTCGATCGCCCGCACGCCCCCCTGCACCAGACCTTCGATCATGCCGGCGGCCAAGTCGGGCGAGGAGAGGCGACCATCCCGTCCCACGGCCACGGTCAGCACCTCCCGACAGCTCTCCGCCCGCAGATGCGCGGCGAAGGTGCGCCCCAGATCCCGAAACAGTTCGGGAGAGAGATCCCGGCCCATCACGCCGCGAATGTCGTATTCCCGGAAAATATACGGATTGATCATGCTCAACGCCCCACACAGACATAGTGAAACCCGGCCCGTTGCATGGCGGCGGGCTCGTAGATATTGCGGAAATCGCAAAACAGATACCGTCCATCCGGCCTGGTCCGCATGCCGGAACGGATCATGGTCAGATCGAGATTGCGGAACTGGTTCCACTCGGTGAGAATCAACACCAGATCCACCTCACGACAGGCCGCATAGGCGTCGGTGGCGAAGGTCACGCCTTCGGGGAAATGGTCGCTGGCCACGCCCCGGATCTCCGGATCGTAGGCGACCACCCGGGCACCGAGACGCACCAACTCCGGCAGGATCAGCAGCGACGGGGAGTCGCGCATGTCATCGGTATTGGGCTTGAAGGTCAGGCCGAGCACGCCGGCGGTCACGCCGACCAGCGATCCGCCCGCCGCCTGGACGATCTTGTCCACCATGCGCCGCTTCTGCCGCAGATTGGCCGCCACCACGGCCTCGACGATGGTCATCGGCTCGTGATGCTCTTCGGCGGTACGCACCAGAGCCTGGGTATCCTTGGGAAAACAGGAGCCCCCGTACCCCGGACCCGGATGGAGAAATTTGCCGCCGATGCGTCGATCCAGACCCATCCCCTTGGCCACGTGATGGACATCCGCCCCCACCGATTCGCACAGATTGGCGATCTGGTTGATGAACATGATCTTGGTGGCC
>JADGBU010000162.1:5606-7606 GCA_015231295.1 Magnetococcales bacterium | reverse complement strand
AGGGCTTCGCCCTTGGATCCCACCAGGGGCCAATGGCCCCTGGACCCCGATGGTTTTCAGGAATTCAGCCATCATGTCCGATACGCTTCCATTGATCGATATCATCGCCGGTGCGCGTCCCAATTTCATGAAGATCGCACCGATTCTCCACGCCCTGCTGGCCCGCCCCGAGCCGCTCCGACGCCTGCGTCATCGACTGGTGCATACCGGCCAGCACTACGATGCCCGCATGTCCGGCGCGTTTTTCACCCAGTTGAACATTCCCGAACCGGATGTCAACCTGGAGGTGGGATCCGGCACCCAGGCTGAACAGACCGCCGCCATCATGACCCGGTACGAAAAGATTCTGCTGGATCGTCCGAGCGTGCTGTGCGTGGTGGTGGGGGATGTCACCTCCACCATGGCCTGTGCCATCGCCGCGCAGAAGTTGTGCATTCCCGTGGCGCATGTGGAAGGGGGAATCCGGTCCGGAGATTGGTCCATGCCCGAGGAGATCAATCGCATGGTCACGGATGCCATCACCAACCATTTTTTCACCACGAGTCGGGTGGCCAACGACAATTTGCGGCGACTGGGGGTGATGGAGTCCCGGATTCATTTTGTCGGCAACACCATGATCGATACCTTGTTGGCCAATTTGAACCGCCTGCGCCCCCCCGAATTCTGGGAGCCGATGGGGTTGACGCCGGGTGGCTATTTTTTGCTGACGCTGCACCGTCCCTCCAATGTGGATGACGGGCCCCATCTGAGCCGTCTGCTGATGGCCATCGGCGAGGCGGCGCGAGGGGTGCCGGTCGTGTTTCCGGTTCATCCCCGGACCGTCCGAATGCTTTCCACCCTGGGTGGACTGCCGGAAAATCTGCGTCCGGTGGAGCCGCAACCCTATTTGGAGTTTAATCATTTGGCGCGCCACGCCAAGGCGGTGATCACCGATTCGGGAGGCATCACCGAAGAGACCACGGTCCTGAGAGTCCCTTGCATGACGTTGCGCAATACCACCGAACGTCCCGAAACCGTCACCACCGGCACCAACGAGTTGCTCGGGACCGATCCGGAACGCATCCGGCCCGCCATGGATCGTCTGTTCGCCGGAGCGTGGAAGATGGGGGGAATTCCGGAATATTGGGATGGTCACAGCGGGGAGCGGATCGTCGCTATTCTGGAACGGTTGTATGGTGCCGATTCACCACTGGTGGGGTAGGGGCATTCTGGTGGGGTCCAGGGGTCATTGACCCCTGGTGGGGTCCAGGGGCGAAGCCCATGGGACTTATCTTTGGCGTGCCGCGCGCCAACCGACCTGCCTTCAAATCCAAAAAAAAAGGATCCAGGAGTGCATTCCTGGATCCTTTTTTATAGCCTTCTTTCCCCATTCGGGAGACGACTGACCGCCACAAGGACGGGCAGATCGTAACCTCCCGATGGGAAAAGCTCAATGCAGGCTTGCCTGACCACCTTCGCCAAGCTGTTTGACGGCTTCCTGGACCATCCGATTGGCGTCCTCGGCATTGATCGCCTTGACGATCAATTTTTCGGCCACCAGCATGGACAGCTCGACCGCCGCGCCACGCACCTCCTCCATCGCCTTGTTTTTGGCCTGTTCGATCTCGACCAACGCGGCGTTTTTCTTCTTGGCCAGCTCTTTGTTCAGCTCTTCAAGGGCCGCTTCGCGATGGCGAATGGCATCCTGACGGGCCTCTTCCAGAGTTTGGGCCGCCATTTGCCGGGCGGCCACCATCTGACCTTGATAGTTGACCAGCAGCCGTTCGCCTTCCTTGCGCGCCGACTCGGCCTTTTGCAGATCCTCGGCGATCCGGCTGGCGCGGCTGTCCAGAATGTTGACGATCGCTGGCAAGACATACTTCTTGAGCAGGGCCATCAACAGGAAAAACGATACCACAGTCCAGAAAATTTGCGACCCGAACACACTGGGCTCAAATTGCGGCAAACCCGACGACGCGGCGGCGCCCCCCGCCGAGGCATGCGCGGAGGCAATCATCAGC
>JADGBU010000162.1:843-5385 GCA_015231295.1 Magnetococcales bacterium | reverse complement strand
GAAATAAAACCAAGTCCCAGGGACAAAAAGACATCACATTCGCGATCAGTGCATGTGCAGCGAATCGTTGATGTATACACACGTCAGGATGGTGAAAATGTAGGCCTGGATGAAACCGATGAAAATCTCCATGCCCGTGAAGACCACGGTGAATCCGAACGGCAGCCACGCACCGAACCAGGCCATGGTCGCGGTGAAGAAGAACAACACGCCCAACACCGTGTGACCGGCGGTCATGTTGGCGAACAGACGAACCGACAGCGAAATCGGACGGGCCAAAAACGAAATGATTTCAATGGGCACCATCAAGGGCAACAAGGCGGGGGGCAATCCGTGGGGCACGAAGAATCCCAGAAATTTCCAGCCGTGATGATAGGCCCCGAGAAAAATGCTGAACGCAAAAATGCACAGAGCCAGCGTGCCGGTGACGATCAACTGGGACGTGACCGTGAACGAACCCGGAATCAGGCCGGTCCAGTTGCAAAACAGCACGAAGAAGAACAACGTGAAGATGATCGGGAAAAATTTCTTGCCTTCGTGACCGATGATCTCGTTGATCATGGTTTCCACGAACAGATAACCCGCCTCGGCGACGCTTTGCAACCGTCCGGGCACCAGGGTGGGATGACGCATCGCCAACCGGAACAGTCCGTAGACTACTCCCACGACGATCCACATCCACACCACCGAGTTGGAAATGGAAATGTCAAAACCGAAAGGCGCGATCTTGATGTAGTTGACCACCTGAAAGTGGTGCAGTGGATCCATTTTCGGAGCCGCACCGGCCACCTGTTGGGCGGTTTCGGCGTGCGCGGCGGCGATGAGGGAAAAATCCATGAGCGTCTCCGGCCTCACTGTTTCAACGTGGTGGTTCTGGTTCATCGGGATGACGGGACTTCCCGCCTGCGCCAGAGCTCCCTTCCCGATCAGGGGTGCTCTTCATGGCAAAACGATACATGTCGCGAAACCCGGCGGCCAGTCCGAAGATGAAAAAAACCAGCATCAGCCAAGGTTTCGTGTCCAGCCAGTAATCGAGAATATATCCCATGCCCCCACCCACGAATACCGCCGACACCAGCTCGGTACTCATGCGCATGGCCATTCCCAATCCGTGGGGACGCGGTTCGGGGGGGTGGGAACCTCCGGATGTGGAATCCGGCGGGGATTTTTTCATACCGTTCTTTCCTGTGTGCGGTGCATCCTAAAAAGCCTCGGCCTCTGTGTCAAGGTTTCGATCGTCGATATTGGGGTTTCCGATCCGTACTTCTTGAATTTTCTTGCGCAGGGTGTTGCGATTGATCCCCAACATGCGCGCCGCCTTGACCTGATTGCCTCGTGTTTCCCGCATCACCCGGGCCAAAAGGTAATGTTCCACCTGTCCCATCACCGCGTCGTAGAGATCATCCGGCTCCCGGCCTCCCAGAGCGGCCAGATGCCGGGTGATCGCCCGTTCCACCGCCTCTTCCAGCGAGGCCGGCTCGTTCACCGCCGCCGGGGCACCGGTCGTGCCGCTGCCGGTTCCGGGGGGAGCGCTCCGAGTGCCGGAGACCGGCAGTTGCAGATATTCCGGATGAATCAGGACGCCGGGGGTCAGGGCCATCAGGCGATGGATCAGATTTTCCAGCTCGCGCACGTTGCCCGGCCAGTCGTAGGCCATCAACCGTTCCAGGCTCTCCGGGGTGAACCGCTTGAGAGGCATGTTCATCTGACGGGCGGCGCGGGCCAGGAAAAATTCCGCCAATACCGGAATATCCTCCACCCGCGAGCGCAACGACGGCACATGCAGCGGGGTCACGTTGAGACGATGGAACAGATCTTCGCGGAAGCGTCCGGCGACAATGGCCGCCGGCAGATTCTGATGGGTCGCGGCGATGATCCGGACATCGGCCCGCAGGGTTTCCGCGCCGCCGACCCGGGTGAACGCGCCGTTCTGCAACACCCGCAGCAGTCGGGTTTGGGCCTCCAGGGGCATGTCGCCGATCTCGTCGAGCAGCAACGCGCCATCCCGGGCCCGCTCGAAATGACCGATGTGACGGGAGATCGCACCGGTGAACGCCCCCTTTTCATGTCCGAACAGCTCGCTTTCGATCAGATTGGCGGGAATCGCCGCCATGTTCACCGCGATGAACGGTCCGCTGCGTCGCGGGCTGTTGGCGTGGACCGCACGGGCGATCAGCTCCTTGCCGGTGCCCGACTCCCCATGGATCAGCACCGTCATATCCGAGTTGGCCAGACGGCCAATGGTGCGGAACAGCTCCTGCATCGCCCGCGAGGCACCGATCACTCCGCCGAAACGATCCATCTCCCGCGCCGGATCCCGGACCACCGAACGCTGTGTCTGCTCCATGGCCCGCTGGGCCAGCTCCACCACCTGGTGGATGTCGAACGGCTTGGCCAGATACTCGAACGCCCCGCCCTCGAACGCCTGCACCGCGTGACGCAAGGTGCTCTGGGCCGTGATCACGATCACCGGCAACCAGGGACGGCTCGCCTTCAAGGTTTTCATCAGATCCAGGCCCGATCCGCCCGGCATCATGATGTCGGTGATCACCAGATCCCCGGAGCCGTCCGCCGCGAATTCGAGCAACGCCCGTCCGGAATCGAAACAGCGCACCTGAAATCCGGCCCGCGCCAACGCCTGTTCGAGCACGAAGCGCACCGCCCGATCGTCATCGGCCACCAGAATGGTTCTCTGGGCACTCATGGCGACCCCACCGGCAACAGAACCCGAAAGATCGTATTGCCCGGCATGCTTTCCATTTCCAGTTGTCCGCCGTGGGCCTGGACGATCTTCTGACAAATCGACAATCCCAAACCGGTTCCGCTCGCCTTGGTGGAGACCAGCGGCAGGAAAATTCGCTGACGCATCTCCTCCGGCACGCCGGGTCCGTTGTCGCGCACTTCGACTTCGATATGACGCCTTCTGCGGCCCTGTTCCATGCGGGTGCGCTGGGAGAAGCGGGTCACGAGTCGCACCCGGCCCTCGACGCCCGCCGCCTGCATGGCGTTTTTGACCAGATTCAGGAACAGTTGGATCAGTTGATCCTGATCTCCCCGCACCGGCGGCAGCGAGGGATCGAAATCGCTTCCCGGAATCGGACGCTCTCCGGAGCTGACGCACACCTGGGAGACATGATCGAGAATTTCGTGAATGTTCAGATCCCGTTCCCGCACCAGCTGTTTTTCCGCCAGTCCCAGCAGGTCGTCGAGCAGACGGCTTACCCGGTCCACTTCGGTGCGGATCAGCTCCACGCAGGCCGCGTCCGCGCCGCTGGCCCGTCCTTCCAGCAACTGGGCCGCGCCCCGGATGCCCGCCAGGGGATTTTTGATTTCATGGGCCACGGTCATGGCCAGATCCCCCAGAGAATCGAGGGCGTCGTGAATCCGTTTGCCCTCTTCGATGCGGGCCGTTGTGCCCACCTCTTCCATCTGGAGCATCGCCCCCATCCACACCCCGTCGGGAGAGAGCAGCGGCACGGCGGTCAAGGCCACCGCCACCATCCGATCGGGGGCCGGAGTCAGGCGGGCATCCCGGATCCGGCACGGCATGTTGAGCGCGCGAGCCCGGGAGAGCAGCTCCATGGCCACCGGATGACCCGGCAGCAGGCTTTCCAGCTCCTGTCCGATCAGTCGGCCCCGGGGCTTGCCGAAGAGCTTTTCCGCCGCGTCGTTGACCGCGCGCACCACGCCTGCCGCGTCCACGCCCACCACACCCAGGGTCAGGTGATCCCACAGGGTGGCGGGGGAAAAGGTCGAATCACGGGTCGAGGTGGTCATGCCGCCCGTGGGGATGCCATCAAAGTGTCGAAATAACCGTGCAACATCTCCGCTACCGCCTCCGCATGGGGAGCATGATTGATGCGATCCCGGAACGCGGCCCCGCCCGGAAAGCCCCGCGTGAACCAGCCCAGATGTTTGCGGGCCAGCAGATGACCGGTCCAGGGACCATGATGGGCGATCATCGCATGAAAATGGTCGATGATCACGGCTTTGCGTTCATCCAGCGACGGGGGTTCCGCCGGGGCTCCGGTGGTCAGATGGGTGGCGAACTCCCGGAAGATCCACGGACGCCCCAGGGCCGCCCGACCGATCATGAGACCATCGACGCCGCTTTTTTGCCACAGATGCCGCGCCTGCTCGGCGGAAATCAGATCGCCGTTGCCGATCACCGGCAGGGCGACCCGGCTTTTGATTTCGGCGATCGCCTCCCAGTCGGCCTGACCGGCGTACATCTGGGCGCGGGTGCGACCGTGGACCGTGATCGCCCGCATGCCCGACGCCTCGGCGATGCGGGCCATGGCGACCCCATTGCGACTGCCATCGTCCCACCCCAGGCGAATCTTGACCGTCACCGGCACCGGCACCGCCCGGGCCACCGTTTCCATGATGCGTCCCGCCAGGGGTTCGTCCCGGAGCAGCGCGGCTCCCGAGCCGGTGCCGACGATCTTCTTGACCGGACAGCCCATGTTGATGTCGATGATTTCGGCACCCAGTTCCACCTGCATGCGGGCGGCCTGAGCCATGGCTTCGGGATCGGCTCCG
>JADGBU010000162.1:0-632 GCA_015231295.1 Magnetococcales bacterium | reverse complement strand
TGTCGATATTGGATCCCGGGTTTGCATTCCTTGGCGTTCTCTTGCATAAAGGGGAGCGGGAATCTTCCCTCTCCGATGAATCCTTCAACGGCCCAGCCAGGAGCCTGTTCCCTCCATGAAACCATCCGCTCCGATTCACGCCGGTTTGCCGTCGCAATTTCTGGTCGGCGCACTGGCGCGTCATCAATTCCCGTTGGACGATCTGCCCGAAGTGGCCTTCGCCGGACGCTCCAACGTGGGAAAATCTTCGCTGCTCAACCGGTTGCTCAATCGTCGCAATCTGGCCCGGGTCAGTCGCACGCCGGGACGCACCCGGGAGGTCAACTTTTTCCTGGTCGGCGAACACGGTCGCTTTGTGGATCTGCCCGGCTATGGTTTCGCCGAAGTGGGTCGCAGTCAGCGGCTGGTCTGGGACCGGGTGGCCGAAGCCTATTTCACCGAAAGACGCTCCTTGCGGGGCGTGATCCTGTTGCTGGATCCGCGTCGCGGTCTGTTGGAGTCGGATTTGAATCTCGTCTCCTATCTGGCGGAGCGGGGCATCGGTTTTTTGCCGGTGGCCACCAAGATCGGCAAACTCAAAGCCAATCCCCGGCGTCAGGCCTTGATCACCATGGCCAAGCAGATTCAGGAAA
>JADGBU010000161.1 GCA_015231295.1 Magnetococcales bacterium | reverse complement strand
GGGGTCCAGGGGCCATTGGCCCCTGGTGGGTCCAGGGCGAAGCCCTGGGATGTTTAAGCCTATTCTCTGAAAGTCAAAATCCTGGGGGAAGAATCCCCCAGACCCTCTCTTTTTTTTCACCGATTTCATTCCACCCCGCCCCGAGTGGGCGACACGCCATACTCCCGGATGCATGGATCGAGTCGTCCCATCGCGATCGGGGAGAGAGCCAACGTGAGATGAATGCGTTCCTCGTCATCCTGGCGTTCGATCACCCGGCCTTCGCGACACAAACGGGCCAGCAGGGCACCCTCGGTGGAGGGAATCGTCATCTGCACCATGCGGGAGCTTTTCCGGGACTCCTGCCCCAAAGTTTCCAGCAAGCCGTCGATGCCATCTCCCGTCACCGCCGACAAGGTTAACACGTTGGGGCGTCCCTGCAACCGGGCCACCAGACCCGACTCCTCCGGAAGCCGGTCGGCCTTGTTGTAGAGGGTCAGCATGGGTTTGTCTCCCACCTCCAACTCGCGCAGGGTTTCCAGCACCGAGGCCTCCTGATCTGCCCATTCGGGATCGGAGAGATCCACCACATGCACCAGCAGATCCGCTTCCAGAGTCTCTTCCAGAGTGGCGCGAAAGGCGGCCACCAGTTGATGGGGCAGATCCCGAATGAATCCCACCGTATCGCTCAAGATGATCCGATCGCCATTGGGCAGCAGAATCCGTCGCACCGTGGGATCGAGGGTGGCGAACAGTTGATCCTCCGCGTACACCTGTGCTCCGGTCAAGCGATTGAAAAGTGTCGATTTCCCTGCATTGGTATACCCCACCAGCGCGGCACTGAAAAAGGGCACCTCCTGACGGGCCCGACGTTGCAGCGTGCGGGTGCGCTGGACGGTTTCGAGTTTTTTCTCCAATTGTCGGATCCGCTCCCGGATCAGACGGCGATCCACTTCGATCTGGGTTTCACCGGGTCCGCCCCGCAGTCCCACGCCGCCTTTCTGACGCTCCAGATGGGTCCAGGTGCGTACCAGTCGGGTTTGCTGATAGAGCAGCGCGGCCAGTTCCACCTGCAGGCGTCCCTCCCGCGTCTGGGCGCGGGAGGAGAAGATTTCCAGAATGATGCCGGTGCGATCCGAAACCTTGGCCACCAGTCCCTTTTCCAGATTCCGCTGCTGCACCGGGGTCAGAGGGTGGTTGAACACCACCAGTTCGGCTTCGTGTTCGAGCACCTCGGCGGCCAGGGTCTCCAGGTTGCCCTTGCCCAGATAACTGCCCGAATGGGCCTTGGGCAGTGAAAAAAATCGGGTGGCCACCGGGATCAGGCCGGCACTGTTGGCCAGCCGTTCCAACTCTTCGGCCAGGCGTTCCGCCCGTTCCCGGGTTTCGAACTGGGGGATGGTCTGCACCAACAGGGCGCGCATCGGTTTGGGGGAACGGTCGTTGGCTTCTTGGGTCACGGGCAGACTCGCGTTGGAGGGGCTCCTCGTGGAGGAGCGATCCGGAGAAGTATAGCGGTTTTATGGATTGCGGCAAGTCACACGAGGGCGAGCCAGGATTGAATGTGACTCAGGGCTTCCTCTTCTTGCCGGGCTTCGGAGAGCGGAATCACGGCGGATTCTCGTTTCAGCCAGGTTTCCTGACGTTTGGCGTAGCGTCGGCTTTCCCGTTTGGCGTTGTCGATCGCCTCTTCCAGGGAGATCTCGCCGTCGAGATGCTGAAAAAGCTGTCGATAGCCCACCGCTTTCATGGCCGGAAGCCCCCGGTCGTATCCGTGCGTCAGCAGGGTCGCGGCCTCGTCGAGCAGGCCCTGCGCCATCATCCGGTCGAAGCGCGCCTCGATGCGGGGATAGAGAATCTCCCGAGGCGGAATCAGGGCCAGCTTGAGAATTCTCCAGGGCGGAGGGGGCGGTTGCTGTTGCTGCCAGGTGCTCAGGGGAGTGCCCGTCGCCTGATGAACCGACAGGGCGCGCAGAATCCGTTGAGCGTCTCCGGGGGTGATTTTTTGGGCCGATTCCGGATCCACCGTCATCAATCGTTGGTGCATTCGGGGCCATCCCTGCTCCTCCCCCTGGTGACGGATGGTGCGCAGCAGAGCCTCGTCGATCGGAGGCGTGAGGGCCAGACCCTGTTCCACGGCGCGCAGATAGAGTCCGCTTCCGCCGACGAAGAGCGGCACGATCTTGCGCTGATGCAGCTTCCGGATCGTCTCCCAGGCCGCTTCCCGATAGCGATCGGCGGACCAGGGGCAATCCGGATCGGTGACATCCAGCAGATGATGGGGAACCCGACGACGTTCCGCCGCGTCGGGTTTGGCCGAACCGATCTCCAGGCCCCGGTAGATCTGCACCGAATCGGCGTTGACGATCTCCATGCCCAGGGAGCAGGCCAGCGTCATGGCGAGGCGGCTTTTGCCCGAGGCCGTGGGGCCCATGAGAAAAATCACGGGGGTATCGGTGACGAATTCGTGATACATTGAAACCGTTTCATCATAACGGGGGACCGGGGCGATGATCGCCTCCGGAGGCAGTTCACATCCGCAACGCATCACGGGTCCAGGGGGATTATCCCCCTGGTGGGGTCCAGGGGCAACGCCCCTGGTCGGGTTTGGGGCAACGCCCCAAAAAACAACCGGCCACGCCGAGCACAGTTTAATTCAAGGAGCTTTCATGTCATTGGAAAATCGTATCATCCTGGTCACGGGGGCCGGTTCCGGTCTGGGACGCGCCGTGGCGTGCGCCTATGCCAAGGAAGGGGCGCGGGTCTTTCTGCTCGGCAGTCGTCAGAAAACCCTGGCTGAAACCGATGATCGGATCCGAAGTGCCGGCGGCGAGGCGGGCATCGTGCCCCTCAACCTCGAAACCGAACTGCAACGGGTGCCCGAGGTGGCCAAAGCCCTGTTCGAGCGTTTCGGACGTCTGGATGTGCTGATCAACGCGGCGGCTCAGGTTGGCCCCCGCACCCCCTTGGATCTTCACTGTCCGGCGGATTGGGAGTCGGTGTTTCGGGTAAATGTCTCCGCTCCTTTTTTTCTCACCCGCGAGTTGATGCCCCTGCTGAAACGCAGTCCTTCGGGGATGGTGATTCAGGTGATCTGTCGGGAGGGGCTGGAAGCGGCTCCTTTTCGCGGCTCCTATGGGGCCTCCAAGGCGGCCTTGTGGCAGATGACCCGAACCTGGGCGGCGGAAACCGCACGAGGAACGGTACGGATGAATGCCGTGGATCCCGGTCCCATGGCCACGGCGTTGCGGGCCAAGGTGTTTCCGGGGGAAGATCCCGCCACCTTGCCCACACCCGAGAGCGTGACCGGTATTTTTTTGCGGCTGGCCTCGGGTGAATGCGGAGAGGCGCACGGGGAGTTGTTCGGACCATAAAAATTACTCTGGAGGCGTTGCCTCCAGACCTCCACCGGGGGCGATAATCGCCCCCGGACCCCCGTGATGACCGGGACAGGAGAGATAAAGTAACTGATAACGTGCGATGAATCGCTCCGACTGAAGACGCAAGACCCGCCGCAAGGCTCCAGGTGCCACCGGTCGATGTCCCGCCACCGGTTGATGCGCCCCGATATGCCGTAAACTTCGCAGAAAATCCAAAGCCGAATCATGCGCGACCGAACACCATTCCACCTCGACTGCTCCCGGAGGCACCAACACCCGTTCCCAGTCACTCCGGGAGGGATAAACCGGCATGCCGTGGGTGACGCCAACCCGGTCGCAAAGTTCCCGCCACGCCCCGAAGGTTTCTTCACCCAGGGTGGAGATCATCAACCAGCCTCCGGGACGCAACAAATCGCGCATTCTCTCAAAGCTTCCCACCGGATCGGCGAACCATTGCCACGTCAAACCCGACACGATCAAATCGAAACGTTCACCGGTCAAGGCGGGTCGTTCTCCATCCATGATCGCAAAGTGGAGACGGTCCGTCCGGATCGATAAATCATATCGGGCCACCCGGATCATCTCCGGAGAACGATCGGTCAGCAGGAAGTGTCCTTTGGGGAAGAGTCGGAGCAGTTGTCGGCTCACCAGACCGGAGCCGCAACCGATCTCCAGAATGCGGGGCGCGTCGGGCCAGGGGAGCGCGGCGATGCGTCGGGCCAGTCCGAGGGCCGCGATGCCTTGCGCCTCGGCTCGGGAGTCATAACGCTCCGCCGCCGCGCCGAAGGCCTGGGCCACCTTTCGGGACCGGCTCATGAGTGGTCCCGCCGCACCGTCCGGGATCGGATCATGACGCGCAGGCGCGGAAAAAAGAGTGGATCAACGACGCGCACCGCTCCGGACGACTCAAGGGGAGCAGATGTCCCCCATCCGGGAGCCAATGCAGCGGATTCGGGGTGAGGTGGTCGAACTGGGCACGGGTCATTTCCGGCGTCACCACCCGATCGTCGCTGCTGGCGATGACCAGCAGCGGACGCGTCCAGGCGGCGAGAAGCGCGCGGGTATCCCATTCGGCCAGCCAGTTCAGCCCATCGGCCAGGAGGTGTGGATTGAGGCTCTCCGCCGGAATCGACAACGGACGCTCCAGCCCCCCCTGACGCTGAAACAAAGAGAGCACCTCCACGGGTTCTTCCTTCAGACGGGCGGCCATGCGTTCCAGAATTCGCCCCGCCACCCCGAGGGGATAGTCCGGGGCGCGGGAGAAGCGGCAAAAGCCATTGATCGCCACCAATCCGCGACACCGGGCGGCGAAGTCGGGATATTCCAGTTGTCTGGTGAGCCACAAAAAGCCGAGGGAGTGTCCCACCGCGACAAAAGAGTCTTCCGGGGGAAGGGTCAGGTTGGGGGAGCCGTAGAAGCCCAGATCCAGAGTCCGCACCTTTGCCGGAGCGAGGGCGCGACGCACCGGATGCCAGACTCCGGCTCCGAAGCCCCATCCATGGACCAGCAGCAGCGACGGGGACAACTCAAACCTCAAGAAATTTGGGGAACCGGGTCAGATTGCGACACCCGTGCGGTTCGACCACCACCACATCTTCCAGGCGCACGCCGCCGAAACCGGGATAGTAGAGGCCCGGTTCCACCGTCACCACATGTCCGGTCAGCAGGGTCTGATCCTTGCCGCCGATGCGGGGGGATTCATGGATTTCCAGCCCCAACCCGTGACCGGTGCCGTGGAAAAAGCCGATCTGACGCCCCGCGCCATCGGTTCCGGTGAGAAAGCCGAGGCGGGACATGGCATCGGTGACGGCCTGATGGATCGCGGCTCCGGAGGCCTGATCCCGGATCAGGCCGAACGCCACCTCCTGGGCCGCCTCGACCGCCTTCCAGGTGGCGAGCAGCCGTTCCGGCGGGGTGCCTTTGCAGACGGTGCGGGTCATGTCGCCCCAGTAGCCGCTGACGGCCATGCGGGGGAAGATGTCGAGAATGATCGGTTGATGGGCGAAGAGTGGACCATGACCCTCTTCATGGGGATCGGCCCCCTGTCCGCCGCCGGAGACGATGGTATGCCGGGGGGAGGCACCGGCCCGCACCAGCGCGGCGTGGATCTCTCCGCGTACCCGTTCGCTGGTGAGGGGGTGATCCTCGTGGATCAGGAGGTTGTTCTCGCCGATGGTGGCGTTGCGGATCATCTCGATGCCTGCGGCCATGCCGAGGGCGGTCACGTCGAGGGCTTCGCGGATGAAGGCGATTTCGTCATCGTTTTTGATCGCCCTCTGGGGCCAGAAGGCACCTGGTTCCGGGATCAGTTCGACTCCGGAGGCGCGCAACCGGTCGGCCATGAGCAGGGGAAAATCCGACGGCGTGAGCACCCGTTCGATACGCAGTTCCGCCATCAGGAAGGCGGTCAGTGTTTCGATCGAGGAGGAGGCTTGCGGGGATTGCGCCTGCCAGCGTTGTTTGATCTCGCCCCATTCGTGGACCTGATCCACCCGGGCGGTACGTCGTGCCCGGTCCACCTCCAGGACCGAAACCGCCAGATGGCTCTTTCCGGTCGGCTCCTGAAGATACAAAAAGGGATCCGGCGCGAAAAAGCGCGTGGCGTAATAGAGATCCGCCGACGATTCGCTGTCGGCGTAGATCAGGCGTGCGGTATCCATGCGGGTCGGGGGCGGACCTATTTGAAATTGGCGTTGGGCACGCCGAAGAAATTATGGAATTTTTTCCCGGTTTTATGTTTCACGGTCTGGAAATAGCGGTCGGTATTGTCTTCGCGCAATCCATCTTTGGCGGCCTTGACGAAGACCCAGACGACGAAACCCACCACGAGCAGGTTGAAAATGGCCATGGGAAACGCTCTCTCCCGGTTGAGGTTGTTCCAGAGGGGTGCCCATCGCGGGGCGCAGGGGTACAAAGTAAATCACCCCCGGTCGTGATGCAACCGGGGGTGATATTTTTTCTCGACTCGCTTGTGCGACCGGGGGGGGCAATTACATGCCCATGTCACCCATGCCGCCCATGCCGCCACCACCCGGCATGGCGGGAGGCGCGTCTTTTTTCGGCAATTCCGCCACCATGGCTTCGGTGGTGATCATCAGGCCGGCCACGGAAGCCGCCGCCTGAAGGGCGTGACGGGTCACTTTGGTCGGATCGATGACGCCACGGGCCACCAGATCGGTATATTCGTCCTTGGAGGCGTCGAAACCGAAGCTGGGGGTGGGGTTTTCGAGGATTTTGTTGACCACGACCGAGCCTTCGGCACCGGCGTTTTCGGCGATGATCCGCACCGGTTCTTCGAGGGAGCGACGCACGATGTTGATGCCCACTTTCTGATCGGCATTGGCCACCTGGAGGTTATCCAGAGCGGAGCGGGCACGGAGCAGGGCCACGCCGCCACCGGGCACGATTCCTTCTTCGACTGCGGCGCGGGTGGCGTGCAGGGCGTCTTCGACCCGATCCTTGCGCTCTTTCACTTCCACTTCGGTGGCACCGCCGACTTTCAGGACTGCCACGCCGCCGGCCAGTTTGGCCAGACGCTCCTGGAGTTTTTCCTTGTCGTAATCGGAGGTGGTATCTTCCATCTGGGCGCGGATCTGGTTGACGCGGGCCTTGATGTCGTTCGGGGAGCCGACGCCATCGATGATGGTGGTGTCATCCTTGGTGATGATGATCGATTTGGCACTGCCGAGCATGTCGAGGGTGACATTCTCCAGTTTCACGCCGACATCCTCGGAGGCCACGGTGCCGCCGGTGAGGATGGCGATATCTTCCAGCATCGCCTTGCGACGATCGCCGAAGCCGGGAGCCTTGACCGCACACACCTTCAGGCCGCCACGGAGCTTGTTGACCACCAGGGTGGCCAGGGCTTCGCCTTCGACATCTTCGGCGACGATCAGCAGCGGACGGGAAGATTGGACCACGCCTTCGAGCACCGGCAGAATCTGTTGCAGATTGCTGACCTTCTTTTCGACCAGCAGGATCAGGGGATCTTCCATCTCCACCTGCATTTTTTCGGCATTGGTCACGAAGTAGGGGGAGAGATAGCCCCGGTCGAACTGCATGCCTTCGACCACTTCGAGGGTGGTTTCGAGCATTTTGTTCTCTTCGACGGTGATGACGCCCTGTTTGCCGACCTTGTCCATGGCTTCGGCGATCATGCGGCCCACTTCCACGTCGTTGTTCGAGGAGATGGTGCCCACCTGGGCCACCTCGGCGGAGCTGGTCACTTCTTTCGAGATCTGCTTGAGGGCGGCCACCACGGCTTCCACCGCCGCGTCGATGCCCCGTTTCAGATCCATGGGATTCATGCCGGCGGCCACGGCTTTCATGCCTTCGCGGATCAGG
>JADGBU010000160.1:6225-7760 GCA_015231295.1 Magnetococcales bacterium | reverse complement strand
ACGGGGTTGTGGCGTGAGTCGCTGGGCCGATCTGGTCGGCCTGGTCAATCGTGCGTGCGTGGCCACCTTCGGCATCCCGGTGGTTTACACCCCCTCCCTGGAGAACCGGATGGAATTGGGGGGTGTGCCCATCACGCTGACAGGGATCTTCGATGAAAAGCGTGAAATCGTCTCCCTCATGGGGGATGGCGGTATGGATGCCGTCATCCCCCGATCCGTTCTGGAGGTCGGGCTGGCCGAGTTGGGCATCGAACCCATGGCCGGAGACGATGTGGCGATTGGCGGCTTGAGCTATCGCATCCTGGAGGTGCAATCCACCACCGGCGGGGTGGCGGTGCTGATTCTCAACCGGCAAGCCGATCCGTTCGCATTTTGATGGGCGCGCCTGTGATGCGCACTTTCCATATTCGCGGAGCGACCCATGGCGCGGCAATCACCCAACTTCAGCCTGTACCGAGGAGACACCAAGGTCTTTGCCCTGACTTTCAAGACAAGGCCCGAGGGCCTCCCCATCGACATCACCGGCCACCGCCTGTGGTTCACCATGAAACAATCCACCGATAATACCGACGAGGAGGCGGTACTGCAGAAATCGATCATCTTTCCCGAAACCCCGGCCTCGGCATCCGGGTTGGGGTTCCTGACCCTCACCTCTGCCGAAACGCGTGCCATCAGGCCGGGCGTTTATCTTTACGACATGCAGTGGGTCATCGAGGGCGATCCACCGGTAGTCATGACCCTCTCTTTCGGACGCATCAACGTCCTGCCGGATGTCACCCGCCGGGATGGAGCGTGACATGGCGACGCAACAGAATATCGCGGTCACGGTGGGTGAACAGCCCGTCGAGGTCATCGTTTCCGATGAAGTCCTGAACTTCACACTCCCGATCCTCTCCACCGGCTGGCCCTTTGGAGAGAATCCGAAGCGCGGTGGCGTCCTGCTCCCAGGCGTCCCGACCGTGGTGGACCGGGTGGCCATGCCCGGCAAGTACCGGGTGGTCAAGTGGCTGCTGCTGATCTCCGACGAGGCCAACGGCCTGGGAGTCAGCAGCGAGATCAACGCTTTCATGAAAGGCGGCTTGATCGAATTCACCGAGTTCGCGGTCATCGGAGACGCGGATCTGGTTCGGTACGAGGTCGATCTGGTCGTGGATGGCAACGAGGTGCGGCTGATGGTCACGTCAGGTCATGACGGCGTGCTGGAGGCCAAAAGCATGAAGATCGGTTTGTTTTCTTGAAGTTTTTCACATCAACAACACCATCATGGAGAGTTCAAAAAATGGGTATTCCTGTTCCGTTTCGCATCAAGGGTGGCCTGGATGTCGATGGCAAGGTGCAGTTCCAGGTGTTCGATGCCGCGCCTTCCGGGGTGAAGGCCGACAAGCTGGCGGTGGGTTCTCTGGGCATCGCCCAGGACACGGGCCAGTGGTACCGCAAGACCACCATCGGTGCCGGTCCCGACAAGTGGGCCGCGCTCACCACCTCCACCGACCTGATCGGGGTCGCTCCCCGGTGGCTGGAACCGGTGGATGCGG
>JADGBU010000160.1:5573-6108 GCA_015231295.1 Magnetococcales bacterium | reverse complement strand
CCACGGTCTACGAGTCCTGCTTCTATCCGCAGACGTTCATCCATCCCATCAGCCCGGAGGCCCTGTTCGAACTGCGGGTCAACCTGCCGACCAATGCGGACACCAGCGCAGGCAACGCCTGGACCTGTCAGGCCACCATCAACAACCCGGCCAACGCCACCGAGACCACCTGCGTGATCTCCGGCAACACCATCACCTTCAATCTTAAGAACAACGGCTCCGTGCCGACCGCCACCATGCGCGAGTACATCGACGCTCTGGAGGCGGCGGATACCGAGAACAAATTCTACGTCTACCACCCGGAGTACACCCCGGAAGATATCGCGGGCATCACCGAGATCGGTCAGACCAGCATCTTCGGCACACCCGTGGCCATGGCTGCGACCAACTTCAGCGGAGGCGGCAACGGCAGCAGCGATTCCGCCCCCTCGAACTGGGAGTTGGGAACCGCCGGTGTGGATCACCTCCACATCCGTGGCGACGAGGATGGCAACTGGAACGACTGGCTGGTGCAGTTGCCCACCCGGTCCGGAAC
>JADGBU010000160.1:0-5434 GCA_015231295.1 Magnetococcales bacterium | reverse complement strand
AACATCTACACCGTGAGCGGATCCGCCGGAAACTGGACGCTCACCGAGGATATCGACCCCCTCATCGGTGACAGCGTGCATTCCCTGGGCGGGAACACCCATGCCAACGCCTACTGGCGGCACAACGGCACCACCTGGGTGCCCGGTTCCGCGCCTCCGGCGGCCATGGATGGCAACACGGCCACCACCGCCATCCTGAACGAGACCAAGAAGACCCTGACCATCCATCTGGGCAACAACGGCTCGGCCATCACCGCGACCATCGGCGACGTGCGCGCCGCCTTGGGCAGTCCGCCCTACAGCGAGGTCTACAACGCCGCCTACAACGATGATGTGTTCTACGTCTATTACGACTCGATGGACGACGCCACCGTCATCACCGCGACGGATGCGGCCCTGGGTACGGATGGTGTGGGCTTTCAGTGGGGCTTCCAGCCCGCCCAGGTCCGCAACATCAAGGGCAACCAGTCGTTGCGGCACAAGGGGGATACGGT
Organism: Magnetococcales bacterium; assembly: GCA_015231295.1. Lineage (GTDB taxonomy): Bacteria > Pseudomonadota > Magnetococcia > Magnetococcales > Magnetaquicoccaceae > Magnetaquiglobus. Next base: position 4,940 of record JADGBU010000160.1, on the reverse strand, counting down.
GTTCGCCCTGGAGGGCTTCAATGCCGGGTCCACCTGGATCTTCACGGAAAACAATACCTGGGTGAAACAGGGTGCCTCCAGCACCCAGGAGATGGGCCTCGTCCAGACCTTCATCGGCAAGTCCGGCAACGGTGCGGAGATGCCCAGCTACTCCAGCACGGATGTGGTCACCCAGGGGGCTGACCTGGAAGCCGCCATCGGCGACCTGGACGAGGAGGCCGGAGACATCTTGGCCTTCATCGGCAAATCTGAAGGCGCGGAAATGCCCACCTACAGCTCCACCAATGCCGTGACCCAGAACGCCTCTCTGGAGTCCGGCATCAGCCAGTTGGATCTGGAGGTCGGCTATCTGTTGACCTTCCTGGGCAAGGCCAAGGGCAACGAAGCCCCGGCCTACACCACCACCAAGGTCGTGGGTCAGGGCACCAGTCTGGAGATCGCCGTCAGTGCTCTCGATGATCTCCTGGGTGCGGCCAAGAAGGAAGGCAAATCCAGCAACATCACCACCCAGGTGGTGGCCGACTCCCTCCTCATGGAACAGGAACTGGCCGCTGAATGGATTATCCACGTCCGCGAGGTGGCCAATCCGGGCAATGTCTATGTCAGCCGGGTGCTGGCCGCCCACAACGCCGATGTCGGCGTGGCCGCGACCGAGGCGGACTTCACCGAGTCGGCGATTCTGGAGTTGGGAAATCCCATCGATGGCTTTACCATCGAGATGGATGTCGAGACCTCCGGCGCCCTGAACGCCCGGACCATGCGGTTGCTCATGACCTCCAGCGATGCTGTGGACGTCACCATGACCCGCGAGGTGCTGCGCCGGGTGGCGTAACGGTTCCTTTTTCATCTGGGTTGCGGCAACGGGAGGCCTTCGGGTCTCCCGTTGCCGTTTTGGAGATATGGATGAGCGATTTTTCCACTTCGTTTCGCGTCCGCAGCCTTTCGCTTTCGGACAAGGTAGGCGTCTTTGCCGGTGCCGAAGATCCGAGGACGTTTGATACCGCCTCCTTTCCGGTCGGCTCGGTCTACTTTCAGACCGACGGCACGGCCTGGAAGCGCATCGGCGCTGAAGTCTCGGCCTGGGTGAAGCTGATCGCCGAGGAGATGATCCTTTTGAACATGGGGCTGGCTCTGGGCGCGGATGGCTGGAGCTACCCCCTGAACCTGTCTGGCCCGCGCAACCAGGAACTGATGGTTCATGACGCCCAGGTGAGCGAGCTTTTGCAGCGCATCCTGGCCGAACAGCAGAAAACGAACGCCCACCTCTCCTTGATCACCGGGGAGAGGCTCGATTCCGATCTCATGGGAGAAAATTGATGCAACTCAACGATGGCAGAAAAGGCACCTCGGCCCGGGTTTCCAATACCGGCCAGCTTTATACCCTCTCCTCGGTGCGCAAGGTGGCCGCCGAGATGTCCGAATCCGGCAATGCCGCCGTGGTCAACTCCGGCTTCATCACCCAGACCGCCGGTGGCGAGAAAGGCGTTTTGAAGATCCGCCTCAACCCGGATGAGACCCACATTCACGAAATCCGCCTCTCCTCCGACGCGGCGGTCAAATGGCGGGTCTTCAGCAAGGCGACCTCGGACACCTTCTCGGTGGCCGGTACGCCGGTGAATCTGAATCTCGGCAGCGGCACGGTGTTCGACTGCGCCGTGAACGTAGGCGACAACGTGGCCACGGTGACCGGCGGCACGCCGATTCTGACCGGAATGAGCAACTCCGGAAAGGACTGCCTCTTTCCCCTGGAGGGACTGTTGATCGGCACGGCGGCCACCACCCTCTACATCGTCGCCGACGGGGCCGCCACGGTGATGGCCTCCGTGGTCCTCTTCAAACACGACACGGCGGACCACTGAAATGCCGCCGGTCGATACCCATCTGCGCGATGCTGCTTCTGGTATCGGCGCGAAAATCAGCGATGACGGCAGACTGTTCGTCTGCCAGGAGTCGCCACCCCCTCCCGCCGTGGGGAGTGCGAACCGGCGTCGGTTTCTGAACGGCCTGCTCGGCACCGCCGGGCTGGATGCCGGGACCACCAATCTGCGGGTCAATGGCCTGACCACCAACGTGGACGCCTACGTCGAGGCCAGTCCCGACTACGATATCCACATCATGGGGGTCTCGTTCTTCATCAACGACACGGCGGTGGTGCCCAACCGGTTCGGCAACGTGACCGGATTGACCCTGGGTTTCGACATGTTCGCCCAGGAGTCCGGGAATGAGACCTATCTGGTCAGAAATGTACGGACCGGAGGCCAATTGATCGCCCAGACCGGTGGCACCCGGGCTTTCGGGAGCGGAGCCGACGTCAACGTGATCACCAACCTGACCGGCACCACGGACGCCCAGTTCGCCTATCTCGACCTGGGAGAGATTCTGCCTCCAGAGGGCTTGCGCATCGGGCGTGGTACCCAGGACCGGCTGGTGGTGCGCATCCGGGACAACCTGAGCCAAATCTCGGCATCGGGCGAGTTCTCGGTCCGGGTGTTCGGGTTTCGGAAGTATCCGTAAACACATTGCAAACATCGACCATCACCAACCAAGCGCTCCCATCCATGGCGCTTTTTTTTCGCAACGATTCGGAGGCACCACATGAACAAACTGGCCACCCCCATCCAAGAGATTCAACTGACCACCCATGAGGGCACACCGATGGTCTCTTCCCTGACGGTCGCCGAGAAATTCGGCAAACGACATGACAATGTTTTGCAGTCCATCGAGAAGTTGAAAGCGGATTGTCCTGACGAATTCGGACTCCTGAATTTTCAGGAGTCCTCTTACCTGAACGAGCAGAACAAGAGCCAGCCCATGGTCGCCATGACCCGCGACGGCTTTTCCCTGTTGGCCATGGGCTTCACCGGTGCCAAGGCTGTTCAATGGAAGATCCGGTTCATCGACGCATTCAACGCGATGGAGCGGCACATCCTGGATGATGCGCGTGACACCCTCAAGGCCGCCAAGGCGGAATTGCGCAAAGCCCGTCAGGCCGAACGCCATGCCCAACTCGAATGGCAGCAGGCCCGATCCACCGGCAAGCTGACCCGGCGCGAGGAGACCGACACCATCCGCACGTTCATTGGGTACGCCAAGGGCCAGGGCAGCAGAAACGCGGAGATGTACTATCTGTCTTTTTCGGCCATGGTGAACCGGGCGCTGTTCGGCCTGGAACCGAAAAACACGCCGGACCATTTCCGCGACACCCTCGATGCCGCCCAACTGGGGCATCTCCGCATGGCAGAGATCGCCGTTGGCCGGGCCCTGACCGAAGGGATGGCGAACACGCTGCCGTACAAGGCCATCTTCACCTTCGCCAAGGAGCGGGTGAAACAGTTGATCGCGATGGTCGGCAAGCCACATCCCCTCCTGGCGGGTGAACCGGCCAATACGCCGCTTCTTCTGGCGGTGGTGGCGTGATCGACTACCTCGCCATCGAACCCCTGATCGTCGCCCGGCTGGAAGATCAGCTTGCCGACGTCACCATCAAGTCTACATGGGGCATACCAAAAATCCCGGAAACCTTCGATCTGCCACCGGCTGTGCTGATCTTTCTGGAAGACGACCGCCCCGGACCGGAGAGTGGTCGCTCCCAGAAGGTGGAGCAGGTCTGGCTTTGTCTGGTGGTGGTCAACGATCCGGGCAACGAGGCCGGGCCGTTGATTGCCCAGGTGATCCGGGCCTTGAGCGGCTGGACGCCGGATGGGGCCACCTTCGCACCCTTCAAACGGGTGAAATCCACCTTCGCGCCAGACACCTCGCCCAACGGGGTCTACTACTTCCCGTTGGCGTTTTCCACATCATTCGTCTTCAACACCTGATCGGAAAGGATCAATACCACCATGTCATCCACGCAATGGAGTCTCATCGGCGAGGGGAAGATTTTCATCGGGCTTCGTTCCGGCGGCAAGATGCGCCACGTCGGGCAGGTCAAGGAGTTCAAACTGGAGGTCTCCGAGGAGACCAAGGAACTCAAGAATTACGAAGGGGGCGGCGGGCTGGCGGACAGCGTCAGCTTCATCTCCAAGGTGGATGCATCGTTCACCTTCGCGAGCCTCTCCACCAAGAATCTGGCCATGGCCCTGCGGGGGGTGGATACGCCCGTCACCTCCTCGGTGGTGGCCAATCAGGCGCAGACCGCCTATGCCGGTGGATTCGTGCCCCTCGATGGCATCGGTCCCACCTCGGTTGCCGTGTTGGTAGCGCCGAACGCCTGGCAGGCCACGACCGTCTATTCCATCGGCGTCCTCGTCAAGCCCAGCGCAGGCACCCATTTTTACCGGTGCAAGACCGCCGGAACCACCGGCGCCGCCGAACCCACCTGGAAGACTGACGGCACTGACACTACCGATGGCACCGCCATCTGGCAGGACATGGGCACCATGGCCCTGGCCACGGGCGAATTCGAGATCAACAGCGCGGGCATTTACATCCCGGAGGGGTCGGCCAAAATCTCTGCGACCGGCACGCCCATCCAGGTCAGCTACACCACCACCGCCGGGGTCTCCATCCAGACGCTGGTCAGCGCCGGTGACGAATACCGCATCATCTTCGCGGGCACCAACTTCGCCCGGGCGGGCAAGCCGCTTTCCGTCGAGATGCACCGGGTCAAGTTCTCCCCGCCCAAGGATCTCTCCTTCATCGGTGACGACTTCGCCTCGTTGACCCTGACCGGCACCGTTCTGAAAGACGACACCAGAACCGGCGTGGACATCAGCGCGTTCTGCGCCATCAAGATGGTGGAGGAGTGACGACCATGCGACGCACCAAGACCATCACTGTCGGCGACCCCTCCAGAACGGTGATCATCCGGGAACCCACGGTTGCAGAGGTCCGTAACTGGCTCGTCGCTCTTGAAAAACTCAAGACCGACCCCATCGATTTCGTCACCCACGGCCTGATCGACGACGCATCCCTGACTGACCTGGTGCTGATGACGGATC
>JADGBU010000159.1 GCA_015231295.1 Magnetococcales bacterium | reverse complement strand
AATAAACCAATGGTGACACGAGTCTCTCGCAACAGCCGTTCAAATCGTCGGGTGGGCGATGCCGACCAGCCCCGTACATCCACTGCCGTTACTGCATCCAGATCCGTTCCCGTTGGCAATGCCTGGATCAGCAAGAGCCACGGTTGCGTTGGATCCAATGGCTGATAATCGGCCAGTGCTGCCGATGGGGTCAGCACTTCACCAAATTCCGGCAACGGCACTCTCAGGGATTCAGGCAGAGGACGAGCAGAATCCACGCCATGCAGCAGATTGGCAGGCCAACCAAAAAAATCGGTGAGGAAGGCTGCCCAGTCTTCCACCACCGAGAGATCATCGTCACCCACCTCTGCTGCCGTGGTGAGGTACTCCACAAACCGTTCCTGCTCCTCTCGTACATCACGGGGCAGAATTACCTGACAATGGGCCAAGGCAGCGGCGGACACCACCAGTCCGTCCGGTTGCAGGTATCCCAACCAAGTCTGGTGGTCACGAACCACAGGATCAACGCTCATGGTTCACCTCCGTCACCGGCCAGAGATATGCCACGCCCACCGGTTCGATGCGGTGGGAGGAGACGCTGTAGAACTCGCGGATGCGCGTCGGTTCCCGTTTCAAATCCTGGTCCACATTATCCAGCCAGCGTTGCCAATAACGCCGGTCTGCCTCCAATTGACGGGTTTCCAAATCATCAAAATCCAGCGTCAACTGTGTTCCCAGTTTTTCTAAAACTTTCTTGCGCTGTTCTTCCAGCAAAGTGCGCATAGCATCCGCTTCCGTCCGGCCTCGTTCCAGCAGACTGCGTTCGGCGTCGGACTTGGCGGCGGTGCCTCGCACCTCCAAGGCTTCCAATAATTCCTGGATATCCTGGCCGATAACGGAGAGCAGGCGTTTCTGGACATCTGCCGATATTTTGTGTCCCTGAGTTGCTGCTTGGGGCCGCAACGCCTGTTGCAATAATTCCAGAGTGCGTCCCTCCGCTTCCCGCCCGTAGGGTTGCAAACGACCCTTGCGCCGTTCCGGAGCGATCCAACGGGCGGTAACGGTAAGCATCTCGTCGTGCAACCGCACTGCTCCCTGGCCATACAGCGATAACCGTCCTACCAGAATCACACGAGGAATGGCATCTGCAGTCTGCGCCAGACAGGCGCGGGAAAGGTCGTGGTGAACAAATCCCTGGGAGAGAAAACGACCCAACAGCCGTTGCACTACCCGGTGTTCCAGATGCATCTGCACCACATCGTCATCCATTTCGTCCGGGGCGGTGAAAACCACCGGACGAATGGACGACTCTCTGCGCCAGTCGAAAGAACGTCGTCCGTCATTGGGCGGCGCGCGCAAGGTATCCAGGGTCGCGCTCCATGTGGGATCTGCCCCCCGACGGGTTTCCAGGTTGGGGAAAGCCCAACGTTGGGGTTCCCCTTCCGGTGTCGCGACGGAGTGCAGGGGTTCCGCCCCTAACATCTCCAGGGAACACGAGAGGGTTTGTTGCAAATCCTCCACTTCCAGGCCAATCCACTTGCGGGCATCGTTCAAATGTCCGCGCAACCGGTTGATCTGCGATTGCAGTTTATCCTGCCGCTCCCGGGTTTCTTCCAACTCCTCTTCCACTGCCGCTTGTCGGTCCCGATCCGGCATCAAATCTTCCAACGCCCGCACCATACCCTCGCTGCGGTCACGTCGAATACCCTCCTTCATCATTTCCGCCAGCCGCTGGGAGAGTACCGGGGCCAGACTGCCCAACTCTCGCCGGATGATGTCGGTCTTGCGGATCAATGCTTGCAAGACCCGGTCTTCAGGACGTTGGGCATAAACGAAATAGTGGCAGAACACCTCGGAATGAGGTTGCATTTTTCGGTCGATGCGACCATTGCGCTGTTCCAGACGAGCCGGATTCCACGGCACATCAAAATGGAACAGGTTCCAGCAGTAGGCCTGCAAATTGAGTCCTTCGCGCGCTGCGTCCGTTGCCACCAGAATGCGCAATGGATGCTTGTCCGGATGGAGATTAAACGCCCGCTTGATGGCGTCACGCTTGTCGGATGGGGTTGGACCGTGGAATACCTCGATGCGTTGGTCGGCTTGATCGGTGCCATCGATGGCTGCCCGCAGCAAATGAACCAGATAACGCTTGGTGTCGTCATATTCCGTAAAAATCAACAAGCGCAAGCCAGACCATTGCTTTCCGGTTGATGAAGATCGTTCCCCAGGAAGATGTACCCCTGAACACATATGCTGAGCAATCCAGGCCACCAGATGACGGATACGGGCATCGGGAACGCCACGGGAGGCTTCCGCCACCTGCTGCATCTGATCCAGCAGGCTTTTTTCCATGCGCAAATCAGCTTGATCCCGCTTCCCAGCAGTGGCCAGGGTAATCCGCTCCAAAGCCGCATCTTCGGCGTTGGCCTGTTCCTCTTCGTTCAGGGCAGCCTCTTCGCTATCGGCATCTGGAGTGGTATTCCACAGGGTCAGTGCCTGTTTGATGCGCCGATCCGGTGGAGCGTTTGTCTGCTCAGTGGTCCAAATCCGCTCCATGGTCCGACGATGTACCCGCAGGGTTCGTGCAAAGGCCTCCACCGAAGAGAGCAAACGCTGTTGCAATCCGGAAATCAGCAAGGCCGCTTCCGCCTGTTGTCGTTTGCTGGCCCCGGCATAACGCCGTTCCCGCACTTGCCGATAATCCTCCAACAGTTTGGACAGCAGCAGTTCTGGCGTATCATCGGGAAGATCATTGAGTTCGACCTGCACCACATGCCGTTTCGGGAATCCCCCCTGAATCTCACGGATGTCCTCTTTGAGACGGCGCACCATGATCTGGTCCAGGTTGCGCTTGAGAACCTTGACCCCACGGGTGAAACGGTGGGAGTCCAAAATTTCCAGAAGGGAACTGAAGCTGTTGGAATGACCGTTGTGAGGGGTGGCAGACAGAAACAGACGGTGTTCGAAACGCGAGGCGATATCCCGGATTGCTCGGGTGAATTTGGAATCGATGGCATATCTCGTGCCACTGGATGGGGCAGCATGGTGGGCCTCATCCAGAATGAGCAGGGAGCCGGGTCTCAGGTTATCCAGCCAAGCCCGCAGGGGTGATGTATAGGTTTCGTCGATCAGCAGACGGTGGGAGACAAGAAAACGCGGAAAGGTTGTCCAGGGATTGATACCGAACCCCCGTTCTTGACGAATACGCTGCATATATTCGCGGTCAAGTATCTCAAAGGTCAGACCAAAACGGTTTTCCAACTCCTCTTTCCACTGGGTCAACATGGATGGAGGACATGCCACCACTACATCCCTTACCCGACGACGCAACAGCAGTTCACTGGCAATCAAACCGGCCTCGATGGTCTTCCCCAACCCCACGTCATCTGCAATAAAAAGATTGACCCTGGGCAAAAGCAACGCCTTGCGCAATGGTTCAAGCTGATAGGCATCCAGACGGATACCCGCTCGGAATGGGGCCTGAAACAGTTTGGGATCGGTGGCGGTAACACAGTTCCATCGCAAAGTATTCAGATAAGCCCCAAAAAAATGGACATGGTCAAACCCTTTGTTGCCCAAAGTGCGCCACGCCTCACCATCCAGGATTTCGGCGTCCCGTTCCAGTCCCCAGACGACCTCCAGCTTGTCTCCCTGGGCGTCGTCGTCCAAACACGCTCCTTGGACAACGCTCCATTTGGCATCGGATGCATGCGGTTCTACCGCCTCCACCACATAGGTGCGGGTACGCAAGCGGACCATCTGCCCGACAGATGGGAGTTCAGACATGAGTGCCTACTTTGAGGAGATCATTGCGCATCGTTTCGTTTCAGTCTGTATGGTTCATGTCGCTGGTTTCTCAGCAAGTTGAGATGGACAGGCATCTCCAGGCCAAGAGGCTGTTTAGTGATTCAAGGATTACAAAGATTTCTGAGGTGCCATCGCACGCAACAGCTCGGAAGTCCTACAGAAAATGAACTCAAATCGTTCATTTCGTGGACTGATCTGGAGTCACCAAACAGCTGCTTAATCAGGATCTCCACAAGAATACCACTTCTTTTGATCTTTCCGAAGAAAAATCGTGGGGCAATTGGCGCAACTGACGTTTCACCGTTTTTGGCTACGACAGTCTTGCCTGCGGTATCGTTCGGTTTCTTTGTGAAGTTTTCGCACGTTTGGGGAAACCCTACAAAAAATGGGTGAGCCATATATGCTGTAATAGATAAAAACTTTTAGATTATAGTTTTTGAAATTCATCAGGTCCAATCATTGTAAACACGACATTAGAAACAATAATAGTTATTGGATGTTGACCAATATCGAATCGGGAATCGCGCGCCATCAACCGAGAGCGACACAATCCATACTCGCGTTGTTCCTTGTTGTTCCATTTTATCTTGACAGCACCAAACGTGCCCTATACAATTCACCCATGGAACAACACGGAACAACGCCAAGGAGGCGTTTATGTCAAACGAAAAGCACAAGGCAAGCAAGAGCAGTTCCAATCGCCCAGGATGGAGCGTGACATTCCGCCACCCGAGGCGGTCAGACAGTCGGGGCCGTACTGGTCTCAAAATTCGACGAGGATTGGGTACAACCGATGGGGGTGAAGCCGACCGCCTCGTTGCGCAGCTCAATGTATTGTTGAACGACGAGAGATGGTGGAGTGCTGACAGGAGAACGGAGGCAAAACATCACTTTGATGATATCGTGGTCGCTGCCTTTTTTGACGGAATGGAAACAGGCAAGATCAGTGCCTCTGCTCTGCGTGAAAACAAGATCCCACTGCCAACCAAGGACGACGGGTATGCACGTGTTATGCTCGCTGGAACGACCGGGGCTGGAAAGACAACGCTACTGCGACATATTATCGGTTCGGACCACAGCCAGGACCGCTTTCCATCGACTTCGACGGCTAGAACGACGACCGCTGATATCGAAATTGTCACTGCAGATGGCCCATTTGAATCTGTTGTGACTTTTATGCCGGAACATGAGGTACGGGCGCACATCGACGAATGCTTGGAAGAAGCGTGCCTTGCAGCAATTCAAGGACAACCGGACGACAAGATTGCCGCCAATCTGCTCTCTCACCGAGAGCAACGTTTCAGGCTTTTCTACCTGTTAGGGTCCTGGCAGGAAAGCGCAAAGGAGACGGATGATTTCTCAATCGATGACGACAAGCCTGAGAAAGACACTATCAGTGAACAGGAAATCGTCAGTGCAGCAGAAGCCACTCGCAATCAAGCACGCCTCATCGAGTTTATTGGCCATATCAAAACGGTGGCTCGGAAAGTCGGCGACACTACAGCCACGCACTTAGGTCCGTTGGAAGACCATGATGGTCCTGATAACCGAACGGTCTGGCTGGAACTTTTCAGCGATGAACTGTATGAACACGAAGCTTTCTCCAAACTTGCTTTGGATATCATGGATGATGTTGAGGACCGCTTTAAACTCATTAGGACGGGAGGCTTTGAGCAGGGTTCCGATGGTTGGCCGGTTGTCTGGTCATTCATGGAAAGTTCTCGCGAAAAGTTCCTGGAACAGGTCCGATGGTTCTCCAGCAACCACCATAAACAGTTTGGACGCCTGCTGACACCACTTGTCGATGGCATACGGGTACGCGGTCCGTTTGAGCCACTGATTAAGGAAATGCGCGTTGCGCCAAAATTGGTGCTGATTGATGGAGAAGGCATCGGACACTCAGCGAAATCGGCTTCAAGCATCTCGACTCGAGTGACCCGGCGATTTTCTGAAATGGACATGATACTCATCGTTGATAACGCCGAACAACCGATGCAAACCGCCCCTCTGGAGTTGCTTCGCTCCATTGGCAATAGCGGTCATGCTGACAAGCTTGCCATCGCCTTCACACATTTTGACTTAGTCAAGGGACAAAACTTTGGCAATTTCCAGCATAAACGTGCCCACGTCATGAACTCTGTGAGGGATGCCGTTGGCACATTGAAACAGTCCATTGGTGCCTCAGTTGCCGCAATGATAGAGAAGCAGATCGAAGAACATGCCTTTTTTCTGGGCGGACTCGACCGGGAAATTCAGCAACTCCCCCAAGGTTTCCGTGACCAAATGCTCAACCTGCTGACGGTCATGCAAAAGGCTGCGGAGCCATCAATCCCTGTTGATGCGGCCCCAGTCTACAGCATGGAAGGATTGGAAATTGCCTTACGGGATGCTGTCGAAGGTTTCCAGAATCCGTGGAAAGGTCGGCTTGGTATCCGTTACCACGACGGCATTACGAAAGAACACTGGACACGAATAAAGGCCCTTACTAGGCGATTTGCCAATGCGTGGGCCAATGAATACGATACATTGCGTCCTGTGGCCGACCTAGTTGCACGATTGCAAGAAAGCATCTCTCGCTGGCTTGACAGTCCAGCGCAATGGACCAGAGACCCAAAGGACGATGAAGAACGGAACGCTGCACTTGCAACCGTCAGGAAATCCGTATTCACCGCACTCCACGATCTCGCAGAAAACCGTTTGGCCGATGCTCATAGACCGAATTGGCGCGATGCTTTTGACCTCTCAGGCAAAAATGCAGGCCACCGGCGTGCGGAAGAGATAGAGCGTATCTATGAAAAGGCTGCACCACGGATCAGTTCGGCAATGAGCGAACCAGCTCGATCTTTTTTGCACAGCCTGCATCGTTTGGTCCGAACCGCTGTTGAAAATGCCGGAGGACAATTCCGACAAAGTGGGGGTTGATCCCACCCCTCCACAAGTGGCACATGGATTGAGTGGTTATTAGCCGTTTGGCAACAGGTATCGGGTAGGCGGCGGGTTTCCCCGCCGTCCTCTCCCACACCACCACCGTTATGTAGCTTCGGATTGCGATGCTGACTGTGGGAGAACCGTTGGACTGATGACCTCGATAGATGGTCAGACGAAGAACACCGGCACCTCCACCGCATCCTGCACCCGCACCGCACGCCCATCCCGCACGATAACCCGGTCTCCAACGTTGCCACCCCCGTCCATCACCACCTCGACCACCCCATGGGCCGTGGCCACCCGTGCTACCCCATTGGCCATGGAAACCACCCTGCCAGCCACCGCAACTCGCCCGGCCAGCATCTCGCGCAGATCATGCAACGGACTCGACATAGCGCAGCAACTCCAATGACGTGATCAGTTTGTTGCCCTGGGCCGCATGACTCACAGAGGTGATCTTGCCGCGCCAGGGGACTCCCATGGCGGCGTCATTCACCTCGATCAACTGGCCGGGCAAGAACGCTGCATCGAAAAGCACCGAAACGCTGACCTCCTGCCAACGACTCTCCGGCATCGATCACCGCCCGACCTCATTCGCGGCGCGCATCGCCGTGAGAGGCAAGTAGTTCCAGGATGTCATCACCCGGATAAAACCCGTCACCACGCATGACGGTGATCTCTCCGGCGGCGGCCAGGACGATGGGCAATTGCAGTCAACCAATCCGACAGCCAGTTTCAATTTGCAGAAGTATCGGTATCGTCCTTGGATGAAATTAAAAAGATTAAAGATGTTGATAAGGATGAATTTAATTAAGAATAATCCTTGATGGGTTGAACCTCCCATGGCTTCATGTTGGACATTACCAACACAAACCATTCGGGAGTCATCACCATGGAGCTGACCGTTACTCAAAAGGCCGTCCTCGAAGCCGCTATTGACCGCATCAACGGCTCGATCCATCCCCTGCCGGACAACATCAAAGGCGAAGCCGCCAAAATGGTGATCAAGAGCCTGCTGAAGAAGGGGTTGATCGAAGAAGGTGGTCCAGAGAACTGGAGCATCACTGAAATCGGGAT
>JADGBU010000158.1:5105-7873 GCA_015231295.1 Magnetococcales bacterium | reverse complement strand
TCTCTTTGGATGATTTTTCTTTGGCTTTGTTGTCGGGTTCGGGTTTGGCGACCCGCATGGCCTCCGAAGCGTTGGGAGCGGCCAGCGTGGTCATCGGCCAGCCGGAACCGATCAGCAGGGCGGCGACCAGGAGACTCAACCGTCGTGCCGGACGCGAATGTTTGCCTGTGAGGAGGGGAGTGCGGGTAAGGGACATGAGACGCTCCACGGGATGGGTTTTCAGTGGCCAACGGATCGCATGTTAGACGATTCTGCTTCGGGTTTCATTTCAAATCCCGCGCGGGGTCGTTTTTTTGTCATATTCAGATATTGCGGGGGGCCGGGGGCGATCATCGCCCCCGGTGGAGGTCTGGAGGCGAAGCCTCCAGGGGTGTGACATGTCGGGCTCGTCAACGGTGAGGCGTTTCCGCAGACCGCGCGAGGCCGACTTTCGGACAGGATCCGGTTCCGGTTGATTCGGTCTTCTTCCGGTGATGCTACTTCTTGCCGACGAATCCGACCGCGAAGGTTTCCATGGCACCGCGCAGCGTCTTGGCGGCATCGCTGTCGAGCAGATTCTGGGTGCTGGTGGGATCCAGATTGAAATCGGTGGTCAGATCCTCGGCGAAGCGGAGGATGGTTTCCCGAATCAGATCGCGGGAATCGTTGAGAATTTCATCGACGCGGCAGGTCATGGTGGTTCCTTGGAGAACGGAGTGCGCGAAAGCCGGAAGGATACGGCGTCTGGGATCACTGTAGCGTTATCGGGGGTGAGAACGCCAGAAGATTTTTTTTGACCGCGATAAACCGCGTCCCGGCGTCAAAATCCCGGAGGTGTTGCCTCTGGAGCTTCATCGGGGGTGCCGATCGCCCCCGGCTCGCCGTCAGGGTTGGCCTCCGGGTGCCTGCTCCACGCGATCAGAGCCGTCGAGACTCTGGCGATCAAGGGCTGCCACCCTGCGGATTGCGATTGGCGAAACAGCCGCATGGTCGGATACCAGGGGGTTTGATGCCCGGACTCTCCCCATCGCCATTCGGCCGGAAACGGCAGCAGCAGCCAGACCGGTTTGCCCAACGCGCCGGCCACATGGGCGATGGCCGTATCCACGGAGAGAATCAGATCCAACGCGGCGACGGCTTCGGCGGTCGCGGCGAAATCCGGACTCCCGGAGAGCAGATCCACAACCGATCGCCACTCGGGAAGGGTCGGATCCATCATTCGGTTTCCATGCTGCAGCGCGCAGAATCGAATCCCCGGAATCTCCAGCAGGGGAGCCAGCAGCGCAACCGGCAGCGAGCGGAGAGAATCATTGGGATTGTCGGGATTCCCGGCCCAACAGAGCCCGACCGTCCGTCCGCCCTCGAAATCGAGTCGCCGACGCAGGCGTTGCACCGCAGAGGGGTCGGCGTGGAGATAGGGCACCGGAATTTTCGGTCTGTCGGGTGTGGCATTCAGCAGTCGCGGCAGGCTCATCAGCGGCGCGTGACAGTCGTGAGCGGGAAGCGGCTCTCCGGGGGTCAGGATTCTGCACGCGAGGGGCATTCCGTCCAGACTCCGCACCAGCCGGAGCAGCGTGGAGGGCACCTCCAGCAGGATCGCGCCTCCCAAAGCGGCCACCCGGGGCAGATAGCGGATGAACTGCACCGTATCTCCCAACCCCTGTTCCGCGTGGAGCAGAATGGTTTTTCCCGCCAGCGGCGCGCCATCCCACAGGGGGGCGGTGGAGGCGTGCGCGGGGGTGGTGAAGCCGGGCACGCGCCAACGCCATTCATACTCCCGCCACCCTTCGTGCCACGCTCCGGTCAACATCAGCACCACGCTCCGGTTGTAGTGGGCCGCCGCGTGATCGGGACAGAGCCTCAGCGTGGCGCGATAGTGATCCAGAGCCGGGCGGGATTGACCCGTCTCCCGCAGCGTATTGGCCAGATTGTAGTGGGTTTCCGGGTGATCCGGAGCCAGGGAGAGGGCGTGACGATAGTGACGGATCGCCTCGTGGCGGGCTCCGGCCCTCTTGCGGGCGTTGCCCAGATGATACCAGGTGATGGCCCGTTGCGGTTCCCGTCGCAGCACCTGTTCAAAACAGTCGCTGGCCTCGTCGGGACGGTTTTGTTCCAGCAGGATCGCGCCCAGGATGTCGAGGGGTTCCGCGTTTTGGGGGGTCAGAGCGTGGGCCAGGCGCAGCAGCCGTTCGGCCATGGGGAGATCTCCCAGATCCCGCGCCAGCAGACCGAACAGCCGTACCGCCTCGCCGTCGGCGGGATTCTGGCCCAGATGGGCCCGATAGAGCCGTTCCGCCTCGGCGAAGCATCCGGCGTTGTGCAGCCGGACCGCTTCGGCGAGCGGGTCGGCGGGCTCAACCGGAGCGGTCATGGCACCAGAAGAGGGCGATCACTGGGCACTGTCGAAGGTGATGCGGGGATCGGCGACCACATAGGTGAGATCGGTGATCAACTTGGTGATCAGGCCAAGCAAAGTATAGAAATAGAGCGTGGCCAACACCACCGGATAATCGCGGTTGATCACCGATTCGTAACCGAGCAGTCCCAGTCCGTCGAGGCTGAAGATGGTTTCGATGAGCAGACTGCCGCTGAAGAAGGCGGCCACGAAGGAGCCGGGAAAACCCGTGACCAGGGGGATCAGGGCGTTGCGGAAGACGTGACGATAGAGCACGGTGCGTTCGGTCAGTCCCTTGGCTCGCGCGGTGAGGACATATTGTTTGGAAATTTCCTCCAGGAAGCTGTTTTTGGTGAGCATGGTCATCACCGCGAAGGATCCCACCACCGAGGCG
>JADGBU010000158.1:0-4862 GCA_015231295.1 Magnetococcales bacterium | reverse complement strand
CTTGCGGATTCCCAGGGGGATGCTCACCAGATAGGTGAGCAGAAAGGTCCACATCCCCAGCGAGATGGAGACCGGCAATTTGTCGATCACCAGATCCGTCACCGAGCGGTGGTGATAGTAGGAGTCGCCGAAGTCGAAGCGCAGATAGTTGCCGATCATGAGTATGAAGCGTTCATGGGCGGGGCGATCGAAGCCGTAGAGGCGGTTCAAGGCGGCGATCTGCTCCGGGCTCAGCCCTTTGGCACCGCGATAGAGTCCGCCTCCCGCCGGGGTGGCCAGCTCTCCGTGACCGCCGGAGGAGCCGGCCTCCATCCGGGCGATCATCTGTTCCACGGGACCGCCGGGCACGAACTGGATCACCAGAAAGGTGACGGCCATGATGCCGAACAGCGTCGGGATCATCAGCAGCAGGCGGCGCAGGATATAGGCACCCATTTATTTCATCCACCAGGAGAGCAGCCAATCGCTCGGGGAGTAGAACAGGGGTGTTTTCTCCGGTCGGGCGAAGCGGTCCCAGTAGGCGATGCGGTGATAGGTCAGATGCCAGTTGGGCACCAGATAGTGGCCGGAGAGCAGAACCCGATCCAGGGCGCGACAGGCGGTGATCAGTTCCGGACGGTTTTTGGCGTAGATGATCTGATCCACCAGCGCATCCACCGCCGGATCCTGGATGCCGATGCGGTTGTGGCTGCCCTTGATGGTGGCACTGGAGGAGTGCCACATGTCCCGCTGTTCGTTGCCCGGAGACTGGGACTGTCCGAATCCGTTGATGATGGTATCGTAATCGAAGTCGTGGACCCGGCTCTGATAGAGGGAGGGATCCACGGTGCGGTATTTGAGAACGATGCCCAACTTTTCCAGGTTGGCGGCGTAGGGGGCGAGAATGCGCTCGAAATCCGGGGTTGCGAGGAGCACTTCCACCTCCAGGCGATTGCCTTTGCCATCGGTCATGACTTTATCCGGGCCGAGGCTCCAGCCGGCCTCCTTGAGCAGTTTGGCCGCCTCGCGGAGATTCTGACGCAAGGAGTTGGGTGGCGTGGTGGTGGGCGGTTGAGGCACCGGTCCGAACACGGAGGGATCGAGTTTTTCTTTCAGGGGTTCCAGCAGGGCCAGCTCTTCCGGGGAGGGGGTGCCCTGGGCGGCCAGTTCCGAGTTGGAAAAGTAGCTGGTGGAACGGGTATATTGCCCATAAAAGAGATTTTCGTTGCTCCATTCGAAGTCGAAGGCCAAACTCATGGCCTTGCGGACGCGAATGTCTTGAAACATCGGGCGACGCAGATTGAAGATCAGGCCTTGCATGCCTGCCCCCCGTTTGTGGGGGAGGGTTTCCTTTTTGATCAGCCCCTGGGCGAATTTGGGGCCTTCGTAGTCGCGGGCCCACTGTTTGGAGTTGTTTTCGAACATGAAATCGAACTCGCCGGCCTTGAAGCCCTCCAGGGCCACCACCGGATCCTTGTAGAACTTGAGCACGATGCGCTCGAAGGAGTAGGAGCCCCGATTGACGGGAAGCGCATGGCCCCAGTATTTGGGATTGCGACGGTAGGTGAGAATTTTTCCCGCCTTGAACTCTTCGACCACATAGGGTCCGGAGCCGAGGGGGATGGAGAGACTGTCCTGATCGAAGGGGGTTTTTTCGAAGAAGGCGCGTGAGAAGACCGGAATCTGTCCGGCGATGAGGGGCAGTTCCCGATTGGCCTGCCGGAACCGGAAGCGGATCGTCTGAGGAGAGAGCACCTCGGCGGCCACGATGTCCCGCCAGTAGGATTGATAGAAGGGGTGAGCCTTGGCCGATTGCAGGGTGTCGAGGGAAAATTTGACATCCTCGGCGGTGAGGGGAGAGTCGTCGGAAAAACGGGCCGCAGGATCGAGATGGAATGTCACCGAAAGGCCATCCGAGGCCACTTCGACCTTTTTGGCCAGCAGACCGTATTGGGAAAAGGGTTCGTCTTGCGAGGAGACCATCAGATGTTCGAACACCAGCGGTTCGAGCATGTCGGGTGCCGAGCCCTTAAGGGTGTAGGGATTCATTTTGTCGAAGCTGCCGAGCGCGTGCAGGTTCAGGGTGCCGCCGGGTTTGGCGTCGGGACTGGTATAGTCGAATCCCTTGAAGTCGTGGGGGTATTTCAGGACGCCATCGAGGCTCAGGCCGTGATCGGCCCAGGCGTGGGTGGTCAGCAGAAGCAGCAGACATAACGCGGAAAAAAGGGGACGCATGGTGATTTGGCAAACCTCTCGCATGATGATTGCGGAACGTCAAGTTGGCGTGGATCTTGGCGGATCGTTCCTGTAGTGTAGTCGTGGCAGATGGGGTTTGACCAGATTTTTTCGCAAGCGACCTGGAGTCCACGACCGGAGAAAGAAAAGAGGGGGACTGGGGGATTCATCCCCCAGGGTTTTGATTTTTCCGTTGATGGATGCCCGGCTTGAACGTTCCAAGGGCTTCGCCCCTGGACCCCAATGGTGAATGCGGTGCCGGGATGCGATCGATGAAAAGGAGGTTTGTATGAACGTGGAGCGTGTGCGTCCGCCGGCGGTGGCCGGTATGTTCTATCCGGGGGATGCCAGGGCGTTGCGGGATTTGGTGGAAGGATTGCTGGAGCAGGTTCCGCCGCCCTCCGAAGAGCCTTTGGCGGTGATTTCCCCCCATGCGGGTTTCATCTATTCGGGATTGACGGCGGCTCATGCCTACAAGGGATTGTCACGGGCTCCGGCCACGGCACCCCGTCGGGTTTTTCTGGTGGGGCCGAGTCACCGGGTCTGGCTGGAAGGGGCCTCCGTGGGCAACTACGACGCCTATGTCACCCCCATGGGCAGAATTCCGGTGGATCAACAGGCGGTTTCCTGTCTGGCGTCTCACCCCGATGTCACCCGCGACGACGCCTCCCATCGACTGGAACACTCCCTGGAGACGCAGCTTCCCTTTTTGCAGGTGACGCTGGTCAATTTCCGGATCGTCCCCATCGTCTACGGAGAGATGAGCGGCGGACAACTGGCCGATCTGCTGGAAATGTGCTGGAAACCGGGCGATCTGATCGTGATCTCCACGGATTTATCCCACTTTCACACCTACGACGAGGCCAAACGCCTCGATGCCCGCAGCAATGAAGCGATTCTCTCACGGGATATTCGCGCCATGTCCTCCTGTGAGGCGTGCGGCAATACCGGCGTTCGGGCGGTGCTGGAGACGGCCCGTCGGCAACGGTGGATCCCCAGATTGATGGATCTGCGCAACTCCGGCGATACGGCGGGCGATCGGCAGCGGGTGGTGGGATATGCCAGTTATCTCTTCCATCCCGAAGGCGAGCGCGTGAGCGAAACGCCGAAACGCCGCGAGTCGCCAGCCTCCTCCGGAGCGGTTTCCTCCGCTCTTCATTCTCCCGCAGACGGAACCGCCCCCATGCCCGCGACAGCTCCCGCCGTTTCATCCTCCGAGCCCTCTCCGACTCCGGTTGGTTTGCCCGAGCTGGTCCGGGAGCATCTGGCCTCGGCCTTGTCCGGAGGACGGGGACTTCCCGCCTCTGCCGTCATCGCCCGGCAGGAGGCTTTGGCCAAACCGGGAGCCTGTTTCGTCACCCTCACCGCTGGAGGAGCCCTGCGAGGATGCATCGGCTCTCTGGTGGCCCACCGCGCCCTGGCGGAAGATCTGCTGGAAAACGGGCTCTCCGCAGCGATTCGGGATCCCCGGTTTCCCCCGGTGGGCGCGGCGGAGCTGGCCGGATTGGCCATCGAAGTCTCCCTGTTGACCGCGCCTGTGCCTTTTCCCTATCGGGATGAGGAGGATCTGCTGTGTCGTCTCAAACGCGGCGTGCATGGGGTGATTCTGTCCAAACAGGGACGACGGGCCACCTTTCTGCCCCAGGTGTGGGAACAACTTCCGGATCCGGTCGATTTTCTGGGACATTTGTGCCGCAAGGCCGGACTCGATGGCGGATGCTGGCGTCACGGAGCCGAGATTCAGGTCTATACCGTGGAAAAACAGGTGGAGCGTCGGGGAGGGGGCTGAATGGCGGGATTCCATGTGCATGTCACCGTGGCCGCTGCCGTCGGTGGCGTGGGGGTGATCAGTCTGATGGTCGCGGGTCAGGCCGATCTGCAGACCGGCTGGATCGGCTTCGTCGCCGCCACCATCGGCGGCGTGCTGCCCGATGTGGATGCCGAGGACTCCTGGCCTCTGGATTTGGCGTTTACCTTCTTCGCGCTGCTCGGATCGTTTCTCGTGATGTTCAGTCAGGTAGCGGTCTACTCCATCGCCGAGTTGACCGTGCTGTGGCTGGTGACTTATCTGTTCATCCGGCTGGCGGTGTTGGAACTGTTTGTCCGGTTCACGGTCCATCGGGGTATTTTTCATTCGCTGCCCGCCGGAGTTTTCTTCGCCGGGGCGACCGCCGCCTTGTTGTTGCGTCTGTTTCACCTCTCCGAACGTCTCGCCTGGCTGGCGGCGGTATTTATGCTGTTGGGCTATCTGGTGCACCTGCTGCTCGATGAACTCTACAGCCTGAAGCTTCTCGAAGAGGGGGGAATCTCCGCCTCCTTCGGCACGGCGTTCAAGCTTCGCTCCCAGGATGGATGGGCCACTTCCGCCATGTATCTGGCGGTGTTTCTGGTCTATTATCTCACCCCCGGCCTGCCGGATGCTCTGCGTGGACTCTTTTCTCCTGCGGTGGGAGAGGCGATCCTGAATCGTCTCGTTCCCGTCGGCCCCTGGTTCGGCCTCCCTTTTTTGCATCAATTCGCGGTTGCGCCTTAAAGGTCCGCACTTTTTTGTTGACAGGTGTGCCGAATGCGGTTATTCTCCGTGCTTAACAACGAGCCCAGATGGCGGAACTGGTAGACGCGCTAGATTCAGGTTCTAGTATCTGAAA
>JADGBU010000157.1:7158-7946 GCA_015231295.1 Magnetococcales bacterium | reverse complement strand
GTCGTGGATCATGGTTTGCAGCTTGTCGAGCCCGGAGAGCAGGCTGTCCGTGACCGCCGGCGACACCGTCATGGATTTTTCCCGCACTTTTCCGAGCAGGTTTTCCATGGTGTGACTCAGCTTGGTGATACTCGAAAGCCCAAAAAATCCTGCCGAGCCTTTGATCGAGTGAACGCTCCGGAATAGCCGATTGATGATCTCCGGATCCGTGCTGTCCCCCTTTTCCTCCAGCGTCAGAAGATCGGGCTCGATGGTTTCCAAATGCTCGGTGGCTTCCTGAACGAACATGCCTAAAAGTTCATCATCTTCCTCGGCCATGACGAATTCTTCCCCTGAACGCGCGACACATGTTACGGGTTGTTACGGACCGTGCCTGTCTGAACACGGCCTTGCTCAGTGTATCGGGATTCCACCGGATAAATCAAGCTGGACGAAGGAGGTTCGCTCCATGTTGTCAGCAGGGCTTGGTGAAAATGGATCACGGCGAAAATTTCTATATCATTTTTAGATTGTTTCGGCTACGATTAACGCGCTTTGGATGCATTTTTCCCATTTACGCTATGTTACAAATGGGACGCGGCCATGACGGGAGGGGCAAACTTCTGGTGTCGTTGCGGGTCGCGATGGGTCGTCGGGAGTGCGGTCACGCCTGGTCCGGACCGCGCCCCAAGGGCGTAGTTCTCGTTCAAATCTAAACAGTGACGGGCCATTGGGTCTAACAGGGAGAGTTGTATTATGAACAAATCGGTCGTTTCGGAACTGATGCATGAGCCAGCCGTGGACAACAA
>JADGBU010000157.1:0-7135 GCA_015231295.1 Magnetococcales bacterium | reverse complement strand
GGATCGGGCGGTCCGTGATCTCGTGGCCCTGGAGCGGTATCGTCAGGATCCGGCTGTGATGGAGGATCCGGTTTTCCGATACGATTATCGTACCTTGCGCAAATGGTTTCACTCTTCCTCCATGGAACCCGGTTCGTTCAATTGGATCTGTTCGTTGGTCAATATCGATCCCAAGTGGGCTCTGAATCGGCTCGAAGAGCGGTTGAAGGTCTGTCTGGGTGCCGCCGGCAGCAAGAAGGCGGTGGTGCGCAACGGGGTGGTGATGCACGATCCCGATGATCTCGATGACGATCTGGACGCCATCGCCGCAGCGGCCTGAGCGTTCCGGAAGGCGTCGCGCCCTCTTTGGGGGGGATGCCTTCCCGAGTTCGGGTTGAACCATGAGAGACGAAAAGACCGGGCCATCGTGTCCGGTCTTTTCGTCTCGTCGGGGATCGAGGGTTGGGTCGGGAACATTCTGGTTTGGTGACAGGGGAGGATTGAGCATGACCACTGCAACGGTCCCGGAGTCGTGGCAACGGGGCAGGGCGTTTCTTGGGGTGCGGCACGCGGTGATGGGAGGGGCCATGTCCTGGCTCTCCGAGCATCATCTGGTGGCGGCCATCTCCGAAGCGGGGGGATTCGGGGTGTTGGCCACGGGCAGCATGCCGGTCGAGTTGGCCCGGCAGGAGGTGCGCGCCGTGCGCGCCCTCACCGACAAGCCCTTCGGCATCAACCTGATCGTGATGAATCCGGCTCTGCCGGAGTTCGTGACCATGGTGATCGAAGAGAAGGTGAGTCACTGTGTGTTGGCGGGCGGTCTGCCGGGCAAGGAGACCATCGAAGCCTTGCGGATGGCAGGGGTCAAGGTGATGCTGTTCGCGCCCTCTTTGGCTCTGGCCAAACGGTTGGTGCAGCGTGGCGCCGATGCCTTGATCATCGAAGGGCACGAGGCGGGCGGACATGTGGGACCGGTTTCGACGCTGGTTTTGGTGCAGGAGATTCTGCCTCACATTCGGGAGGTGCCGGTTTTTGTGGCCGGCGGGATCGCCGATGGGGCCACGACGGCGGCGATGGTCGCGCTGGGAGCCGCCGGCGTGCAGGTGGGAACCCGGTTCGTCTGTGCGACCGAATGCATCGCCCATGAAAAATTCAAACAGCGGTTCATTCAGGCCCAGGCGCGGGATGCGGTGGTGACGGTTCAGTTCGATCCGGTGTTGCCGGTGATTCCGGTACGCGCTCTGTTCAACAAGGGGACCGAGCAGTTCAACCGGTTGCAATTGCAACTGGTGCAGGAGGTGCGTGAAGGACGCAAGGCCCGGGGCGAGGCTCAACTGGAGCTGGAACATTTCTGGGCCGGGGCGTTGCGTCGCGCCGCCATCGACGGCGATGTGGAACACGGTTCGGTGATGGCGGGTCAGAGTGTGGGCATGGTGCGTTCCATCCAGTCGGCGGCCTCGATCATCGAAGAGTTGATCGAGCGTTTGTAACCGACGGACGGTATCCGGGTCCAGGGGCCATTGGCCCCTGGTGGGATCCAAGGGCGAAGCTCTTGGGACTTATCCTATCCCTTCGGCGTGCCTTTACAGCCAAGCGCATGGCGCAGCCATTCGCGCCGTGCGCCGACCGCCGCAGCCGGTGCCTTCGGGGCCGATCACCAGTTTGCCGGACTCCATTCGATCTCCCGCGCTGGGAGTGGTTTCACGCATGCCGCAATCGATATTTTGTCCTCACTTCTCCCTTTGAATTCTGCAATCCTCCTCATTTTTTCAGATATCGGCTCGGCAAAACCCGCGCGCCCGCTTCGGGCAGAAAATTCCGGGTGTGGAGAATCTTGCCTCTTCGCGTGATCCGGGGTTGGAGTTGGGATGGCGTGGGAGATGCAATGTCAATATGGCACGCCGCTTGAATGCTGAGGTGTGGGATCTTTGACTTTATCCATTCCACATCCGTTGCCGAGAGCCCCGCCATGACGCTGTTGCAGATGACCATGCCCCAGGTGGAAAGCCGTCTCCCCACCAGTTCGGAACGGCCAACCACCGTCAAATCCGCCGAGGAGTCGAGTGCCCGTTTCTTCGAGCAGGCGTTGCAACGGGCCGAAGCGCGTAAATCCTCCGTCGAACGGGAGGAACATCGCAGCGAGGCGAACCGCAACCGTGCGGAGGCCGAAGAGTCGGAACGCGAAAGCTGTCAAGCACGGGAGAGTCGTCCCGCCGAGGAGTCCCGTCCGGAAGCGCGCACCGAGTCGGAATCCGCGAAATCTTCGACCCGTGAGGCCTCCAAAGAGACGGACCAGAGCACGCCGACCACCGCCGAAACGGATATTCCATCCACCGTCTCCGACGAGACGGCGGAGCAGGCCGCGCTGCCCGGAGAGCCGGGGAGTGCGGAGAATCCGCCCCCCGCATCCAACAAGAGTCGCGCCTCCCGGAAAAAAGGGAACGCCGAAGAGATACCCTGGATGGCCTTGTCTCATGGTCTGCCGCTGGTCGCGCGTGACGTTTCCGGTGCGACCGTCACCGGGGAAGGGGTGCCCGAAGGGGTGATGCCGACCGGTTCCGCCAATATATCGTCGCCGGGTCAGCCGGGCATGGGTCAGCCGCTCCAGGGGGGACAGCCGCCGGGAGTGGCGATGCCGGGTCAGGCGGAACCGGGGACGTTTACCCTGCCGCCCTCTCCGGCGCAGCGACTCGCCGAAACCATGGGAACCCGCACCACGGGACGCGCCGAAGTCGCGCTGCCGCAAACGATGAACGCCAGCGAGGAGAAAAATGATTTCGCCTTCGCCATGCGTCTGGTTTCCGACGGTTCCCGCGCGGCGGGCTCCAAGCCGGGCGTCACGACGCAGACACCGCTTTCGGCCCACTCTCCCACCTTTGGCGAGGATCTGGCCGGTGAAGTGGGACGGTTGCGGGTCATCGCCCGTCCCGGCGAGTCGGAACAGGTGCGCATCGCGCTTCATCCACGCGATCTGGGCGGATTGGATATGCGTCTGATGGTGGATGAGGAGAAAGTGGTGCATCTGATGATCACCGCCGAATCCGAAACCACCAAAGAGTTGCTGAATCGTCAACTGCCCCAGTTGCGGGAAGCCCTGGCCCGTCAGAATCTGGAACTGGGCGAGGTGACGGTCCAGGTCGATGACGGACGCGGCGGGGAAAACGCGCCGGAGTGGGGTTTTCAGGGCGGTGCCGCGACGGGTGACGAGGAACGCTCCGGCCTGATCTGGCGGGGGGGACGGGGCGGAGGCGGAGAGCGGGCGGAGTCGTCCGTCGAGCCGTCGCGACCGGTGCCCACCTTGGGTGGCGGCTCGGGATTGAGCCTGTTCGCCTGACGGATGGAGCGCGTGCCTCTTTGGCGCGGAACTTGAATGTGTTGTATCGAAGTCGGAGATCGCCTGGGCGAGCACCGACGCTGACAGGGGTTTCGATGACATACGGGAGCGTGGAGCGATGAGTACGACCTCAGCATACGGCAACATCCCCGTGGTGAACAACACCACGACCCAGTACGCGCAGAACAGTCAGGATGCCGATCAGTTGCGTCTGGATTTTCTGAAACTGCTGACCGCGCAACTGGAATATCAAGATCCCCTCGATCCGGTGGAGAATACCGAATTCACCAGTCAGATGGCTCAGTTCACCGGTCTCGGCGAGCAGCAGAAGAGCAATGAGTTGCTGGAACAACTGGTGAAGGCCCAGACGCTCGGACAGATGAATCAGGCGGTCTCCTACATCGGCAAGACGGCGGTGGTCGAGGGCAATGACATGACCGTGGCCGCCGGTGTCGGCACGGTGCGCTTCGAGATGCCCGCCAAAGGGACGGCCACCATCAATCTGCTCGACGAGAACGGACAGGTGGTCAAGACCCTCTCGGCGGAGAATCTCGAAAAGGGAACCCAGAACTATACGATCCGCGACACCTCCGTGCCCAATGGGGATTACACCTTCTCCGTCACCACCACCGATACCGCAGGCGATACGGTGGCGGTCACCACCCTGGAATCGGGCGTGGTGACGGCAGTGATCAACGACTCCTCTGGCGTCATCCTGGAAATGAACGGACGGCGGGTCAATCTGGCCGACGTGCGCCAGGTCGAACAGGGATAGACTTACATACTTTTAAAGACCTAGCGGGTCCATTGTCCACTGGAGAGCATCTATGTCCATCATGCAAGCGATGTATTCGGGTTCAAGTGCCTTGATCAACTTTGGCGAGGCCATGACCGTGATCGGCAACAACCTGGCCAACGCCAACACCACCGGCTTCAAGGCGAGCACCTCCTCGTTCGAGGATGTGTTGATCCAGTCGGTGGGAACCACCGGCTCCGGTGCCCAGAAACAGGTCGGTACCGGTGTGGGACTGGCCGACATCACCCAGAACATGTCGCAGGGGGCGTTCATCTCCACCTCGAACGTCACCGACCTCTCCATCGACGGCAAAGGGTTCTTCATGGTGCGGGATCCGGAGTTGAGCCAGAAACTGGATCTGTCGGGTCGGCCCATGGATATCTTCTATACCCGTGCCGGATCGTTCCGGAAAGATGTCAGCGGGAATCTGGTGAACAGCAGCGGTCTGGTGCTCCAGGGGTGGGAACTGGATGTCGATGGCAATCAGAAGGCGGGCGGCACCACGGGCATCAATCTCTCCACGGCCAACAATGCCGATCCCATGCCGACCAGCACGGCCCTGGTTGGGGTCAATCTCGACTCCAACACCACCGCCAAGACGGTGGCCTACGACTGCAACGATCCGACCACCTATGACTTTTCCACCTCGATCCGGGTCTACGACTCCCGAGGCAAGGGTCACAACGTGGAGGTTCAATTCCGCAAGATCACCACCTCGGACGATAATACCTGGGAATGGCATGCCGTGACCGATGAGGATGGCACCGGAACCCTGACGGCCATCGATCTGACCGGAGCCAATGTCAAGGCCGCGCCCACCGGTGCCGGTTACACGGCGGGTCAGTTGAAATTCAACGCCCAGGGCAAGCTCGAAAGCGAAGGCTCCACCCCGTTGACGTTTCACTTCAGCGGTGCCGAGCCCCAGGAGATTCTGTTCGATTTCGGCGATGCCATCGGCACCAACGCCGATTCCACCAACGACTTTTCCAAGCAGACCCTGGATCTGCTCTACGGAGCCGGCACCCTCGCCGACGACGCGGACAATACCGGGGCCGAGGGCAGCATTCAGGTTTCGAGCGGTTTCGCCACCCTGAGCCTGAGCCAGGATGGGTATCCCTCCGGCTTCCTCGACAAACTGGCGGTGAATCAGGATGGCATCCTGAGCGGTTATTACACCAATGGTCAGACCAAGCAGCTGTTCCAGGTCGCTTTGGTGGATTTCAACGACGAACTGGCACTGGAACAGGCGGGATCGAATCTCTACAAGGAAACCGTCAACTCCGGCCTGCCCCGTGTGGGCACCGCCCAGAGCGGACGGTTGGGGAGCATCGTCTCCAACTCCCTGGAACAGTCCAATGTGGACATGTCCGCCGAGTTCGTGCGCATGATCACCACGCAGCGTGGCTTCCAGGCCAACTCGCGTATCGTTTCCGTCACCGACGGCATGCTGGAGGAGTTGATCTCCCTCAAGCGGTGAGTGGTTTTTTTCGTCGCGCGGGCTAAAAGGCTTTGTGCATGGCGTTGGGGTTTGTTAACTTGAAACCGATCCCAACACAATCGGTACGGAATAAAGGAAGGGTCTCATGGCAGACGAAGCGGAGCAGGAGTCGGGAGGCGGCGGAGGAGGATTGATGAAAATCATTCTCCCGGTGGTCGCCTTGTTGTTGGGGGCGGGCGGGGGATATTTCATGGGCTCGTCGATGGGCAGCAAGCAGGTCGTCGAGGCCGAAAAGCTGGAACCCACCCCCGAGCAGAAAGCCAGAAAGCCGGAAGAGATGGTCGGCGTGATGTTCAAGCTCGACCCGTTCGTGGTCAACCTGAACGAGCCCAAAGGCAACCGCTATCTCAAGACCACCATCCAGCTCGAAATGGATGACGGTGGCAAAAAGGGCGATGCCGGCAAGGGGGGCGAAAAGAAGGAAGAACAGGGCAAAGAGGGCGCGGCAGCGGGCAAATCGCCCCTGGAACAGGAACTCGAACGCCGCAAGCCTCAATTGCAGGATGTCATTCTGGCGTTGTTGACCTCCAAATCGTCCCGGGAGTTGCAGGCTTTGGAAGGGAAGTTCCGTTTGCGTGAGGAGTTGTTGGCGAGAATCAACGCGCTCCTGGTGAATGGTTCCATCACCCGGGTCTACTTCACGGAATTCGTCATTCAATAATCGGGCGGTTGATTCTCGATCGGAAATACGATGACTCAGATCCTTTCCTCGGAAGAGATTGACGCCCTGATGGCGGGGCTGGACGAGGGCTCTCTCAACCTCGATGGTGGCGAGGAGAGCAGCAAGTCCGAAAAGGAAGAAAAAAAGGTCACCTCTTTTTTCTTCGGGCAGAAGACGGCCATCCGGGTCGGTGCCTTGCCCGGATTGGACCTGATCAATGAGCATCTGGCCTCTCAACTCTCCTTCAAGCTGACCCAGAAGGTGGGACGGGAAGTCCATGTGCAACCCAAGTCCACGACCAATCAGATTTTCGGTCGGTTCTTGCATGGTCTGGATCCGCCGATCTTCATCAACATACTGCGGGTGGAACCCTCCCAGTCCATGAGCCTGCTGGCCATCGACGGGGAGGTGGTCTACCATATTCTCGAAGGATTTTTTGGCGGCTCCGGAGATTCGGAACGTCCGTTCCGCAATTTTTCGCCCTTCGAGATGAAGGTGATCGACCGCATCATGGATGTCACGCGGGAACAGATCGAGCTGTCTTGGAAAAAACTCGACAACTCGTTCAAACTGATTCTGACCCGTTGGGAGAATCAGCCCCAGTTTGCCGCCGTGATGCCCCTCGACGAAACGGTGTTTCTGATCTCCTTCGCCGTCGAGGTCGGGGATTCCGAGGGGACGCTGACCATCTGTTATCCTTCGGTGATCCTGGAGCTGTTCAAGCAACAGCTGAAGGTGGGTTTCCAGCAGAAGGATATGGTGGAAGGCTCGTCGGCCTGGATCGAAACGTTGTACCATCAACTGGGTCTGGTGCCGCATGAAGAGTTCCAGATCCTTGGCGCGGGTCTGACGCAACATGAAGGCGCG
>JADGBU010000156.1:6140-8010 GCA_015231295.1 Magnetococcales bacterium | reverse complement strand
CCGTCATCTCCAAAATTTCATCAGAATCCGAATCGGCGTCGGCATCCGCGTCTGCATCGGAATCCGCATCGGCGTCTGAATCCGCATCGGCATCGGTTTCGTCATCTTCCAACACCAGATAAGCCATCCGATTGCCGGAGGCCATACCTTCTTCGGACGCCTCATCCGTCATCCATTCGGAAAGGTCTATGGCATCACCCGCATCGGAGCCATAATAAGTCGAACCGTCCAGTTCCGATCCATCCGCCTCTTCATCGAAATCGTGATCGTCGGGATCGGCTTGATTGGCCACATCTTCGATCACGGAGGTGATGGTTTCCTCTTGCGCTTCCGAAATGGAATCGATCGAGGTCGCCTCTTCAATCGCCGTGGTCGAAGCGATCATCGCCTCCAGGGCTTCATCCGAAATCTCGTAACCGAACATGTCGGAGTTGTTGCTGATGATGTCATCGATCAGGTCTGCATCGGTCAGATCGAGGGAATCTTCCGAGGTGCCATCATTGATATATTTCGCAAGGGCTGCAAAGACGGCATCTCCGCTGTCTCCTTGAGCGAAGTGCTCTGCCACGACCGCCAGAGAGGCAATCTGTGCGGCGGCTTTCTGCAAGGAGAGGGAAAGCTCTTCATCGTCGTCGATGTTGGATGAATCCAAAGGATCGAAGTGGGCCAGATCCACGTCGGAATCGAGCCCCAAAGCCCCTTTGACCGAATCCATGGCCGTTTCGACCTGTTCCTGGGTGGCCGATGCGCCACCGGCAACGGTCATCACGAGGGTGGTCAAGGGATTGACCACGGTCGAGCCTTCGGGCGCGGTCAGATCGATGGTATTGGCCAATCCCGTATCGGTATTGATGCCACCTCTGGCCTGAATCGCACCGGTAAAGGAGGCGGGCATCAGAAAATGACCACTATTATCCGTTCTGACACCGGTATCGATCCAGTCCTGGAGTGTACTGTCGAACACCCAGATTGCCGCGTTGGCGATATAGCCATCGGCGACGGTTCCTTCGATCGGCGGAGGCCCCTCGGAAGAGGAGCCACCCCCATCCGCAGCGATGAGCGCAACGCCGAGCGCGACCACACCTCCCACGGTTGCCAGCATCATTCCGGACGACATGGCCGACGAACCGGCTCCCGTTTCCCCACCGACAATCATCACACCACTGCCCGCACCCGCTCCGGAACCGGAGGATGCTCCTCCGGAAGCCGCTCCGGAAGCCGCTCCGGAACCGCTGGCGTCGGCCAATACGATTTCAGCGGTTTCCGCTTCGGCGGAGATGCCGTCAACCGGTTCCGGCTCGATCGCCGCTTCGGAGGCGAGATCAACGGACTCCACTTTTTCTTCGGCGTCGAATTTTGAGGCGTTCAATTCCGATTTGGAATTTTTGACGGCCTCGGCGGAAATTTTGTTTCCCGGAACCGTAACGGACAGATTGGCCATGAATGTTCTCTCCTTGTCAGATCGATTGAAAAATGATCAATAACTTGTAGTTATCGCTCCAGCAATTGTTCCCGGAAAGGCTCCAGCCAGGTCGGGGATGATCCGGACTCTCCGGCACTTTTGGCGGCGGGGGTGGTTGTTTTTTTCCCCTCTTCCATGGGAATGGCGCAGCGGCCCATCGGCAGATCGGGAGGGGATTTATGTTTGGCCTCGTCTCCCACGCGCCGGAACTCCAGCCGCACCTCCACACGCCGACTCTCTTCGGGACTGGATTTGATCGCCGTCACCGAAGCCCCGTCGATGATCAGCAACTCTTGCAGGCGACGCAATTTTTCCGGCGGCAGATCCACCGACAACAGGGCGCACAACACCGACTGCGCCCGTTTGAGACTCAAATCCACATTATAAAGATAACTTCCGGCTGCATCG
>JADGBU010000156.1:2099-6108 GCA_015231295.1 Magnetococcales bacterium | reverse complement strand
TGGACCCGTTCCATCCAGCGTTCCCCTTCGGCCCCGGAGCGGGCCTCCAGGAGTACCGGAACGAAGGTACGCAAAATCTCCACCGCCTCGGGGGTAAGCTGATAGCTGTTGAACGCAAAGCGCGCCTTGTCCCCGAAATTGATCGAGTGATCCTCGTGATTGATCCGCAGATCCAGGCCCGCTTCTTCGGCCATGAGATCCAATTGAGTCAGAATCATGCGGATATCACCGGCTCGTTGTTTTTTTTCCACCATGGGCCGGGAGGCGATGGCCACCATGGAGATGCTCATCACCACCAGAAACAGCATCACCAGAGCGGTCATCAGATCCGCATAGCTGATCCAGAAAGGATTTCCCGGCCCTTCATCCCCGCCGGAACGGCGCAGTCGCATCAATCTGATCATGATTCAATCCCGGACCCAGGGCACAGAAGCCGTCAACGCGCTCTCCCAGGTCTGCTGCAACGTCAGCCAAGCCGCATCCAGACGCGCACCCTGCCACCCCTGAAACAAAAAAATCACCGGCTCCCCGGACTCCGGATCGACCAGCCGTTGCCAATGTTGTCGCTCCGCTTCCAGAGAGTTCATCCGACGCAGCGCCTGAATCAACTCGGCGATCGGCTGACGCCCGGCTCCTCCTTTGCGTTCGCCGGGCATCGCGGCGAACCATTCGCTGGCCTGATCCATGCTTTCGGTCGCGCTCAACCAGGCGGACAGCTCCTCCGGGAGCAAAGCACGGCCTTCGATCTTTTTCCCGGCATCGTGCAGAGGTCGGAACACGCGCCGGAGAATCTCCCGCCCCATGCCCTCCATCGGTGCGGCCAGTCGTTCCCGCACGCTGGCATCGCTTTCCATCATGGCCGCCTTGAGCCCCTCCTCGCCGCTCAACCAGATGGCAAACCCCAGAAACAGCCGGGTGAACCGGAATGAGTTCACCGCTGCCACCCCCTGTTCCACGGATCGGTTCAAGTCGATCTGGGCCTGTCGCATCAACTCGGCAAGTCGCGGATGATCGGGAAAACGCGCGCACATCCGGGGCAGCACCTCCCGCGCCAGACCCGATTCCGGACACCCCTGCGACAACGCCCCGGAAAGCCAATGCAATTCACTCTCCATATCGCGACGCAACAGCTCCGGCAGCAATTCGCCGAACCATTCGATCAGGCGACGCAGTTCGGAGATGGCCTGATCCATCTGCGTCATCGCCTGCAGGCGAAGCTCCTCGGAGCCGTAAAGCAGCGGAGCCAGTTGTTGCGCCAACCGGAGCACCTGGGCCGCTCCGGCGCGGGTCAATCCCTGGATCACCCGTTCGCCCGGCAGAGCGGGGAGAGAACTCCAGCCGGTCGGCGCGAGGGGCGAGGGGTCGAGCCGGGCCAGACCACGGGCCACCGGAGTCAGAGGTTCCATCGTCGCGGAGCAGTGACGCCCTACCGCCAGCGCGGTCTGCATGAAGCGGAGCGGGGTGCCGCCGCTTCCTTCCAGCACCACCTCGTGAATGGGCTCCACCACCTGTCCCGCCCGAAGCAAATGGCCCCGCAACTCCCGCAGGGTGATGCGGCTGTGATCCGGAAACTCCAGACGCCAGCGTTCCTCCCGCACCTCGATGGTCAAAAGCGGCTCCAGGGATTTGGACTTGAATCCCTCCAGCACCCCTTCGGGCAGAAGACGTTTGAACGCGCTCCAGTCGGGACGTTCGTCATGACCGCCCTCCCACTCCCGCACGGTTTCGGCACCGTCTTGCGTCTGGGTCAGGAGGCCATGCCACTTCGATCCGGTCCGCTGGAGCGTCACGAGAATGCCGCTGCGCCACAGTCGCAAATCCGGGGTGTCGAAACAGAGTTCGGTGCGTTCGCTGATCCGGGGTTTGCCGGCCAGGGCGGCCCGGACCACCGGATGCTCTCCCAACGGCGTGAACCCGGTCCCGGGAGGGGCTCGGAATCGTACAGTTTCCATGGTCATGGGCGTGTCACTCCTGGCGTCATCGTTCCGACATCACTTGACCTTCAAACGGCGACGCAATGAATCCAACCGCTCGCCCAGCATTTCGATGAAGACGCTCTGTTCCCGTCCCAGACTGGTCACGACCCCTTCCAGCAGTTGTCCCAGTTCGGTCAGATGCGCCTCCACATGCCGCGAGGACTCCTCGTTTTTGTGATACAGACCATCGCGCAACTGTTCCAGATCCCGTTCCAGCCCGCGTCCCAACTGATCGATCACCCCGATCACCCCTTGATGGCGTTCATCGAAATGATTCTGCACTTCCATCAACCGTTGGGCCAGCACTTGGTTCTCTTCCATGGTGGAGCGGGAGGCCTCATTCGCCCAGGCCAGCAAAGAGTGTTCCATCGCCTTCTGTTCGGCCACCAGACGCTTGCGCATTTCGGCCAACTCCTCGGCCACGCCGCCGAAAGCGGTTTCCATGCGTTCGGCGATGACATTCACCACCTCCTGAGTCGTCTCCTCGCGGGAACGGAGCAACTCCTCCCCGGACGCGCGCAGATGGGTGGCCAGTTGTTTGGCGGTTTCATCCAGTTCCCCCAACACCGCCATTTTGACCCCTTCGGCCTGTTCGGCGGTTTGGGTCAGCAACCGTTCCATCAGAGCCGATTCCCGGTCTTCGTCCAGTTGGGAGCGTTCATCCGCCAGCGTGGAAAGCGCGCTCTTGAACTCCTGGGAAACCCCTTGCATCAGGGAGCGCAAATTCTCCTCGCCCCCGGCTCCGCTCGACATCAACCATTCACGGGTCTGCAACGCCACCTGACCCGAGGATTCCCGGATCTGACGGCGCATCCGTTCCATCTCCCGGCCCATTTCGCCGAACAGCAACGCCATGCCCTCCTCGCCGGAGGTGGCGGCCCGTTCCACCTTGAGTTGCAACTCCCGCAGGGTGATCTCCATGGCGTGATTCACCTGAGCGATCCGCGCCGCCAGTTCATCCCACCCTTCGCGCCACCCCCCCTGCAGGCTCTCCAGACGACGTGAAACCCCCTCCAGCAGACGATGGATGCCCGCCTCTTCGGTGCGTACCGCCTCCAGGGCCACCGTGCCCGCATCGACCCGCGCCAGAATCTCGCCGTGACCGCTCCGCAACCGTTCGGCCAGCCGGGCGTGACGCCCTTCGGCAGCGGTTTCCGCCTCCTGGGAGGCTTCCCGGATCCATCCGGCGATTTCGGCCCCGGCAGGCAGACGGGTGTTCATCTCGTTCACGCCCTGGCGCAGACGATCCGCCAGATCGAGCAGTTGTTCGCGGAAACGCCGCGCTTCTTCACCGCCCTCCTCGACCCGACTTGCCACGCCCCGCAGCAGCGTGATCCCCTCCTCGCCGCGCCGGATCCACTCTCCGTGACGGGTCGCGGCCTGTTCCAGACAGCTCAACTGCCGTTCCAGTTGCCGTTCGATGCCCCCGCCCACCTCGGAAAGATGCGTCCGCAACGTGGTCAGGGCTTCCCGTTGGCTTTCGGCCTCTCCGGTCATCAGCGACAGTTGACGATCCAGTCTGCTTCCCAGGGCTTCGAGCCCGCCCGTCACCCCCCCGAATCCGGCCCGACTGGTGACGGCCTCCTCCTGCCATTGGGAGAGATAACGATCCAGACGCGCTCCCAGACGCTCCAATCCTTGCATCACCTCACTCAACCCCTCCCGCCGCAAAGCGGAATCCTCGCGAGACAGGGCGAGCTGTTGACCCAGTTGGTTGCCCAGACTCTCCAATCCATGAGCCACCGCTTGCAACTCTTCCCGTCGGGAGGCGGTTTCGTTCCGGGAAGCGGTCCATTGGGCATCGAGTCGCGCGCCCAGGCCTTCCAGGCCATGAATCAAGGATTCCAGAGCTTCCCGCCGCGCCTCCGCCTGATTCCGGGTCGCGTCGAGTTGGGCATCGAGTCGCGCGGCGAGATTGTCCAGGCCACCGGTGAGCGCGCCGAACCCCTCACTGCGCGCCGCAGCTTCGTTCCGGGTGGCGTCGAGTTGGGCATCGAGTCGCGCGGCGAGATTGTCCAGGCCACCGGTGAGCG
>JADGBU010000156.1:710-1999 GCA_015231295.1 Magnetococcales bacterium | reverse complement strand
CGCCAAAATTCTCCCGTCGGGCCGCGAACTCCTCTTGAAGGACGGCCAGTTGCCGATCCGCCTGCCGCTCCAGACGACTCCCGAGAGTGACGACGCCTCCCGACACCTCCATCAATGCCGTACCGATCTGTTCCGCTCCCTGCTGCGCCAGGGAAGTTTGCTGTGCCAGCACCCCTTCCAACCGTTCTCCCAGCGCGACCAGTCGGGATGCGCGCCCCTGGGACTCTTCCCGGCGCAAACGCGACTCCTCTTCCAGCCACTCCAGCAGACGGGTCAGGCTGTCACCCAACACCTGCTGCTGTTGCTGTTGCCGAGTCGGATCCTCTCCTTCCCGGGCCTCCAGTTGGCGTTCCACCAGTTCGGCCAGCCGTTCGCCGAGTCGGTTCAAGCTGCTCTCCAGACGCCCTTCGTGGCCCTCTTCCCGCTCCGACTGGCGCGCCAACTGGGTTTCCAGGGCCGTCAAACGGCCTTCGAGCCAGATCCGGGACTCCCGGTCCCGTTCCGCCCGCTCTCCCAACTCGGCCAGTTGCCGCGACAACAGGCTCTCCACGCCACGCCCGAAAGCGTTCCACTCCGACGCCCACCGGCGCAACTCTTCCCGTTGTTGCGTCTCCCGCGCCGACCAGGCCTCGAAGGTCCGTTCCACGGTCGCCATCACGCTGGTGAGATTCAAGGCGACCGAAAGAGTGGCCTCTTCCCGTTCATCCCGCTCCCGCAGCAGCAGAGGCTCCAGACGGGCCAGAGAGTCCACCACCCGCTGAACCGGCTCCTCCCACATCGCCCGGCTGGAGCTTTGCTGACGGGTGGAATCTCCCCCGTCGCTCGTCCCCATGCCGAATTGTCGCCCCATCTCCCCCTGAAACGCCAACACCTGGGCATATCGCC
Organism: Magnetococcales bacterium; assembly: GCA_015231295.1. GTDB lineage: Bacteria > Pseudomonadota > Magnetococcia > Magnetococcales > Magnetaquicoccaceae > Magnetaquiglobus. The sequence continues at coordinate 1,114 of JADGBU010000156.1, read as the reverse complement.
AATGCAGCAGCATTTTCTCCAGCACCGTGACCAGCATCGCGGTGACAATGGCGAAAAACGACGCGGAAAACGCGGTGGAAACCCCCATGAACAGATTTTGCAGCTCATGCGTCACCCGATCGGCCCCCACCGAGGGATCGAACTGGGTCAGACCCATGAGAATGCCGGCAAAGGTGCTGACGATACCGGCTCCGGTCAGAATGCCCGGCAGATGGCGAAAGAATTCCACCCGCATCGGCACATCCACCAGGGATTGCTGGTTGAAAACCAACTCGGGAGGAATGGCGGAGATCAGACGGTTCCGGGTAACGCCCGTAATCGGATCGACCCAGGCTTCGGCGCGCAGCGAGACGGCAAACTCCCGCCACAAACGGGAGAAGCGGGCATAATAGAACCAACTCCAC
>JADGBU010000156.1:0-665 GCA_015231295.1 Magnetococcales bacterium | reverse complement strand
CGCGGCCACTCCAGTCGAGGCGCACGGCATCGAACAGAGCCTGAACGACGTAACCACCGGCAAACAGAATCAGGAAACCGGCCACCACTCCGGCCAGCGTGGCGATGATCGCGTTATCCCCCTGGCGTTGCAGCGGAATGCTCAAAAATGACGGCAGAGAGGCCCAGTTCGACAGAGCCACCACATCCAATTCACGGGACACCTGAACCCCGAGCGTCACCGCCCCTCCGATGAGCAACACGGTCCACGCGAACGAAACCAGCGTCGAAAAAAAGGTCGTTGAACCGTCACGCATCGTCAATCCCTCACACTCCATCCAAACGCAACGCAAAGCCGCCCAGGATGATTCCTGGGCTTTGCCGCCGCTTTATGTTTACGCGCCGACCACATCGCCGATCTGATCCCAATATTCCGGGGGCAGTTCCGTGGCCAGTTTCAAGGCTCCTTCCGCCCCGGCGAAATCCGCATCCTCGGCCAGGGTGACTTTCGCCTCGCCATACTCCTGCAACTGGGCTTCGATCATGTCGGCCAGACCGCGAATGCGGGAGCCGCCTCCGGCGAGCACCAGATTGGCCAGTGCCGTCCCCTGACATTCGGGATCGAACTGCAACAGCCTCCGTTTGACGCTTTCGACGATATCTCCCACGATGGTTTCGCAGGTGATG
>JADGBU010000155.1 GCA_015231295.1 Magnetococcales bacterium | reverse complement strand
GTATTGCTGGTCTTCAGTCTGTTTCTCCTGATCGGCATCGCCTTTTTTCTGATTCTCGCGCCGGCCCTGGTGCGGGAGCTGTCGCGGGTTTCGACCGAAATTCCCAAAATCACCGAAACCTTGAAAGCCCTGCTGCAACACATCACCCATTCGGCCTCGGTTTCCGGCTGGATCGACTCCCCCTTCGCCGAAAGCATGCTCCTCGGCTTGGTGGAAAAATCCCAAGGATGGGCCGCCGACTCCATCTCCCTGCTGCTCAAGGGAGGATTGCCGGGATTGGTTTCGGTGTTGATCTACCTGTTTCTGGTACCCTTTCTGATCTTTTTCTTCATGAAGGACAAAAGCGATCTGCTCCACGCCTTCTCCCGCTACATCCCCAGAGAACGCACCCTGCTGGTGCGGGTGCTGCGGGAGGTCAACGCCGGAGTCGGCGGCTACATCCGGGGGAAATTCTGGGAGATGCTGCTGCTCGGCTCTTCGAGCTATCTGGGTTTTGTGCTCATCGGCTTCCAATACGCCTTCCTGATCGCGGTGTTGACCGGGCTGTCGGTCCTGATTCCCTTTCTGGGACTGGCGGTCGTGACCATTCCCGTGGTGCTGCTGGGCATTCTGCAATGGGGCATCACCTGGGACGCCGCCAATCCGCTGATCGTCTACGGCATTCTGCAACTGCTCGACGGTAACATACTCGCCCCGATGATCCTCGGCGAAACCGTCAACGTCCATCCCACCACCATCATGCTGGCGGTTCTCTTTTTCGGCTCCCTCTGGGGCGTGGCCGGGGTGTTTTTCGCCGTCCCGCTGGCGGTCCTGGTCAAGAGCGTGCTGGAAGTCACCCTGGCCGACGACCCCATCCCGGAACCCTCATGAGCCCCGACATCACCCTTTCCCTCACCGCCACGCTGCTGGAAGAGATTTTCGACCACGCGGCCCCCGCCGATGGCGCGATGCGTCGTCTGTTTCAAAAGCGCGGCTCCGGCCCTGCGGAACGCAACCGGATCGGCGATCTGCTCTTCACGGTGCTGCGTCACCGTCGTCGTCTGGAACGGGCTCTCGATCCCCACCTGCCCACCGCAAACCGCCTGACCGCGCTGGTCACGCTGGCGGCGGAAGAACAGACCCGATCCGACGACTCCCCCTCCCCACCCGAGCCCTCCGACCTCTCCCCGCAAGAGCGGTGCTCCCTGCCGGAGTGGCTCTGGGAGGCGTTCGTCGCCCAGCGGGGCGCAACGGAAGCCCTCGCGCAAGGGCTTGCGCTCAACCGTCCGGCCCCCACCGATCTGCGGGTCAACCGGAGCCAGGGGACGCGGGAAGCCCTCCGCATCCGGCTCGCCGCCCTGGGGGTGATCACCGAACCCCTCCCGCGCACCCCCGACGGCCTGCGCCTGACCGGACACCCCCCGGTGACGACCCTCGATCCCTTTCATCAGGGGCTGTTCGAGATTCAGGACGAAGGGAGTCAATGGATCGCGCCCCTGCTCTGCCCCCGTCCCGGCGAAACCGTGGTGGATCTGTGCGCCGGCGGCGGCGGCAAGACGCTGCATCTCGCCTCCCTGATGGGCAGAAAAGGCGAAATCATCGCCACCGATACCGATCCCGGACGCCTGCACCAACTGTCGCAACGGTTGCGACGCCTCAAAAACACCCCCCGGGTGCGGGTGATGCCGCTGCGTCACGAGGGGGATCCGGCCCTGCGCCCCCTGACCGGCAAAATCGACGCGGTGCTGGTGGATGCCCCGTGCAGCGGCACCGGCACCCTGCGCCGTCGTCCGGATCTCAAATGGCAGCTCACCCCGGAGCAGGTCGCCGTCCTGCATCAACGGCAGTGCGCCCTGCTGGACGCCGCCGCCCGTCTGCTGCGTCCCGGCGGTCGTCTGGTCTACGCCACCTGCTCGCTGCTGCAACAGGAAAACCAGGCGGTCGTCATGAGTTTCCTTAACGAAAATCCCACCTTTCGCCAGATTCCCGCCATGCCGACCCTGGCGGCGCAGGGATTTCAGGGGGTATACTCGGAGGATACGTTTCTGACGCTATCGCCCCACCTCACCGGGTGCGACGGCTTTTTTGCAGCCCTTTTCCAGAGGAACCGATAACGGTTTTTTCAAGACCATGAGCATGATTCCGATCAAACGCGCCCTCATCAGTGTTTCGGACAAAACCGGACTGGCCATCCTCGGCGAGGGTCTGGCCTCGTTCGGCGTGACCATTCTCTCCACCGGCGGCACCGCCCGCGCCCTCCAGGGCAACGGCGTGCCGGTGGAAGAGGTCTCCCAGTTCACCGGCTTTCCGGAGATGCTCGACGGCCGCATCAAGACCCTGCATCCCCGCATTCACGGGGGTCTGCTCGGGGTGCGGGACAATCGCAAGCATCAGACCCAAATGAAAGAAAACCAACTCGAACCGATCGATCTGGTGGCGATCAACCTCTATCCCTTCGAGGCCACGGTGGCCCGTCCCGGCTGTACCCTCGACGAGGCGGTGGAAAACATCGACATCGGCGGACCGGCGATGATCCGCTCGGCGGCCAAGAACCATCGATGGGTGACGGTGCTGGTCGATCCGGAAGATTATGTCCGGGTGCTGACCGAAATGCGGGACAATCACGGCGCGGTCTCCGCCCGCACCAACGCGGAACTGGCCCGCAAGGCCTTCGCCCGCACCGCCGCCTACGACGCCGCGATCGCCAACTGGCTCACCGCCCTCGACAAGGAGGGCAAACCCGGCCTCTTCCCCGAAGTGCTGACCCTGCAATTCCACAAGCATCAGGAGATGCGCTACGGCGAAAATCCCCATCAGAAGGCCGCCTTCTACAAGGACAGCACCCCGCCCGGCTGCAACATCGCCAATACCCGTCAGTTGCAGGGCAAGGAGTTGTCGTTCAACAACATCAACGACGCCAATGGTGCCTTCGAGCTGGTCCGGGAGTTCGTGGAACCGACCATCGCCATCATCAAGCACACCAATCCCTGCGGCGTGGCCACCGATCCGGATCTCACCACCGCCTATCTGCGGGCCCGGGATACCGATCCGGTTTCCGCCTTTGGCGGGGTGATCGCGGTCAACCGCCCGGTGGACGAACGGCTGGCCAAAGAGATTGCCGCCACCTTCATCGAGGCGATCATCGCGCCGGGCTTCACCCCGGAGGCCCGCGCCATCCTGGGGAGCAAAAGCAATCTGCGTCTGCTGGAATCCCTGGCTCCCATGGCTCCCGCCACCGCCCGCGAGGGCATCTTGAAAATGGATCTGAAACGGGTCGCCGGAGGACTTCTGGTGCAGCAGCCGGATGTGAAAGAGCTGCGGGAAGAAGATCTCAAACTGGTGACGCAACGGGCTCCCACCGAATCGGAAAAACGGGATCTGCTCTTTGCCTGGAAGATCGCCAAACATGTCAAATCCAACGCCATCGTCTACGCCCGCGACCGAACCACCGTCGGGGTGGGAGCCGGACAGATGAGCCGGGTGGACTCCTCCCGCATCGCCATCGCCAAGGCCAACGACGCCGCCCAGGCCGCCAAACGGGAGACCAATCCCGTGGCCGGATCGGTGATGGCCTCGGATGCCTTTTTCCCCTTCCGGGACGGGGTGGACGCGGCGGCTGCCGCCGGAGCCACGGCGATCATTCAACCCGGCGGATCGATCCGCGATGACGAGGTGATCGCCGCCGCCAACGAACACGGCATGGCCATGCTGTTCACCGGCATGCGCCACTTCAAACACTGAACGTTCCGGAGCCCCGCGATGTCCGAGAGGATCACCCTGATCGAAGCCCTGCTGCTCACCGGAGTCGCTCTGGCGGTGATCCTCTACATCAAACGCCGTCTGCTCGGATCGACCCCGCCGCAAGACCACGAGAACGACCGCTCATGATCGTTTCGGCATCGGTATTCCCCGTGGTCCGGGCCGCTCCGGGGCAGACCACGGACCCCTTCTTTCTTTGCGGCGGCCCTCCGGCCCCCGCGTCACACGGGATCCCCCTCGGGAGCGAACCGCTCCCCGAGGCATCCCGCACCCTGAATGGATAGTCGCATGCTGCGGATTCTGTTGCTGGAACGCAAAGGGAGCCATGCGACCGCCTTGCAGAAGCTCTTCAAGGCCATCAGTCAACCCGCGCGGATCGTGGCGGCCTCCACCCTGGCCCAGGCCCGACAGTCCCTCGACCAGGAGAGCGTCGAGGTGATTCTGTCGGATCTGCGCCTGGCCGACGGCATGGGCACCGAACTGATCACCATGGCCGGAGAGCCGCTGGCGGTTCCGGTGGTGATTCTGCTGACCGCTCCGGATGCCCTCATGACCGTGGAGGTGATGCGGGCCGGCGCCATGGATGTGGTGGTCAAGGGCGAGGAGACCCTGCGGGAACTGCCCCTGACCGTGACCCGCGCCTTGCGGGGCTGGCATCACATCACCCGACGCCGGGCGGCGGAAAAAGCCCTCGAACAAAACGAAATCAAATACCGCTCCCTGTTCGAATCGATGCGCAGCGCCGTGGCGGTCTATCAACCGGTCGAGGATGGCCGGGATTTTCTGTTGGTGGATTTCAACAAGGCCGCCGAACGACTCAACCGGATCGGCAAAGAGTCGGTGCTGGGCAGACGGGTGACGGAGGTGTTTCCCGGCGTGCGGGAGTTCGGGCTGCTGGATGTGTTGCGCCGGGTCCATCAAACCGGACGCGCGGAACGCTACCCGCTCACCACCTACAAGGATCACCATCTGGAATACTGGGTGGAAAACCATGTCTACCGGCTTCCGGGCGGAGAGGTGGTGGCGGTCCACGACGATCTGACCAATGGCAAGATTGCCGAACGAATTCTCAACGACAAGGCCACCCAGTTCCAATCGGTTTTGGACAACGCGCCGGTCATCATTTACATCAAGGATATGCAGGGAAAATTCCGTTTCGTCAACCGTCTGTTCGAAGCACAGGCGCAACGGTCGCGAGAGGAGATTCTGGGCAAAAGCGGCGCGGAGTCGCTGCCCGACGCCCTGGCCCGACAGCAGGAGCTTCAGGAAGCCCGCATGATCGCCAGTCAGGAGACCGTGGAATCCGAACACTCCTGGACTCTGAACGACGACATGCACACCACTCTGCTGCTGACCTTCCCGCTGCAAGACAGCGATGGGCAGATGCAGGGCATTTGCGGCATCGCCAAGGATATTTCCGAACGCAAACGGATCGAGGCGCAGATTTCCCAACTCAACGCCACCCTGGAAGAGCGGGTCCGGGAACGCACCGCACAACTGAACCACTCCCTGGAGAGTCTGCGCCGCACGCAGCGTCAGTTGGTGGAGTCGGAAAAAATGGCCTCTCTGGGCAATCTGGTGGCCGGAGTGGCCCACGAAATCAACACGCCACTCGGGGTCAGTTATACCGCCGCCTCCTATCTGCAAGACCTGCTGCGAGAACACATGAACGCCACCCACGGCACCGCTCCCCTGGAGACGGTCTGCGACCAACGGTTGACCGCCATCAACAACGCCGTGGAAATCCTGATGAAAAATCTCAATCGGGCCGCCCATCTGGTGCAGAGTTTCAAGCAGGTGGCCGTGGATCGCTGTGTGACGCAGCGACGTCGCATTCATTTACGCTCGTTCATCACCGAGGTATTATCCAGTCTGCGTCCGAAGCTCGATGAAAGTGCCCATCGTCTCTGTTTCGCCTGTCCCGAAGAGACCGAAGCGACGGTCTATCCCGGAGCCATCGCCCAGATCATCACCAATCTGGTGAGCAACTCCCTGTTGCACGCCTTTGAACTCAAACCCCATGGCACCATCTGGATCACGGTCATCCCCACGGACCGGCAGATTCACATCAAATATCGGGACAACGGCAGAGGCATGACCGCAGAACAGGTGCATCAAATTTTCGAGCCTTTCTTCACCACCCGACGGGGACAGGGTGGCGCCGGATTGGGTATGCATATCGTCTACAATCTGGTCACGCAGACCTTGGGCGGGGATATATTCTGTCACAGCGCGCCGGATCGGGGGATCGATTTTTCGATCCTCTTCCCAACCTGACCCACCTCCACCCATCGGGGTCCAGGGGTCCATGACCCCTGGTGGGTCCAGGGCGAAGCCCTGGGATTTTCCATCGACCAGCCCCCCCCCACACACAATGACAAAAAAAAGTTGCCAACACCCCACGCCCTGCATTAAGATATCAATCTCTTTTCAAGGGGAGTAGTCGCCTTCCTCCGATTTCAACAAAATCTCGGCGGAAGGGCATGCGTCAACACACCTGATCCAACCTTCATGACGGATCATGGCGCATGCGGTCCGGTTCTCAACGCCGGGGGCTGACGAGACTTTGGATGGTGACAATCCACCGACGGGGGTCGGGCGGGATTGTTCATCGTCTATTGTCATCGATCCAGCTCGACCCCCCAATGAGGCTTTCCATGAGCAGTACCGCCCTGGCTGTCACCGATTCCGTCTCCTTCCTCTCCACCACCGCCACCACCTTCGCGTTGATCTTTCTGGCCGAGATCGGCGACAAGACCCAACTCGTCTGCATGACCCTGGCGGCCAAGCATCGCGGCTGGCCGGTCTTCATCGGAGCCACGAGTGCCTTTGTGGTGCTCAACGTGCTGGCTGTGGCCTTCGGCGCGGCATTGGCCCAGTGGCTGCCCGCCAACGTGATGATCCTGATCGTGGCGGGACTGTTCGCCGTCTTCGGCATTCAGTCGCTGCGCGCCTCCGGAGCCGACGAGGAAGAAGAGGAAAATGCCGAGCCCAAAAGCGGCAAAAGCATTCTGTTGAGCGCGTTCCTGTTGATTTTCGTCGCCGAACTGGGCGACAAGACCCAAATCGCGGTCGCCAGTCTGGCCGGAACCGCTCCGGCGATTCCGGTCTGGGTGGGTTCGACCCTGGCGTTGGGACTTTCCGCCGGATTGGGTGTGGTGGCCGGACGGCAACTGCTGGCACGCATCTCGGTGAAGCTGCTCAACAAGGTCAGCGGCATCTTCTTTCTGACTCTGGCCGCCCTGGCCCTCACCCGTCTGGAGTGGTGATCAGGTCAGAGCGTTGACAACGGCCGCCTGCAAAGTGCGGGCGGCCTCTTCGACCCGCTCTTGCAGCGCGTCGCGCCACGCCGCCCCGGCCAACTCTTCGGACTTGAACGGATACATCACCCCGCGCGACGAGGCCGCATACGCCCCCACGCCTTGCGAACCGGCAGCCGCCGCGATCGCCTGCAGCGATCCCCCCTGCGCGCCAATGCCCGGCATCAGAAACAACGAGCGCGGTGCCACCCGACGCAACCGGGCCGCCATCTCCGGATAGGTGGCCCCGACCACGATGCCGACATTGCCATATCCCTGCGCACCGACGGAATCCGCGCCCCAACGATCGGCCAACTCCGCCATTTTGTCCGCGACGGTGCCACCGCTCTCCAGTTCCAGATCCTGCAAATCCCCCGACGAGGGGTTGGAGGTTTTGGCCAGCACGAAGAGTCCGGCGTCGCGATTGGTTTCGAGAAAAGGCAGCACCCCATCCCGGCCCAGATAGCCGTTGATGGTCAGGGCGTCGGCCCGCCAGGGATTGGGCGTCTTGAAGACCGGATGATGCGTGGCCAGCCAGGCCGTGGCGTAGGCTTTGGCGGTGTGGGAGACATCGTTGCGCTTGCCATCCATGATGATCGGCAACTCCAGATCCCGCAACAGCATCAGGGTGCGACGCAAGGCGGTATGACCGGCGGAGCCGTATTGTTCGTAGAACGCCGCCTGGGGCTTGTAGCCGACCGCCATGAACGCGGTGGCTTCGATGATCTGGCGATTGAAGGTGAACAGAACCTCTTCGAGACGCTCCTCGGTGGGCTCGTCGCGCAGACGTTGACGCAAGAATTCCGGGAAACGCTCCACTTCCGGATCCAGACCCACGATGACACGCGAGTCGATCCGTAGAGCCCGTTCAATCAGACGATCGGCAAAATGTCCCATTACAGCTCCTTCTATATAAGGCGCGCCGAAGGCAAAACGTCCCAAGGGCTTCGCCCTTGGATCCCACCAGGGGCCAATGGCCCCTGGA
>JADGBU010000154.1:5109-8294 GCA_015231295.1 Magnetococcales bacterium | reverse complement strand
CTGGGCATTGATGAGAAACTCGCCGAAAAAGCGGTTGTCCCCGGTGGCCGGATCCCGGGTGAAGGCCACGCCGGTCGCGCTGTCGCTGCCCATGTTGCCGAAGACCATGGCCTGGACGTTGACCGCCGTTCCCCAATCATCCGGAATGCTGTTGAGGCGACGATAGGTATTGGCGCGATCCGAGTTCCAGGAGTGGAACACCGCCCCGATGGCTCCCCAGAGCTGTTCCATGGGATCTTCGGGGAAGGGTTTGCCGGTGACTTCCAGCACGATCTCTTTGTATTTTTCCGCCAGGGCGCGCCAATCCTCGGCGGTCATTTCGACATCCTGCTGTTTGCCGAGGCGTTTTTTCTCGTGGGTCAGGGTCTCTTCGAACCGTTCGTGGGGCAGGTCGAGGACCACGTTGGAATACATGTGAATAAAACGACGATAGCAGTCGTAGACGAAGCGGGGATCGCCGGATTGTTTCAGCAAGCCCTGGAGAGTCTCCTGATTGAGTCCCAGATTGAGCACCGTATCCATCATGCCGGGCATGGAGACGCGGGAGCCGGAACGCACCGACAGCAGCAGGGGATTTTTCTCATCGCCGAAGCGATTGCCCATCGCCTTGCCGACTTTGTTCAGGGACTTTTCCACCTGTTCGGCCAGATCTTCCGGATAGGCCCCATTATGCTTGAAAAAATAGGTACAGACTTCGGTGCTGATGGTAAACCCCGCAGGGACCGGAATTCCGATTCTGGACATTTCCGCAAGATTGGCACCCTTGCCGCCCAGGATGGCCTTCATGCTGGCCTTGCCATCCGCGACTCCGTTTCCGAAGAAATAGATCCGTTTTTTCACTGTGTAAGATCCCTTGCCGATCGAGAGTTCCCATTTTCGCACTGATGCGGTCTATTCATCGAATACCGCAATGCAAAATTTTACCCGTTCAGAGTTTGAAACGCAACCCATTTCACCGAATTCATGCAGACTCTTCCAGATTCGCGCCACGGTCATTCGTCTCGCAGGAGCAGGAACGCCCCTAGAGCGCAGATCCCGGCAGAATCCGATCCCGTCTCTTTAGGTCAGGGGACGATCAACTCCCCCTGCGCGCCCAGCGGAAACATCGGAGCCCAGGTGATCTCCCAGGGATGTCCATCCAGATCGGCGAAATAGGCGGTTCGTCCGCCCCACGGGGTATCGGTGGCGGCTTGCAGCAGCGTGGCTCCGCACGCTGTCACCTGCGCCAACTCCCGATCCACATCCTCCCGCCCGGGGACATTGATGCCCAGGGTTACACCTCCGGCCACCGGTTGCACCCCAGACAGACCGGAGTCGGCCAGCAGGGCCGACAGGGGGTAGAGCGCCACCACCATGCAACCGGTTTGAAAAAAATGGATGCCCTCGCAACTGGAGGCCGCCGCCTTCCAACCCAGTCTTTCGTAGAAGGCACTGGAACGGGCCAGATCCCGCACCCCCAAAGTCACCAGAGAGAGACGCTGATCCATGAAAACTCACTCCTTGCAGACAAACAAAGAACCATGAGTGTGCGCGATTCGTCTAGGATCGCGTTAGCTCCCGATGCACCTTTTGCATGTTCTCTTCGAGACGTTGCCGATAGACGTTCAGCATCTCCTGCAGATCCCACAAACTGACATTGACCACACTGTTGGCGCGACAACTATCCATTTTACCGGTCACCACCCGCACCTGCGCCGAGGATTCCTCGGCCTCCGGAAGCTGATCGAGACGCACCAGATCTCCGGTGGTCAACAGGCACTCCTCGCCGGATTGAACCTCGGTCGCCTCCAGCATCTCGGAGACCTGAAACAGATACTCCGTCCCCTGCGGAGAGGCGATCAACTCCGCCAGAGACAAGGGCTGCTCCTCCTGATGGGCCAACAGATCCGCCGCCACCTGACTCCGGAACTTCCGGCGCACCGGTTCGGGAATCGGCACCGGCAACCGCTCCACGCCCGAGGCGGATTCGGTATCGAGACGGTCCTGCAGCACATCCAGTTGAATCTGCTGCTCGGACAACTCCTGACGCAGCGACTCGTTCTCCCGACTGGCCGATGTCACCTCCTGCTGCAACGAGGCCACCGTCTCCGACAAGGCTTGCACCTCCGCGTCGGTGGAAGCGGTGGAGAGGATCCGACTGCTGTAACCATCATCCATCGCCCCGGCCAGCATCGAGTCGGACAGCAGATCGACCGGATCCCGATACACCTCCACCGGCTCATAGAATCGCACCACCGGAGGCGGACACAGCAGGCAAGAAGGAGAAACGAACAACGGCGTCGCCAATGGCCGGTTGAACCAGGTGTAATATGGCGGATCGAAACGGGTCGGATAATAGGAGTAGACCACCACATTGCGGATCGGCACCATGCCATAATGCCGCACCACCGGAGAGGCCAGCATCACCGGACGACCGGACACATAATTCACATAGACCGTGCGCCGGATCACCCGCTGTTCATGCCCGTGACGATCCCGATGCCGGGCGAACTCCTCATGGAAATAGCGTCGGCGATCGGGCAGATAGGCCTCCCGCAATCCGCTGTTGAAGGTGGTCAGAACCGGCCTTCCCGGCGCGGAACGGGTCACGAAATCCCGCCCGAAGATCACCCGCCGACCATCGTGATACAGCCGGGTCCGCGTTCCGGTTTTCGGATCGCGGGTATTCTGATAGGCCTCGATATGACGACGGCCATCGGGCAACCGGCGACTGTGGACCCGGATTTCAGCACCATTGGCCGGTTGATGACGGATCGTCACCGCCGACGCGTCGGATTGGGGAATGAGAGTGGTCGCCGGAGAGACCTGAACCGCCGCCCTTTCCCGCTCCCGGGATTTACGGCCCGCACCATCCGAACGCGCCCGTCGCTCGCGACGCCCCTCGGCCCCCTCCTCTTCGGCCTTGGGCGCACCCACGCCAGGGATCACCGTAGGCGCATCTCCCGCCGGGCGCACCCGACGCTCGCGCCGTCCGCCTTCTCCTTCCCCTCCGGCAGTGGCCGCGCCACGCTCTCCAGGCGCTGCCGCAGCACCATCACCACCCGCCGGGCGCCGACGCTCGCGACGCCCCTCGGCCCCCTCCTCTTCGGCCTTGGGCGCACCCACGCCAGGGATCACCGCAGGCGCATCTCCCGCCGGGCGCACCCGACGCTCGCGCCGTCCGCCTTCGCCTTCCTCTCCGGCAG
>JADGBU010000154.1:450-5009 GCA_015231295.1 Magnetococcales bacterium | reverse complement strand
CCGTCCGCCTTCGCCTTCCTCTCCGGCCTTGGGCGCACCCACGCCGGGAATCACCGCAGGCGCACCCACGCCGGGAATCACCGCAGGCGCACCCACGCCGGGAATCACCGCAGGCGCGTCACCCGCCGGGCGCACCCGACGCTCGCGCCGTCCGCCTTCGCCTTCCTCTCCGGCAGTGGCCGCATTACGCTCTCCAGGCGATACCGCAGCACCATCACCACCCGCCGGGCGCCGACGCTCGCGCCGTCCGCCTTCGCCTTCCTCTCCGGCCTTGGGCGCACCCACGCCGGGAATCACCACAGGCGCACCCACGCCAGGAATCACCGCAGGCGCGTCACCCGCCGGGCGCACCCGACGCTCACGCCGTCCGCCTTCGCCACTCTCTTCACCGGGAGAGGCGGCCTGGGCATCCCGATGTCGCCGGGACTCCTCCCGTTGCTGTTGACGACTCTGCTCCGCCTGCTGACGCCGGGATTGCTCCTCCTGCTGCTGGCGCAGATGCTGCTCCTGTTGTTGACGCCCCTGCTCCGCCTGCTGACGCCGGGATTGCTCCTCCTGCTGCTGACGCCGGGATTGTTGCTCCTGCTGCTGGCGACTCTGCTCTTCCTGCTGTCTTCGGGATTGCTCCTCCCGTTGCTGCTGTCGCTGTTGCTGCTCCTGCTGCTGGCGGGCCCGATCTTCCTGCTGTCGTCGGGATGGCTCCTCCCGTTGCGGTGGCGGCTGACGGGCGGGCTCCTCCTGGGGACGGGATTGACGTTTCGGTTCTTCCCTCGCTCCGGACGCCCCCTCCTGGCGACAATTCTCCGAGCGGACACCCGGCGGACACTCTTCCCGATTCCCGCCATCCGGCGCGCTCCAGCCGACGGAAGCCAAACCGAGCTGACACACCAACAGACAAAGAATCGATCTTTTCACGGTCGCAGACTGGATGCCCATGGCAGAACGCATACCTCCTTTGCGAAATAATGACGACGACCAGCCCCTTTCCGATCACTCCCCACGCACCAGACGAAAGCCGATGGTGGCATGACGATTCTCGGGCGTGCTCCACCCCCGATCGGCCAGACGCAGATGGATGGCCTCATCATACCAGGATCCACCGCGCAGCACATGACAACCACTCGCATCATCCAGACAAACCGGATTTTTCCGCCCCGGTTCCAGCAGCCGGTAAAATCCCTCGCAATACCAGTCCCGCACCCATTCGGAGACGTTGCCATGCATGTCGAACAGCCCCCAGCCATTGGCGGGAAAGCGACCCACCGCCGTCGTGCTCTGGCGATAGACCCCTCCGGACTCCCGACCGGCGTGACCGTTAAAATTGGCTTGACTCTCCGCACTCAGGCTCGCGCCGAAGGCGAACGGACCACGGACATTGCCCCGTGCCGCATATTCCCACTCCGCCTCGCTCGGCAGCCGGAACGGTCCTTCCCCCAGGGCGTCGAGCTTGCGGATGAAGGCCTGCACATCTTCCCAGCTCACCCGTTCCACCGGATGGTGTTCGCTCAAGGCGAAGTGGGCCGGATTGCGTCCCGCAATCCGCAACCAGTCGCCCTGCGTCACCTCGCTGCGTCCGATCCAGAAGCCATCCAGACACACTTCATGCACCGGTCCCTCATCCGGATCGCGCCCGGCTTCGTTCTCCGGGCTGCCCATGGCGAAACAGCCCGCCGGCAGATGCACGAACGGAATCCCGGAAAATTCCCGCGTCTCGACCGGCCCTTCGGCCCAGGCCGGGACTCCCCAACACGCGCCCCACAACAAAACGAGCAGCATCCGTCCCATCTTGACCATCAACCGCGCCGTTTCAAAAATTCCAGCAAGGCCGCTTCCGGCATGGGACGGCTGTAATAGAAACCTTGCACCTCATTGCAGCCGTGTCCTTGCAGAAACTCGACCTGACCCACGGTTTCCACCCCTTCGGCGATCACGGTCAGGTTGAGACTGTGCGCCAGACCGATCACGGCGCGGATGATCGCCGCATCTTCCAGATCCGCCGCGCAGTTGCGCACGAAGGATTGATCGATCTTCAAGGTGTCGATAGGAAACCGTTTCAAATATTTGAGCGAAGAGAATCCGGTGCCGAAATCGTCGATGGAGAGCCGCACCCCCACCTCGGAGAGCGATTTGAGCTTCACCAGGGTTTCGACCGCATCGCCCATGGCGATGCTTTCGGTCAACTCCAACTCCAGCCAGCGGGACTCCAGACCGCTCGACGCCAGAATCTCCGTGACCCGGACGACGAAATCGGGCTGTTCGAACTCCAATCCAGAGAGATTCACCGCCACCCGGAACGGCTTGATGCCCGAAGAGAACCATCCCGTCGCCCGACGACAGGCATCGGCCAACGCCCAGTTGCCCATGGGAATGATCAGGCCGGTCTCTTCGGCCAACGGGATGAACTCTCCCGGCGACACCATGCCATGTCCCGGACGCTTCCAGCGGATCAACGCCTCCACACCGGCCAACTCGCCGCTGGCCAGATCAATCTGCGGCTGAAAGTAAAGTTCGAACTCCTGCCGCTCCAAGGCCAAACGCAGACTGGTCTCCATGCGCATGCGGGCCAGGGCGCGACTGTTCATCTCGTTGCGGAAAAATTGAAAATTGTTCCGGCCCCGCTCCTTGGCGTGATACAGGGCCGCATCGACATTTTTCATCAAGGTTTTGGCATCCTCCCCATCCAGGGGATGCACCCCGATGCCGATGCTGGCTCCGACGAAAAACTCCACCTCATGGATCACGAAGGGGATCCGGATCGCCTGCAGCATGAGCCCCCCCAGTTGCGCCACGGATTGGGCATCTTCGGTTTTGGGCAGGATCACCGCGAACTCGTCCCCGCCGAGACGGCTCAGGCTGCCCCGTCCGGCGAGAATGGCGGTGAGACGACGCCCCACCTCCACGATCAGGGCATCCCCCACATCGTGGCCCATGGTCTCGTTGACCACCTTGAACCGATCCAGATCCAACAGAAGCACCCAGACCATGAAACCGGACTCCCGCGCCTCGCTCAACACGAACGAAAGCCGCTCGTGGAACAGATGACGATTGGGCAGGCCGGTCAGCACATCGTGACCGGTGACATAGAGCAGATTCTCTTCGGACTCCCGCAAGGCGGTGAGATCGGAAAAGACCGCGATGAAATTTTCGATCTGTCCGCCCGGCGCGTAGACCGCCGAAATGTTGGCCCATTGGGGATAGATCGAGCCATCCTTGCGCCGGTTGTAGAACTCGCCCTGCCACTGTCCTGCGGCCAGCAGATCGCTCCACATCTTTTCGTAGAAATCCGGAGGATGGCGACCCGATTTGAGCAGGCTCATCCGTCGGCCCACCGCCTCCTGGGCCGCGTAGCCGGTGATCCGGGTGAAGGATGGATTCACCGATTGAATCACCGCCAGGGAGTCCGTCACCACGATCCCCTCGCCGGTGTTGTCGAAGACCCGCGCGGCCACCGACAGTTTATGTCCGGCCTCGATGTTGTCGAGCAGATAGTGAACCCGGTTGCGCAGAATGGCCCAATGGATCGGCTTGGTGATGAAATCGGTGGCTCCGATCTCGAAGGCCCGATCCACGGAGTCGTCATCGTTGAGGCCGGTGATCATCAGCACCGGGATATGGCTCGCATCGGGACGCGCCTTCAGCCGCCGACAGGCCTCGAAGCCATCCATGACCGGCATTTTGGCATCCATCAGCACCACGTCGGGCCTGACCTGATCGAAGGCCTCGATCACCAGGGCGCCATTGGCGAACCCCTGGGCCGAATAACCGTGCCGTTCCAGAAACCGGCAGAGCATCAACCGCGTCACCGGGTCGTCATCCACCACAAAAAACAGTGCCTTGCGGGGCAAATCCATGATCCAGACCCCTTGTTCGCAACCAGTCAGAATGCGAACGGATTGGGTAGCGCAGCCTGCAATTCCAGCAGTTCGGCGGCGTGGGTGGCATCGTCGTAGATCATCACCGTGGCCCCCTGACCAAAACCATGCAGCGAACCGGGATTGAGCACCAGGGTATCCCCTTCCTGCCGATTCACCGGCTTGTGGGTGTGACCGGTGATCACCACCCGATAGGCTCCGCTGCCGATCAGAGAGTCGCGAATCCGACCCGACGTGCCGTGATACAGAGCGATGCGTCCCAAACCTCCGGGCGCATCCAACTCCAGAAAATCCCCCTCCAGACGCCCCCCGATGGCGGCAAAGGCCCGTTGCAATCCGGCCCGTTCTCCATCGTTGTTGCCGTAGACCCCGGCGACATCGAAACCGGACATTCTCAGGATCGTGGCCGGACAGACCATATCCCCGGCGTGCAGAATCCGCGACACCCCCCGCTCCCGGAACCAGGTCAACGCCCGGGCCAGATGTTCCAGATGATCGTGCGAGTCGGATACAATGCCAATTTTCATCACCAACCTCTCATCCCTCAACCACCATGCGGCAACCGCCCTCGGGCCATTCCCGCAGCCTTTCTTTTCCTCTGTCATCCGCTTTGCATGTTACCGGATTGCCGTCGGCCCTGGCAACCATCTGCCTAAAATCCAGGCACCATTCCGGACTCAACCACCG
>JADGBU010000154.1:0-377 GCA_015231295.1 Magnetococcales bacterium | reverse complement strand
CCTTCACAGCGACCCTCCCCCGCCCCCGATCGCGACCCGTCGGCTTGACCCCCACCGTCAGACGCCCCAGCCAGGGACCGGCCAGCTCCCGCACCCGGATCAACGCGCCCCGCTGTTCATCCCGCCCGGCTTCGCCGCTCCAGTCGCCCAGTTCGATCTCCAGCGGCGCGCCGACAAAAAGCCCCCGCGCCTCCCCCCGGCCCCGCAGTTCCAGAATGCCGGCCTCATCCACCAGGCCCGACTCCAGCGCGATCGTCACCCGTCCCCGGCTTCCCGGCGGCAGCATCGGCACCCAGCCCCGCAACGCCTCCAGCGACAACGCCCCCTCCACCCCTTCCACGAACAGAGCCGAGCTCCCCTGCACCCCGGCCCGCCTT
>JADGBU010000153.1 GCA_015231295.1 Magnetococcales bacterium | reverse complement strand
GGCGGAACGCACCGCCAAACGGGCCTGCGTTCTGGCCCGCCGTCACGCTCCGGAGGTTTCCTGCGCCACCCTGGAAGAGATGGCCCATCGACTGCTCAGAGGGCGTCTGCCTCCGATCCGTCACGCCGACTCCTGGGCTCCCCATGCCGCCCGGCGACTCCTGGAACCGATGAAGGGCGGCGATTCCATCCCGGTCGCGCCGATCCGCTCCACCCTCGACGGACCCTTGCAGCGGTTTGCCAGCGAACTCCTGAATCATCAATTGCGTCTGCTGGAAGAGCATCAGGTGCGCAACGGAGCGGTGCTGGTGGCCGATACCCTCAGCGGGGAGGTGCTGGCCTATGTGGGAGGAGGCGACAACCATCCCGCCACCCGTTATGTGGATGGCGTCCGGGCCTTCCGACAGGCGGGATCGACCCTCAAGCCCTTTCTCTATCAACTGGCCCTCGAACAACACCTGATCACCCCGGCTTCCCTGCTGGAGGACTCTCCGGTGGCGTTGTCCACCCCCACAGGCGTCTATGTGCCGAAAAATTATGACCACTCCTTCCAGGGGTGGGTGAGTGCCCGCATGGCTCTGGCCTCTTCGCTCAATGTCCCGGCGGTGCGCACTCTGCTGCTGACCGGCCTGCCCCCCTTCATCCAGCGTCTGCGGCAACTGGGTTACGATCGGGTGCAACAGGATGGGGAGTATTACGGTTACGCCCTGGCCCTGGGATCGGTGGAGGTCTCCCTGTGGCAACAGGTGACGGCCTATCGCTCTCTGGCTTTGGGAGGGAGGCTGTCGCCTCTGCGTCTGCGCGCCAAAGAGAACGACCCTCCCGCCGAAACGCGGGTGGCCTCGGCGGCCTCTTCGTTTCTGGTGGCCGACATGCTCGCCGATCCCGTGGCGCGCAGTCTCACCTTCGGGCTCAACAATCCCCTGAGCACACCGTTCTGGAGCGCGGTCAAAACCGGCACCAGCAAGCAGATGCGCGATAATTGGTGCATCGGTTTCAGCCCTCGTTACACGGTCGGGGTCTGGGTGGGCAATTTCGAGGGGCAACCCATGCGGGATGTATCCGGCGTTTCCGGAGCCGCGCAAATCTGGCTGGAGCTGATGCTCCATCTGCATCAACCGGACACGCCCGACCCCGCCTTGCCCCCGATCCCGCCCGCAGGGGTGATCCAGGTGGCCACCACCTTTCATCCCCCGCTGGAGCCGCCCCGGCTGGAGTGGTATCTGACCGGCACCGAAATGACGGATATCCGCCTCAACGATACCTCCTCCCGTCCGCCCCGCATCGCCGAACCCGACGATGGCACCATTCTGGCCCTGGATCCGGACATTCCGCCGGGTCATCAACGTTTGTTCCCGCGCATGGAGCCCGCTCACCCCGATCATCGCTGGCGCATGGATGGAGAACCCTGGCAGGCCACTCACGAAGGATGGGCGTTGCTTCCCGGTCGGCACCGGCTGGAACTGCTGAATGCCGAGGATCAAATCGTGGCCACGGCCCGTTTTCAGGTGCGGGGCACCGAAGCGGCGCGGCGGATGAAATAATCACGGGGAAGCGGAGACGACGATCCTTCAATCCGTTTCAACGTCCTCCAAGAGCCATCCAGATCATCGCGTCGAACGCTACAGCCATCCTTGACAACGCGCGCTCCGGAAACCGACAATTCCGCACCGCCCCCTCCGATCGATCCAGGAGCCCGCCATTGTCCCAAGCCTCCCCGTTCAAAGTACCCTTTTTCCTGCATGACCTCGGGCAGGCCGAAATCGATGCCGTGTCCGAGGCGATCCGGCATCCGGTGTTGACGACCGGTGAGACGGTCGCCCGTTTCGAGGCGCGTTTGGCGGAATATCTGGGATGTCGTCACGTTCTGGCCACCACGAGTTGTACCGGAGCCCTGCATCTCTCCTTGTTGGCTCTGGGCATCGGGGCCGGAGATGAGGTCATCACCACCCCCATGACCTTCATCGCCACGGCCACGGCCATCCTGGAATCGGGAGCCAGACCGGTCTTCGTCGATGTGGAACCGGAAACCGGCAATCTGGATGTGCAACGGGTGGCGGAGGCCATCACGCCGCGCACCCGGGCCATTCTCCCGGTACACCTTTATGGGCGGATGTGCGATATGGCCGCTCTGTCGGCGTTGGCCAGGGAACGCGGTCTGGCGATCATCGAGGATGCGGCCCACTGCCTGGAAGGTACTGCGGGAACGATTCGACCGGCCTCGCTGGGAGATACGGCCTGTTTCAGTTTCTACGCCACCAAAAACATCACCTGCGGAGAAGGCGGAGCCTTGGCCTTCAACAACTCCGGGCTTTATCAAAAGTTGCGCCTGCTCCGTCTGCACGGCATGACCCGCACCGGCGCGGAACGGGCGCAACAGGGCTATCAGCATTGGGATATGACGCTGATGGGCTGGAAGTACAACATGAGCAATATCGAGGCCGCCATCCTGCTGCCGCAAATGGATCGGCTGGAGCGCAATCTGACGCGCCGGATCGAGTTGGTCAACCGCTATCGGGCCGGATTGCGCGATCTGCCCGGCGTGCGCATGCTGGTGAACCTGGAGCCCGAGATGCGCCACGCCTGCCATCTTTTTCCGGTCCTGATCGACGCCATGCCGCGTGATGCGTGTGTGGCCGCGCTCCATGAAGCGGGAATCAGTGTGATGGTCAACTATCGCCCGGTTCACCTGACCCGATATTTCTCGGAAACCTGTGCGTACAAACGGGGTGATTTTCCGATTGCCGAACAGATCGGCGATCGGGTGATCTCTCTGCCGCTCTATCCCAGAATGCGGGATGCGGATGTGGATCTGGTGGTGGAGGCTCTCAGGAACACGCTGGCGGGGGCTCTTCCGGCAGACCGATGCGCCGTGCAATGACATACAGCGGCCTGAACTTCACGGCATTGAAAATCTTGCCCAGATAAATGCCGATAATCCCCAACACGACCAGAATCAGGCCACTGTTGAAAAAAATGGTGATGATCAGACTGGCCCAACCGGGCACGTCATTCGTGCCATCGAAGAGGGCTCGCAGAAAAATATAAATCCCGGCGATAAACGATCCGATCGCCATGAAAAAACCCAGAGCGGCGGATACATACAATGGCCGTTCGGAATGGGCCAGAATGATGTGCATGGCCAGACGAAACCGTTTGAACCAACCGGCGTAACCGGAACGACCGGACAGACGGGTGCCGTGATCGGCGGCAATGGTGGTCTGTCGGAATCCCAGCCAGTGGATGATGCCGCCATAAAAACGCAACGGTTCCCGCAGGCGTCGGTAGTGGCTGGCAACCGGTCGGGAGATGATCGAAAAATTGGCGATTTCCGGATCGCTGTCGGTTCAGGAGAGAGCCTGGAAAATTTTGTGAAACACCCGGACAATGATCTGATACCACCAGGATTCGGGGCGATTTTTTCTGGCCACGAACACCACGTCGTATCCTTCCTGGGCTTTGGCGTACAAGGCCGGAATCACCTCCGGACGATCCTGGAGATCCCCATCCATCACCACGACCCAATCTCCGTCGCATGCGTCGAGACCGGCGGAAATCGCCAGATGCTGGCCAAAATTGCGGCTGAACTCCAGACCCTTGACACGCTCATCCCCGGCCGCAAGCTCCTGAACGACCTCCCAGGAGCCATCCCGACTCCCATCCAGCACGAAAATGATTTCGTAATCCGGCGTCAGGGAGAGCAACGCCGTGTGCAGACGGGCATACAGTGCCCGCAGGATGGCCTCTTCCTCGAAAATCGGAATGACGACGCTGATGATTGCCATGGGTCGGAGTTTCTCCAGTATGAGGTCAATGCAGCTCCACCTGGCCACTGGCCGTGACGATCGGCACGGTCCGCATCCACTCCTGTTTTTTCCACCAGCTCTGATGGTCGCGATACCAGGCGATGGTTTTTTCCAACCCCTCCCGCCAGGTGGTGGTGGGCTGCCATCCCAGTTGGCGTCTGATCTTGTCCGAGTTGCCGGTGTGACGCGCCACCTGACCGGGACGATTGCCGCGATATTCGATCTGATCGGGGTTCAATTGCATGAGATCGATCAGATCGTGGGCGATTTCCAGAATGGAGTGGTGTTCGTCGGTGGAAACGTTGAAAACCTCGCCCAACACCCGTTCGCTCGGGGCGTGCAGGATGAGATCCAAAGCGCGGCAGTGATCCTCCACGAACACGAAGTCCCGTGCGGCCTGTCCATCGCCGTGCACGGTCAGGGGACTGCCCACGATCCCGCTGACGATGAAACGAGGCACCACCTTCTCCAGATGCTGCCGGGGACCGTAATTGTTGAACGGTCGCACAATGACGATCGGCAGTTGATAGGTCTTCCAGTAGGAGTAGAACAGACGATCCGCCCCGCATTTGGCACTGGCATAGGGGCTCAGGGGATTCAGGGGATGAGATTCGTCCATGCGTTCGTTTTCGGCGGTGCCGTACACCTCCGAGGTGGAGATGTGAATCACCCGTTCGATCCGTTTGCCCGCCTTGAGCACCGCGTTGGCGACCACATACGATCCCATCACGTCGGTTTGAAAAAATTGCTGATTGTCGAAAATGGAACGGGTCACATGGGACTCCGCCGCAAAGTGAACGACGATGTTCGCTTCCGCCACCAGGGAGTTCATCAGTTCCGCGTTGCAGATGTTGCCGTACCAGAATTGATGAGGCGCAGGATGGTCCGGCGCAAACTCCGCAGGCAGATTGTCCATGGATCCGGCATAGGTCAACTGATCCACCACCAGCAGGCGATAGTCGGGATAGTGTTGCATCAAATAGTTGACAAAGTTGGAACCGATGAAACCGGCCCCCCCCGTAATCAGAACGGTTTTCTGCATGCGCTTGCTTCCTTGGAAACGTGAGATCCTTCAGGCAACGCAAGATGGCCTGATTTGTTGATGAGTCCAAGCCGTCATGATAGATTCATGCGGTCAGAATGGCCAGACTTTCCGGTCCCGCGTTCAACAGCAGGTCCAGGGTCGATAAAAAAGGAATGAACGGACCATGTACCTGAGAATAGACCGGATGGCAATAATTTTGCCAAACGACCGCTACGCCGTGCCGTGCGAACAGGGACTCATCCAGATAGACCTGGGCGGCATTACCCGACATATAACAATCTGCCGAAAAATGATGACATAAATTGAGCAATCGTTCGTTTCTGTCTCCGGAGACCTTCAGCTCGGAAGCACGGAAAATCGGACGATGCAACCCAAGCCAGCGACACATGATTTGAATCAACGCCAGATCCAGATCGATCAGCATCCGCCATGGCTGATTGAGCATCTCCTCCAGTTCGGGCAGATAGTGCGCGGCATAGGGTGCCCTGGCGTAGAACTGTCGCAACGTGGCCCCATGTTTCCGTGCCCAGGGCAATTGCGGATCGATTTCGACCTCCAGGATCGCGGGCTTGCCCAAGCCTTTGTGCCGAACCGGAACCGTCAACCAGTGCGGCCCGGAGGCGGAGCGGATCCGATTGCGATTGCGCCATCCATGTTTATCGAACTGCACATCGTCGTACAACACAAAAATGTCGCAACGGTGCATCAGATCGAAAAAACCCAGCCAGGGAAGATAACCCGGTTGCAAAACGGCCAGAGTGGTCATGATCCAGGAAACTCAAGGACGAAAAAAAATGAAATGAACGATAGCGAGCCCGATGGCTCCTCAAGGGCGCGACGGGTTCGACTCCTCCGGTGACCGGGCCAGCAAGAACAGCCAGACCACCTGCCCGAGAAACAGAAGCAAAGGGGCCACCACCAGGTTGATGCCCCAGGGAATATCCAAAGAGATCAGCACCCCCCCGGACCAGAACGCCCCAATCCGCAGCACGGCCAACCGACCCAGGGTACGCTGCGCGGCCTCTCTCCGGGCGGTCGGCAAACCGGGCCACCACCACATGGGCAACAGATGGGCCAGCGCGCCCGTGACCAACGGAAACAAAAACCAGGTCAGAAAGAGAGTCAGACTCACCTCTCCTTCCCGCCACAACGCGCTGCCCAACGTGATCCAGAAGCCGAACAGCGCGCACAGCCGAGACATTGCTCCGCACAATCCGGGTCCAATGACCCTCCAAAGGCTGCACAAGCCGTCCAAGCACCCATCCCCACGCCCCCAGACCCAACCCGCTCAACCAGGGTCCGAGCGTGGCTCCGCCGATCATCAGCACGACACCCGACACGGCATATTTCAGATCCAGTCGCAAACGCAGACCAGCCAGGGGATCCGCATAGGCGGCCACCGTCGGCAACAGCACCTGCAAGGTGCCCACGGCGGTCAAACCGACAAATCCCAGCACATTGAAATGACGATGAAGCGTGCGCCACATCAGCCACTCCTCCGGCCAGAAGCGACTGGCCAGAATGGACAACAACCCGAGCATCAGACAGACGATCGCCGCCTGATACCAAAGCAGCCCCGGATGCGCCCCCCCCAAAGCGCGCCGCGCGCGTCGGATCGTCCAGCCAAACACGATGGCGATGGTCGATCCGGCCAGGAGCACGGCCACGCCGATCCACCGTGGATCCTGCCCAACCGCCATCACGCCGATGACGCCCGCCACCATGGCCAATGGCGGCAAACGATTGATCCCGCCGGAAACGGCACCACTCCGGGTCAGCACCGGGGTAAAATAGATCATCGCCGCCAGAATCAGCGGCATGGCCCCCACCGCCAGCATGCCGTGGAGCCATACGACCTCCGGCCACGCATCCCGCCAACCGAGAATGCCCAGAAAAGCCAACAGGGCGATAATGCCAAATGGCGCGGGAGAGTGGATCGGTTTCATGAGGTTGTGGCAGCGGCCATGATCGGCACCGGAGATCGATTCAAGAGTGTCGCTCCGGGATCACCCCATAGCGGCAAAAGGTTTCGCGAATGAACAGCGTCGAAACCAGACCCACCAACGCAAAGCCCAACAGAATGACCATGCCGACTCGATACGCTTCCAGTCCCGTCGGCGTATGCGTCGCACCGGCCTGGGCACGGTCGATGGCCCATCCCACCAAAGGCTGCAGGATGGCCGTGCCCAGAAATCCACCAATATTGACGACGCTGGTGGCCATGCCGGAAAGCGCGTGGGCGTTGACCTCCTTGGCGCAGGCCCAACTCAGGGTGAAGCTGGACGCGCACAACCTCATCGCCAGAAAGACGAAATAACCGCTCGCACCCGCCATCGGGAGGCCCGACACCATCGAGACCCAACACAGGCAATAGGCCAACGCACCCGCGATCATCACCGGCTTGCGCCGCCCGATGCGATCGGAAATCGTGCCGACAAAAAAGGCGCCGATGGAAAATCCCAACAACAAAAGCGTGGTGCGATCCGTGGCCGCTGCCCGGTCCAGACCATAACCATCCCGAAGAAACGGCACGGCCCACAAGCCCCCAAAGGCGAACAGAGAACCCGCCATGCCCATATTCACCCATAAACCGGGCCAGGTGGCGCGATTTTTCAGCACCATCCGCAAGCCGTCCCACCAATGCCCCTCATGGGCCGGATGCGCGGCTTTGCCATCGCGTTCCCGCAAACTGGGCAGCCAGGCCAGAGCGGCCATCAGCAGGGACAACTCACCCGCCGTCACGAAGACGCTGCGCCAGGAGACGTGACCCAATGCCCAGGTCAACGGTGCCGCCGCCAGCAAGGCTCCCAGATTGCCAAGCAGAATGGTGGCTCCGGTGATCGTGGCAAAATGACGGTCGTGAAACCACACCGCGTTGAGCTTGAGCAAGGCAATGAAAGTGACGGAAACACCCAAGCCAATCAGCAACCGCCCGATCATCGCCGCCGTGAGCGTATCGGACACGCCGAACAGCCAGGAACCAATCCCCGCGATCAGGCCGCCCATCGCCACGACGGCGCGTGGTCCCAGGGTATCGACGAGAATGCCCGTGGGAATCTGCATCACCATGTAAACGTAAAAATAGGTCGCCGCCAAACTGCCCAGCGCGGCCCCGCTCGCCTGAAACGCCCGCTGCAGATCGGCGGAAATGGTCGCGGGGGCATAACGGTGGAAAAACGACAGCATATACGCCAATCCGACAATGACGAACGCCATCCATCTCAGGCGAACGAGTCGGGCATCTTGAGCGGAAGTCAGCATCATGAGGTTTTTTGGCACCACCCATCCAAAAAAAGCACGTTCGGGCTCGGTCAGACGGAGACCGAGCCCCTGTGCCTGGAATGCAGGCA
Source organism: Magnetococcales bacterium (assembly GCA_015231295.1). Taxonomy (GTDB): domain Bacteria; phylum Pseudomonadota; class Magnetococcia; order Magnetococcales; family Magnetaquicoccaceae; genus Magnetaquiglobus. The sequence goes on along the minus strand of JADGBU010000153.1, from coordinate 185 downwards.
GGGATCATGCCAGAGGGCCACCCTGTGTCGGTGAAATTTTATCTTTGGAACGCCAGGGGCGTTTCCCCTGGATCCCGATCGTCCCCGGCGCGGTCAGAATCGCATGACCATCTCGTGGGACAACAGCCAGAAATTGAAGCCGCTCACCAAAAGCGCGAACAGCACCAACGGCATCAAAACCTTGC
>JADGBU010000152.1:6492-8436 GCA_015231295.1 Magnetococcales bacterium | reverse complement strand
CGGTTTCGATCAGGCTTTCCGGGGGCAGCGTCGGCGGCAGATGGAAAAAATGCTCCACCCGCTCCTGAATGTGGCGGCTGGACAGATCGAACTTCTCCCCGGTGTGAAAGACGAATCGCTCGAAGCGGGTGCCATCCAGCCCGGTGATCCAGCGGCTGTGGGTCTTGAAAATCGAATGGCCGCAAAAGTAGGACGACACGAACCCCACACGCATTTTCTCTCCGGGAGCGATTCGGCGCGGCGGTGGAGCCTGAATATGGCCCGGAAAACAGGCCTGAGCCACACGGGTCAGCAGTTGACCATAGAGCCGTTGCTCCTCCCGGTCGTTCTGTCCGTGATAGTTCAGATAGAAATTGGTCACGGAAGAGGCCGCTTCCCAGGTTTCGCGGCGTTCGCGGGAGGTCTGGGGCCGGGTGGTCGCAAGCAGGGTCTGCACCCCTTGCCGCCAACGGGCGCGTATTTCGGGAATCCGGGAGTCGTCGTCGATCAGAATGGGCAGACTCAGCAACATTTTCCAGCGGGCGCGGGTATAGTCCGGACGCAAGGCGCAGGCCTGCGTGAAACAGGAGATCGTCTCGGCGAACAACCCTTCGTTCTGCAACAGAATGCCCAGATTGTAATGCGCCCGGTCATGTTCCGGACGCAGGCGCAGGGTGGCCCGGTAATGAAACTCGGCCTCTTCGTTTTGATTCAGCTCGCCCAGGGCACTGCCCAGATTGAAATGGGCCTCCACCAGCTCGGGATGCCGCTCCAAGGCCTGGCGATAGTGCGTCACCGCCTCTTCGATCCGTCCCGCCTCCTGCAACATCGCGCCGAAATTGACCCGGATGGCCGGATCCTCCGGAGCCAGTCGCAAGGCGGTCCGGAACCGCTCTTCGGCGGCCTCGATCCGGCCCATGGCCCGCAGAGTCTGGGCGAGTTGACCGTGATACCGGAACTCTTCGGGACGAGCGGCGATGGCGGCCCCCAAATGACGGATCGCCTTGACCCACTCGCCCCGTTCATGAGCCACGGTGCCCACCAGATAAAGAATCTCCGGCTCGCGCGGCAACAGATTCAAGGCCCGTTCCAGAGCCTCGGCGGACTGACTCAACTGGCCCGCGTCCCGATATTCCAGCCCTTCCCGGAGTGCGTCGGTCGCGTTCCGGATGATCTCTTCCGCGTTCATGCGCGCCTCATCTGCGATTCCGCCCGGCGGCTTCCATGGGCATGGGCGGGGATGAATTGCCCGATCACTCGGTGGCCACGCGGAAGAGTTGCGACAGATCGATCTTGCCCGCCAGCACCTTGGCCACACCATCCTGAATCAAGGTACGCATTCCCTCCTGAACCGCCAGCGTTCTCATCTCTTCGGCCTTGGCACCCCCGACGATACATTGTTTCATCGTTTTGGTGGCGACCAGCAGTTCGTGCACCCCCACCCGTCCCTTGTAACCGGTTTTTCCGCACTTGCCGCATCCGCCGGGACGATACAGCACCGTCGAGGCCTGAGAAAGCCCCAACTCCGGAAAATAGGCCTCCCCGTAGAGGCGCACCAGCCGGTTCCACTCCGCGTCGTCGGGTTTGTAGGCCTGTTTGCAGTCTCCACACAGGGTTCGCACCAGACGTTGCGCCAGAATGCCCAACAAGGCATCGGCGAAGTTCAACGGATCGAGCCCGAGATCCAACAGACGAATGATGGTTTCGGCGGCGGAGTTGGTGTGCAGCGTGGAAAAAACCAGATGCCCCGTGAGCGAAGCCTCGATGCCGCTATGCGCGGTCTCCTTGTCGCGCATTTCACCGATCAGGATCACATCCGGGTCGGCGCGCAAAAAGGAACGCAACGCGGTGGCGAAGGTGAAGCCGATCTTGTGATCGATCTGCACCTGCTGCAACCCCAACTGGGTAATTTCCACCGGATCCTCGGCGGTCCAGATTTTCCGATCCGGGGTGTTGATGCGACCA
>JADGBU010000152.1:0-6482 GCA_015231295.1 Magnetococcales bacterium | reverse complement strand
TGCAAGGTGGTGGTCTTTCCCGAACCCGTCGGCCCCACCACCAGCAGAATTCCCTGCGGAATGTTGACCAGTCGATCCAGTTCACGATAATTTCGATCCGACAGGCTCAATTTATCGAAAGGCAGCCCCCCTCCGGTGGCCAGCACCCGCAACACCGCCGCTTCGCCGTTGACCGTGGGAATGGTGGCGACCCGCAACTCCAGGGGCTGCCCCTTCACCTTGACCACGATCTTGCCATCCTGGGGTTTGCGTCGTTCCGAGATGTCGAGTCGGGCCATGATCTTGATGCGCGATAACACGGCGCGCATATGGGTCGAAGGAATCTCCAACGCCTGGCGACACAATCCGTCGATGCGCAAACGCACCAGCGAGGCATTGCGACCCGGACCCGGTTCCACATGAATGTCGGAGGCCCCGGCCCGATGGGCGTCGATGATCAGACGGTTGACCAGTTGGATGACGGTATTTTCATTTTCATTGATTTCGCCGGCTTCGGTGCCTTCATCGATGCCGCCGCCATCGACCACATCCTCTTCTTCCAGCTTGTTGGCCAGGCCGTGCAGATAGGAGGAGACGGCACCACCCCCGAGATATTGCAACACATCCTCGGCGAAACCGACCCGAAAAATGTATTTCTTCGCGGGCAGAGCCCGTTGAATCTCCATCTGCCGACTCAGATCCGTGGGATCGTCGATGAGAATCAGAATCTCCTCGTTGATCTCCCCGGCCAGAGGCACCCAGAGCTGACGCCGCAAATAGGACATGTTGAGCGTGCGCAGCAGCCGTTTCGGGGGCACGATGTTGGGGTCATAGCGCATGAACGGCAGCAGATAATAGCTTTCCAGCGAGGCGGCCACCAGTTCGGGCGGGATTCTCAGCTCGTTGACCAGCAGAAAGGTCATGGTGACCCCTTCCTTTTTGGTGCGCTTGCTGAACTCTTCGAGTTTTTCCGGCGTGAGCAGGCCGGATTTGATCAAATATTCATAAGGCGCGGAGGTGCCCTCGAACTCCTGATGAAATTTCTTGCCCAGGATGGTCGCCAGATGTCGGGCGCAGATCATGTCGGAGTCGGTGAAATTGTCTCCGTTGATCTTGTTGATGACCTGAACCACCCCCAACAACGGCGGACCCAGACGGATCGGGATCGCCATCACCGAACGGGTTCGGAATCCGGAACGCTGGTCGAAACGGGCGTCGAAACGCAACGAGCGATGAATTTCGGTCAACGACTGGACATCGTAGACATCGGTGATATTCACGGCATTGCCGCTGACCGCCACATATCCCGCCACCGAGTTGGCGGTCAGCGGCACACGAATTTCCAGCAGTTCGGTGCCGCTCTTGAATTTGGCGATGATCTCCTGACCATCCCGCGCATTCTGATAGATGGTCAGACGCTGGGCCTGGAGGAATTTGAGAATCTGTTCCTCCAGGTCCGGCAGCACTTCCGAAAAGGTTTTGGCGGCCTCGATGCGTCCCTTGATCTCGTTGAAAAGTGGCAACTTGGCCGCCGGCATCGGCGGTATTTCTTCGGAGGAGGAATAAAGCTCGGACATGCATCAAGACTCCGACGACTCGACAGACAACCGTGAGATCCCAGAGGCGTTCCCCATCAACTGGAGGCCAGCACAATGTGACTGGCCGACAAGGAGGTGACTCGGCTCAAGGTGGCGATGGTCACGGCGGCGGACGAGCCGGTGCCATCCGGATCGAACTTGAGCACGCCGGTCGTGGTATTGAACAGAAAACGTTGCGACGTGGAGTTGGCCGCTCCCGAACTGCTGGCCCGGAACCGGGTCGAGGAGAGCGGGCCGGTGGCGAGATTGTTGAAAGCCGAACTGACGAAAACCAGCCTGTCACCCTGGGACGCGCTGAAATCGGTGATGGTATCCCCCCCTTCGCTCCGGGAGAGCCATTGGAACTGATCCGCCCCGCTGCCGCCGGTGAGCCGATCCGCCCCACTGCCGCCGATCAAGCGATCGTTCCCCCCTTCCCCGTAGAGCAGATCCGCGCCGGACAGACCCCGCAGGGTATTGGCGGCGTCGTTGCCCCGCAGGGTGTTGGCCAGCGTATTGCCCGTGCCGGAGTAGGCTCCGCTGCCGGTGAGGGTCAATTTTTCCTGATTGTCGCCCAGGGTCCAACTGAGAGCACTGCTCACCAGATCGATCCCGGCATCCGGATCTTCCGTGATGGCATCGCTGGAGCTGCCCACCACATAGCTGTCGTCTCCGCTGCCGCCGATCAGGAGATCACCGCCACTGCCGCCGCTCAGGTAGTCGTTTCCGGAGCTGCCGTAGAGCGTATCGATGCCGTCGCCGCCATAAAGGCGATCGTCGCCGGTTCCACCTCGCAGATAGTCGTCGTCGTCCCCGCCGTAGAGCAGATCGTTGCCGGAGTTGCCATAGAGGGTATCGTCTCCGGCCTCGCCCCGCAGGGTATTGCTGCCGGTATTGCCGGTGATGAAGTTGGCCAGGGCATTGCCGGTGCCGTCGATGGAGGCGGAACCCGTCAAGGTGAGGTCGTGATCACGCGGCCCCAAGGTACGGGTGACGGCGCTTTCCACCAGCATCATGCCGCTCTCTTCGATGCTCAAGGTGAATCCCCCCCGCGATCCGCTGGATTGCAGCGCGCCGGCGGCCAGAAAATAGTTGCCGGAAGCGGTGGGAGTATAGACGATCCGGGGATTCCGATCGCCGCCGCCATCGTTGTTTCCGGCGATCTGCGTGCCCGAGGCGTTCATCAGGCGCAGATAGCCATCCAGCGTGCTGCCGACGCTCTTGACCTGATTGAAGGTATAGATCACGCCCGCCGTCAGCGAAACCCGATACCAATCCTGATCGGGGGTGGTATCCACGGTGCCCGAGACCGACTGACCTACCGCCAGGGTGGCGGTGGTGGCGGTCGAGCCCGGCACCAGATCCGAAGTGCCGCTGGAGGTCAACGCGCCGCTGTAGGTGCCGCTGTAGCTGTCATACGGGTTGAACCAGGTGCCCGAGGTGGTGCGGGTCGCCAGATCGGATTGTCCGCTGAAATAGGTCGCACCGTTTTCGGAGGTGGCGGTGCCGCTGGTCATGGTCAACGCCCCGTCGAGGCCGACCGTACCGCTCAAGGTCGCCGAGCCGCCGAAATAGCTGGCGGCGGTTCCGGTCAGATGGCCGGAGGCATCCACGACATAACTCCAGACTCCGGCATCATCCCCGGCATAGGTGCCGGTCCAACTGCCGACATAGGGATTGTCGTCCCCGCTGCCGGTGGTCGTGCTGACACTCAACCGATAATTCCCCATCGTGGTCGATCCGGAGCCCCCCGCCGAAAGATAGTAGGTTCCGGAGGCGACAGGGCTGTAGGTGAGGCGGGCATTGACCCCGCCTCCCCCGTTGTCGTCGCTGAGGATCAGACTGCCGCTGGCGTCGAGCAGACGCAACAGGCTGTCCAGGCTGCTGGCGGTGTCGGCGACCTGAGTGAAGGTATAGAGGCTTCCCGCCGACAGGGAGAGGCGATACCAATCCTGATCCCCGCCTTGATCCACGGTGCCGGAGAGGTTCTGACCGGCGGCGAGGGTCGCGGTGGTGGCGGTGGTGGCCGGGATCAGATCCGAGTCACCGGAGAGACTCATCGCTCCGGCAAAGGTGCCCGAATAGTGAAACCAGTCCGATTGATTCTCCCAGGTTCCGGTGATGGTCCGGGTGATCAGATCGGCCTGACCGTTGAACGTGGCGGTGAAATAAAGATTTTGCGCAACGCCCGAAGCCGACATGTTCATGGCCCCATCGGAGCCGATGGCACCCGACAAGGTGGTGATGGTGCCATCGATGGAGCTGGTGGCGGTGCCGCTGATGTGGCCGTACAGATCGATTGAATGGTGCCAGACCCCGGAATCGTCTCCCGAATAGGTTCCGGACCAGGCACCCACATAGTCGATAATGGCCATCGTCGTTCTCCCGTAAGCTGGAATGCCGTTTTGAGGCAGAATTTACAGATTAACCAATCATTTTCATGAATAGGTTACTGATAAATCGCCGGTCGGTCAATAGCCTTCCAGAATGACGTAGGCCAACGCGAAGCCGGATTCATCGGCCAGAGAGAGGTGAATCGTCACCTTTTCGCTGCCGTGAGCGGCGCGGATCTCCTGCAACCGTCGGGCGGCCAGACCGCTCAGGCTCATCATCGGTCTGCCGAGGGGGTCGTTGAGAATTTCGATGTCGGTAAACCAGATTCCGGCACGCATGCCGGTGCCCAACGCCTTGACCAACGCCTCCTTGGCGGCGAAGCGTTTGGCCCAGCATCCTCCGGCCACCGCCTGACGCTGGCCGCAGAGTTCCCGTTCGGCGGCGGTGAACACCCGTGCCACGAACCGATCGGGATGACGTTGCAAGATGCCTTCGATCCGCTCGATGGAAACCAGATCCGTGCCGATGCCCAGAATCACGAAATACCGCCTTCCGCTTCACGCATCAACCGTTTCATCTCCCGCACGGCGGCTTCCATGCCGTCGAACAGGGCGCGGGCCATGATGGCGTGACCGATGTTCAACTCTTTCAGGCCTGCGATGGCCGCGATCTCCTGGACATTGTGATAGTGCAATCCATGACCGGCATGCGCGATCAATCCCAATTCGTTCGCCAGAATCACCCCCTGACGCATGCGAAACAGTTCGAACTCCCTGCGGGCCGGATCGTGCGCTTCGGCATAGGCTCCGGTATGCAGTTCCACCACCGGAGCCCCGATGCGGGTGGCGGCGCGGATCTGTTCCGGATCCGGATCGATGAACAGCGATACCCGAATCCCGGCTGCGGAGAGCTGGCGGGTGGCCGCTCCGATCGCCTCCAGATTGCCGAGCAGATCCAGACCCCCTTCGGTCGTCAGTTCGGCCCGTTTTTCCGGCACCAGACAGCAATCCGCAGGTTTCCAGGCGCAAGCCAGTTCGACCATGGCCGGAGTCGCGGCCATCTCCAGGTTGACCTTGGTCTGGGCGCACTCCAGCAACATCCGCACATCCCGCTCCTGGATATGGCGTCGGTCCTCCCGCAGATGCACGGTGATGCCATCCGCGCCGGCCCGTTCGGCCACCAGGGCCGCCGCCACCGGATCCGGATAACGCCCCCCGCGCGCCTGACGCAGCGTGGCCACATGATCGACATTCACCCCGAGTTTCATCATCGTTCGTGTCCCGGATTCTCTCACTTGTTGGGGTCCAGGGGCCATTGGCCCCTGGTGGGGTCCAGGGGCGAAGCCCATGGGATTCACCCATTCACCCATCATTCACGATAAATTTTCCAGCCGTTCCAGCTCTTGCGCCGACTTGCGGATCCGTTTGAGCTTGATCTCTCCGCTATCGGTATAAAAAACGATCTGCCGTGCCCACGGCCCGCCCACATCCGACGCCGTGAGATGCAACCGCTTGACGCGAATGAACTCCATGGCGGTATCGATATTGCGTCTTCCCATATTCAGCATGGGATTTTCGACCCCCGACGCCGGGGTGGCGAACATCATCCCCCCGCCGAACAGTTTCACTTCCAGTTCCTGACGCGGCACGCCGCGATGATCGAACCAGGAGAGCATGAACTCCAGGGAGCATTGCACATGATCCCCCAGTTCCCGACAAATTTTCAGACCCGCGCCGGAGCGTCCGCAAACATGGTGCGGTTTGCGTCCGTGACAAATCGCGCCTTGCCGAAGACGGGAATGATAAAAGGTGATGGAAACGCAGGAACCCAAAACGGTATGCACGGCGGCAGGAGAGGTGCCGATGAAAAGTTCGCCGGGATCGAGTCGGATCAGGTCCATGGCATCCGATCTCAGGCCATGTGAACGGCGATGAAGTGATCGATTTCCGTTTTCAGCAACGGCAATCCTTCTCCATCCATCCAGGTCAGCAGAGAGCCGGAGACCCCCTTGCCTTTCAGAGAGAAATCGACCCGCAGCATCAGCAGCGAACGGGCAGGATCGTGACTCTCCGACAAAGAGAGATAGTCGGACAACACGCCAGGATCCCCCTGAAAGAAAACCGGCTTCTCTCCGTCGATCTCGGAGGCGAACAGCAGACTGAGCGAACTGGCGCAGGTATACAACAGCACTTCGCCGGTCAATTGCATCGAGTCGGTCGCGACCTGTTCGGCATACGCCTCCGGAACCGGACCCCCATGCAGCGCGTCGAGAAAATGACCCAGATCCGCCGCCCGGATCAGCAGCCCCGCCATTCCTGGAATGGCGTGATCCTCCGAAAAGACAAAACGATAACGCATGCCCACCAGCCCCACGGCGGATCCGTACATCTCCCGGATGGTATCCACCAGCGAGCCTTCGGTGAGCATCGAAAAACAGGGCACGGAGAGTTCGATTTCCGCATCGACCATTTCGCTCAGGGTGGCGGCGGTCATACCGAAACTGATGTTGAACAACTCCGTGAAGGCATCCTCTTCGGCTTCATCGAGCAGGAGTGACATGCCGTTGCCTCCGTCGCATCAGGAGGATTGGGA
>JADGBU010000151.1:6686-8737 GCA_015231295.1 Magnetococcales bacterium | reverse complement strand
AGGCCGATCTGTTGGCCCAGTGCATGACTGTGGCGGTCGATTATTTGGCAGAGCCAACGACCGCAAATTTCCATGAAATCATCAAAATAGAAACACATGCGAAAGAGTTGCGGGCACAATATCTGGACAAGCTCAACGATGCCTTTTCCACCCCTATCGACCGCGAGGACGTACTGCGCGCCATTATCACCCTCGAGACACCCGTGGCGTCGATCCGGGTCGTGGTGGAAGAGATGGATGCTCTGAAGATCAAAAGTGACCGCTATCTGTCTGAAATGGCGGTGATCATGCGTGAGTCGGCCAGCGCATTGCAACGCGGTTTCACCAAACTGGAAAGCACTCCTGCGTTGGCAGATCCGGAGGCCCAGGTGGGTTTGCAATGTCTATCCAATGTGGATCGGGTGTACCGAAAGGCGCTGGTCGAATTGTACAATATTGATGATGATGTCAACAAAATGCGCGCACAAGCCGATGGTGCCGAAGTTCAGGCCATGATCCACGTCGTCGGCATGCTCAAACGGCGCGAAATCTATAGACATTTTCGTAATATTGCCGGCAAGATGGGTGAGGCTGCTTCCGTACTGCATGGAGTTGTTGTGCAAATCGGTGGATAATACGACATCCTGACCCGGTTTGATGACAGGCGAGAGGGCTTCCTCTCGCCTGTTCACGTTCACTGCGCGACCTGCGCACAGCGCAAACAAACTATGAAATCCACGTCTGAACAGGTTTCTGGTGCGTGGATGATTTTTTTAAGAAACGGTTAAAAATGCGATTGACAGCATATTCGGATTTGTATATATCTTAATCAACAGATATGAGGTGCTTATGTTGACTCCCGAAATCCTGATGAAGTCCCTGGTGGACGAGACCCGACTGCGGTGCGTGATGCTGTTGATGGTGGAGACAGAATTGTGCGTTTGCGAGTTCGGCTATGCTCTGGGGGAAATGCAACCAAAAATTTCCCGTCATCTTGGGACGTTGCGCGAAAATCATGTGATGCAGGACCGTCGTGCCGGACAATGGGTGTATTACAGACTGCATCCGGATTTGCCGCCGTGGGCCAAGATCCTGATTCAGGCAGTTGCCCAGGGTCTCGAAGGAGTGGAGATCCACAAAGAGGATCGGGAGCGATTGCGGACCATGCCGGACCGACCGGGACGGTGCCCTGGAACCGCTCACAGTGAAACAGCCTGAATGGACGAATGAATCATGCTGGAGATTTTTGGCAAACTTGCGGACAAGGTGATCTTCTCCGGCTTGGGAATTGCGCCTGAGTCCGCTCTGGGTCAGTCACTGCATTTTTTTGTGGAAGACACGGCCAAGATCTTTTTTCTGCTGCTCGCCAGCGTGTTTGTCATGGGCCTGTTCCGAACGATGCTCTCGCCAGAGAGAGTGCGGGGATATATCGAAGGAAAATCCCTTGGCTCGAGTTATCTGCTTGCCGTGATTCTGGGTGCGATCACGCCGTTTTGTTCCTGCTCTTCAGTCCCGTTGTTCATCGGATTTCTGGAGGGGGGCATCCCGCTCGGTGTGACCATGGCCTTTCTGATTACCTCGCCACTGGTGAACGAAGTCGCTGTGGTGATCCTGGGTTCCATCATGGGCTGGAAGATGGCCACAGTGTATGTAGTGACCGGTATGAGCGTTGGCATCCTCGGCGGCATCCTCATCGACCGCTTTCACCTGGAACGCTGGGTCGAAGAGTACGTCTGGACGATTCGCATGGGGGCGGTCGCCATGGGGGACGTGGATACTTCGCTGCATGGGCGGGTCCGGTATGCCTGGGGCGAAGTCCGCAGCATCGTGGGTCGCATCTGGCTGTATGTCATTGGTGGCATCGGTGTGGGGTCGGCACTGCACGGCTATGTCCCACAGGAATTCGTCGCCCAATACACTGCCGCCGACAATCCATTCGCCGTGCCGGTGGCAGTGCTCATCGGGCTGCCACTTTATTCCAATGTTACGGGCATCATCCCGGTAGCCGAGGCACTGCTCGCCAAAGGAGTTCCCATCGGAACGGTAATCGCTTTCATGATGAGCGTGGTGGG
>JADGBU010000151.1:2284-6635 GCA_015231295.1 Magnetococcales bacterium | reverse complement strand
CTGATTTTCTTTGGAATATTCATGGCGATCTCTTTCACGGTCGTTGGTTATCTGCTCAATGCGATCTTTGTTTGATGGATGGGAGAACAAGATGAAATCGTTCAAGATTCTTGGATCAGGATGCAGGAATTGTCTGACAACGGCCAAATTGATCGAAGAGCAGGCCAGGAAGTCGGGAATGGAGATACAGATCGAGAAAATTACCGACATGGCCGCGATTCTGGGTTACGGAGTAATGTCCACGCCGGGCGTAGTCCTGGACGGCAAGGTGGTGCATACCGGAAGCGTTCCAAACCCCAACGACGTGGCCATCTGGCTCGCCAAACAGGATGACTGAAAATCCAGTGATGACAATCACGACCGAAATCGAATTGCACTCCACCATTACCTGCCCCTATTGCGGGCATGTGGAAATCGAGCAAATGCCAATGGATGCATGCCAATTTTTCTATGACTGCAAAGGTTGCGGAAAGCTTCTCAAACCCAAGGATGGAGACTGCTGTGTGTTCTGTTCGTATGGCACCACACCCTGTCCCCCCATTCAACAAAACTGTTCGTATTGTCAACTCTCTGATGAATCGGCATAGGTCCGAGGAGCGATATGCCATGGCCCGCCTGACTTTAAACATTCTGTTTCTATGCACCAACAACTCCACCCGCAGCATCCTGGCTGAAGCAATCCTGAACCACTTGGGTGCCGGGCGTGTGCATGGTTTTTCCGCCGGATCCCACCCGCGGGGCACACCCAATCCTCTGGCGTTGAAATTCCTGGAGCGATCAGGACTCCCCACTGCGGGACTGCGCAGCAAAAGCTGGGATGAATTCGCATTGCCGGAAGCACCAGTCATGGATCTGGTCATCACTGTTTGCGACCAAGCCGCCGGAGAGGTCTGTCCCATCTGGCCTGGTGGGCCGATAAAGGCCCACTGGGGCGTCGGCAAATCGACAACGAAGTCCGCCGCCAGCGAGGAAGAAATACTGGTGAGTATGGCCTTCATGTATCAACAACTTGAGTCACGCATTCGGCAGTTTCTCGATTTGCCCCTGGAGTCCATGGATGCGGCGACTTTGAAGGTGGAACTGAACCGGATCGGCCACATTGAATTGAACGGCATACCCTTCAAAGAGGAAACGGACTCATGAGCCAACAATGTGAAATCACCGCCCGTCAGAATGCAGGTGCGTCTTTGGGATTTTTCGAGCGTCACCTCTCCATCTGGGTGGCACTCTGCATCGGGGTGGGCATCCTGCTGGGCCATGCGGTGCCCGCGCCTTTTCAGGCCATCGGACGGATGGAAATCGCCCGCGTCAACCTGCCCGTGGCCCTGCTGATCTGGCTGATGATCATCCCCATGCTGCTCAAGATCGACTTCGGGTCGCTCTCGCAGGTGCGGGCGCACTGGAAAGGGATCGGGGTCACCCTGTTCATCAACTGGGGGGTCAAGCCCTTTTCCATGGCCCTGCTGGGTTGGATCTTCGTCCGGCATCTTTTTCATCCGTGGTTGCCGGTCGAGCAGATCGACTCCTACATCGCTGGACTGATCATCCTGGCGGCGGCCCCCTGCACCGCCATGGTTTTTGTCTGGAGCCAACTCTGTGATGGGGAACCCCATTTCACTTTGAGTCAGGTGGCCTTGAACGACCTGATCATGATCATCGCCTTCGCCCCCATCGTGGGATTTCTGCTGGGTTTGTCCCATATTGCCGTACCATGGGAGACGTTGTTCCTGTCCGTGGCGCTATTCATCGTGGTGCCGGTGATCGTGGCCCAGGTGTGGCGCATGCGTTTGCTGGCCACCGGTGGTCGAACCGCCCTCGACGCGCTGCTGACCCGGTTGCACCCCCTCTCCCTGACGGCACTGCTCGCCACGCTGGTGCTGCTCTTTGGCTTTCAGGGCGAACAGATCCTGGCGCAACCCCTGGTCATTGGGCTGTTGGCCGTGCCGATCCTGATCCAGGTTTATTGCAACGCGGGTCTGGCCTATCTGCTCTCCCGGAAGTTGCGGGTGGCCCACTGCGTGGCGGCTCCGTCCGCTCTGATCGGTGCCAGCAATTTTTTCGAGTTGGCGGTGGCCACGGCCATCGGGCTGTTCGGATTCGAGTCCGGCGCGGCCCTGGCCACGGTGGTCGGCGTGCTGGTGGAGGTGCCGGTGATGTTGTCGGTGGTGAGGATCACCCAACGCACCCGGCACTGGTATGAAACCATTTCTTAATCATCATTCAAAGTTTGAAGGAGAACGCAACAAATGGCAATCCGTGTGGGTATCAACGGTTTCGGTCGGATGGGACGTTTGGGATTGCGGGCGGCCTGGGGACGCCTGCCGGAGTTGGAGTTCGTGCATGTCAACGAGATTCTGGGTGACGCCGCCTGTGCCGCTCATTTGTTGAAATACGATTCGGTCCATGGCAAGTGGGATCGTGACGTGACGGCGGAGGGTTCGGGCATTGTGGTGGATGGTCAGCGCATGGGTTACAGCATGTCTCCCACCGTCGGTGGTGTGGACTGGAAAGGTTTGGGCGTGGATCTGGTGTTGGAGTGTACCGGCAAGTTCAAGACCATGGCCGCTTTGCAACCCTATTTCGATCAGGGCGTGAAAAAGGTTGTCGTGGCCTGTCCGGTCAAGGAGGCGCAGGCTTTGAACGTGGTGGTGGGCGTCAACGATCATCTTTACGACGCTTCCAGGCATTCGGTGGTGACGGCGGCCTCTTGCACCACCAACTGTCTGGCTCCGGTGGTCAAGGTTATGCTGGAGAAGATCGGCATTGTCCGGGGATCGATGACCACCATTCACAACATCACGAACACTCAGACCATCATCGATCTGGGTCACAAGGATTTGCGTCGGGCGCGGGCCAACTCTTTATCGTTGATTCCCACCTCCACCGGATCGGCCAAGGCCATCACTCAGATTTTCCCCGAGCTTACGGGCAAGATCAACGGGGTGGCGGTTCGAGTGCCTCTGCTCAACGCCTCTCTGACCGATATGGTGTTCGAGACCCCCAGGCCCACCACGGTGGAAGAGGTCAACGCGCATCTCAAGGAGGCGGCCAACGGGACGCTGCAAGGCATCCTCGGCTACGAGGAGTTGCCATTGGTCTCCATCGACTACAACAACGACACCCGCTCCTCCATCGTGGACGCCCTCTCCACCATGGTGATCGACGGCACCCATGTCAAGATCCTCTCCTGGTACGACAACGAGGTGGGCTATGCCAACCGACTGGTGGAACTGGCCGCCCAGGTGGCCCGCTCCCTGTAAGCCGATCAACACCTACCGGGCAGGGGAGCGCTCTCCCCTGCCCATTGCCGGATCTTAAGAGGGGAAGATGACGACTGCTGCAACCGACACCAACAGCCTGGGGTTTAGGCTTTATCTGATCATCACCCTGGCCTATTGGGCCTTCACCCTCACCGATGGCGCGATCCACATGCTGGTGGTGCTGCATTTTCACAATCTGGGCTTTTCGCCCATCGCCATCGCCTTTCTGTTTCTCTTCTACGAGATCTTCGGCATCATCACCAACGGCGTCGGAGGGTGGATCGCCACCCGCATCGGCCTGAACCGCACCATGGTGATTGGTGGTTTCCTCCAGGTCTTCGCGCTGGGGATGCTGGCCATGGATCCCTCCTGGCTGACCGTGTCCTACGTCATGACCGCCATGGCACTCTCCGGCATTGCCAAGGATCTCAACAAAATGAGCGCCAAGGCCGGGGTCAAACTGGTCACCCCCAAGGGGGCAGACGCGGAATCCAAACTGTTTCGTTGGGCGGCAATCCTCACCGGCTCCAAGAACACCCTCAAAGGGGCTGGATTCTTTCTCGGCGCGTTGCTTTTGCAGGTGCTGGGTTTTCAGCATACTCTGATGGCCATGTCTGCAACTTTGTTCCTGGTCTATCTGCTGACTTGGTGGGCACTGCCCGGCAGCATGGGAATCTCCAAGACCAAGTCCAAAATCTCGCAGATCTTCTCCAACAGCCGGGAGATCAATCTTCTCTCTGCGGCCCGTTTTTTTCTGTTCGGCTCTCGTGATGTCTGGTTTGTGGTGGGATTGCCGGTTTTTCTGCAATCGGTGGTGGGATGGAATCATGTATCTGTGGGCAGTTTTCTGGCCCTGTGGGTGGTTTGCTACGGCTTCGTACAGGCCGGGGCACCGCTTCTGCTGCGCGGACGTTTGCATCCCACCGGAGCCACGGCCCGCAATGTCGCCTTTCTGCTGGCCGCAGCCCCGGCAGGCATCGCCCTGGCTTTGCTCCAGGGGTATGACCCGGCCCTCTCGCTGATCGTCGGATTGGCTCTCTTCGGGATCATTTTCGCCATCAACTCGTCGGTCCACTCCTATCTGATTCTCT
>JADGBU010000151.1:0-2223 GCA_015231295.1 Magnetococcales bacterium | reverse complement strand
CTTACCGGCACACTGCTCTCTGGCTGGGCCTTTCAGACTTATGGCCTTACCGGGTGTTTGTGGTGGTCCACCGGCTTCGTACTCGCCGCCGCCTTGCTTTCCGTGCTGCTGCCCAAGGAGACGCAGCAACCTGAACAGGCGGTCGCATGAATGCCCGGGTCTTGATTGTGGATGACGAA
Organism: Magnetococcales bacterium; assembly: GCA_015231295.1. Lineage (GTDB taxonomy): Bacteria > Pseudomonadota > Magnetococcia > Magnetococcales > Magnetaquicoccaceae > Magnetaquiglobus. The sequence continues at coordinate 2,044 of JADGBU010000151.1, read as the reverse complement.
ATCGCCCTGTGCGATACCCTGCGCCTGATCCTGGCCCAGGCCGGTTTCGAGAGCATGATCGCCACTTCGGTTTCCGAGGCAAAAACTGTGCTGGAGGGGGGCTTGCCGAACCTCATTCTGTTGGATTGGCTGCTCAAGGAAATTTCCGGCCTCGACTTTCTGCGCCTGCTCAAAAGGGAGGAGCGCACACGTGGAATACCGGTCATCATGCTCACCGCCAAGGGCGAGGAGTCCGACAAGGTGCAAGGTCTGGAACAGGGGGCTGACGATTATGTCACCAAACCGTTTTCTCCGCAGGAATTGCTGGCCAGGATCAAAGCGGCGTTGCGGCGGATCGATCCGGGCTCCATGACCCAGGATGTCATCTATGATGATCTGATCCTGCATCACGCCAAGCAAGTCATCACGATCCGCCATCATCGGCTTCGATGTACGGCCATGGAATACCGGCTGCTGGGTTTTTTTATGACCCATCCGGACCGTGTCTATTATCGCGACCAGCTTCTCGATCTGGTATGGGGACGCGATGTTCATGTCAATGAACGCACTGTGGATGTGCATGTGGGCAAACTGCGCCATTTGCTGAAACCATTTGGCAAAGACATCCTGCTGCAGACCGTGCGCGGGGCTGGCTATATTTTTTCCATCAATAACAATTAATATAATGATGCAACTCAAGACCGGGAGAAAAGATATGCCAAAATTGACCATCCGGGATGTCAATCTGTCAGAAAAGCGGGTGATGATCCGGGTCGATTTCAATGTACCTCAGGACGAAAACGGTCAAATCCGGGAGGACACGCGTATTCGTGCCGCCCTGCCTACCATCTGCCTGGCCCTGGAGCGAGGGGCCAAAGTGATTCTGGTCTCCCATCTGGGTCGCCCCAAAGGGGCGCCGGATGCGAAATATTCCCTGAAACCGGTTCAGGAGCGCCTCGCCATGCTGTTGAAGAAGCCGGTCGCTCTGGCTCCGGATTGTGTAGGCGCGGCAACTGCGTCCATGGTGCGCGCCATGCGCCCGGGGGAGGTGCTGATGCTGGAAAATGTCCGTTTCCATGCCGACGAGGAGAAAAACGGCCCCCGATTCGCGATTCAGCTCGCCGGTATGGCCGATGTAGTGGTCAACGACGCCTTTGGCACTGCCCACCGGGCGCATGCCTCCAATGTCGGAATCGGCAAGTTTGTACAACCGATGGTGGCCGGGTTGCTGCTGGCAGATGAGATCGCCTATTTCGACAAAAGTGTACGCAACCCGGAACATCCCTTTGCCGCCATCCTCGGCGGGTCGAAGGTTTCCAGCAAGATCGGGGTCATCGAAGCGCTCACCGCCAAGGTGGACACGCTTTTGATCGGTGGTGGCATGGCCTTCACCTTTCTGGCAGCCATGGGCAAACCGGTGGGAAGTTCCATGGTGGAAAGCGGTATGCTGGATATCGCCCGTCAGGCCATCGCTGCGGCCCGGCAGCGGGGCATCGAGTTGTTGCTGCCGTTGGATGTGGTGGCCGCCCCGCGTCTGGATCCGGCGGCACCCATCAAGACGCTGTTCCTGGATGAACTTCCCTCCAATTGGATGGGGCTCGATATCGGTCCGGTGACGGTGCAACGCTACATCCAGGGATTGAAGGGCATGAAGACCATCCTGTGGAACGGTCCCATGGGGGTGTTTGAAATGGAACCATTTGCCCAAGGAACCTTGAAACTGGCTCAGGCAGTGGCGGACTCCGATGCCTTGACGGTGATCGGTGGCGGGGATACCGATGCGGCGGTTAGGCAGGCCGGTGTGGAGGAACGTGTCTCTTTTATCTCCACAGGTGGAGGAGCATTTCTGGAGTTGCTGGAAAAGGGTTCGCTGCCGGGAATCGATGCCCTGACGGAGGCCTGATACTGGAGAATTCTTCACTGCTGTCCAAAATAATCTGCCGCAGGCGATTGACTCCTTTGCTGGCGCGGGTTGAGTCGTGTTTGGGACGGGTTTTGCGGTTGAGGTTTTCCTTTTGTCGTTCATGGTCGGAAGCTGTCCAAATCAGGTCAACGGCAGAGCCAT
>JADGBU010000150.1:843-8741 GCA_015231295.1 Magnetococcales bacterium | reverse complement strand
GGGTCCAGGGGCCATTGGCCCCTGGTGGGATCCAAGGGCGAAGCCCTTGGGATGTGGCCTTTGGCGCGCAGCGCGCCATCGGGTTTACGGACACACGCCGCAGCCAATGAATAATATAAAGGATAAATTATCATGAATATCCATGCGGCCATCATTGATCAAAGGTTGGGAACCGTGTGCGAAGAGATTCGAGAACGGGCGCACGATGAACTCAACATATCCGGAGACAAATTAAAACCTCTGGCGTTTGTCTTTCTGGTCGTGAAGACCCTGTTGGATATTCCGGATGATGATGCCTTTGACTGTCTGACCGAAGGGGGTGGAGATTTCGGAGTGGATGCCATACACCTTTCCGAAGAGCGGGATGGAGAGTTCACCGTTTCTCTGTTTCAGGCCAAGTACAAGCAGTCCTTGGAGGCAAATTCCAATTTTCCAGAGGATGGCATCCAGAAACTGATCCACGCCATCCGCTATCTTTTCGATCCTGCAAGCACCATGGAACATGTCAACGATCGACTCAAGGTCAAGGTTGAGGAGGTGCGTTCCTTGATTCGCGATGGCTACATTCCCCAGGTGCGTGCCATGGCCTGCAACAACGGCTTGCGATGGAATGATGCGGCGGATGAAGAGATCGCCCGGTCCGGTTTTGGCAATCAGGTGACTTGGGAATATATCAACCACGATCGGCTTGTGATGATCATGCAGGCCGCCAAACCGGTCAATGACTCTTTGCGTCTGAGCGGCAAGGCCATGGTGGAAGATTTCAATTTCAGTCGCGTTCTGGTCGGCAGGATGGCGGTGACGGAGGTTGCCGCTTTGATTGAACGTCATGGGGAACGTTTGTTGGAACGCAACATTCGTCGTTATCTGGGGCTTCAGGGCAATCGCGTGAATGAAGGGATCAGAAACACGCTTAAAAGCGAAGAAAGCGGTAATTTTTATTTTTACAATAATGGTATCACGTTGATTTGCGAGAAATTTTCATATAATGCGCTTCAGGCGGGCGATTATCAGGTCAAAGTGGAGAATTTGCAGATCATCAATGGTGGTCAGACCTGCATGACCATTTACAAGACCCTGAAAGAGTCGATGTGTTCTTCTGCTGCTCTCGACGCCCATGTTCTGATTCGGTTGTATCAACTGCCCGGTGATAACGAGGATCAGGTTCGCCGCATCACCTTTGCCACCAACAGCCAAAATCCGGTGGATTTGAGAGACCTGCGCGCCAATGATGATCGGCAACTCCGGTTGCAGACCGATATCGAACAATTGGGCTATCGTTATCAACGGAAGCGGATGGATCGCTCATTGCAACCAAACGACATCTCTGCTGGCGTGGCTGCGGAAGCGATTCTGTCGGTTTGGAGGCAACGCCCGCATCAGGCGAAATTTTTTGCCAGAGAGCACTTTGGCAAACTCTACGATATGGTGTTTACGGATGATCTGACTGGCGCGCAGACGATTCTGGCCGTTCTGATCTATCGTTTTGCCGAAAATCGCCGGAAGCGTCCCCAACCGAATGATCCATTTTTTGTTCGTTACGCATCGTGCTTTCTGGCCATGGGAATGGGGAGTTCCCTGTTGCGGGAGCTACAGATCGAATTGCCCAGGCTGGATCATCGGGTGTTCCAGAATGCAAAACAATTGATTGAGACGAATGGAGAAAAATACTTCCAGTCGGCGGTGGGTGACATCGAACGCGCACTCGGCCTGCTCTATGGAAGTCCGGACGATATTTCCCTGCAACAGCTTGCGGCCACCTTTCGTCGGGGTGATCTCATCCGCTATTTGTGACGGATCCGCGCGCCGAAGAGACAACTCCCAAGGGCTTCGCCCTTGGATCCCACCAGGGGTCCATGACCCCTGGACCCCGTTGGTGAAACGCCTTCCTCCTGATTTTCCCTCTCCCGATTCGTCGAATTTCGCGTGATTAATGAATTGGACCCCTTTTTGCTTGTGTGTTGATGGCCTCGGCCTGAGTGTGCGTTGATCCGCTTCTTGCGACTGGCTGCGTGACCTCGAAAACGGTGAATGAATCTCCGTTGATCCGTTTGCAGAGTTTGTTTCATCGTCAAAACCATGACGATGATCCGTTTCTGTTTCTGAAATGTTTGCGGTTTTGTTGAGCGGGGAGAGCTGTGATGCCCTGTCGTTTCCATTGGCTGCACATACTGTTGGCGGGGGTGCTGTTTTTGTCCACCTCTTGTGCCTTGCCGGGACGCACAGGAGATACCCCTGATCCGTCCGATGAAAAGGATCGACCCGAATTTCAATCCAGCTACGATTCCATCATGGAGGTGGTCAACTCCAATCTGAAAAAGAGTCGGGACGATGCCAGGAAGAACGAGGAAGTTCCTTCCATGGTGTTCGAGGAGCTGCTCGGAGAGGAGACGCCATCCGCCGTTGCCCGTCCCGTGGTGGCCCCCCCGGCGCGTCGGCTGGATGTCAACGTGAGCGGAGTCAATGCCCGCGAGTTTTTCATGAGTCTGGTGCAGGGCGCGCCCGGCCTGAACATGGTGGTCCATCCCGAGGTGCAGGGCACGATCTCGCTGGAACTGAAACGGGTCACGGTGGATGAAGTGGTCGATGTGGTCTGCGAGATGTATCGGTACGACTGCCACCCCTTCGCCGAACGGGGCAGCGGGGGGATGCGCGGCTTCAAGATCTTCCCCTGGCGGCTCGTGACCAAGACCTATCGGGTCGATTTTCTGCCGGTGAAGCGAGGTGGTCGTACCGATACCCAGGTCAGTTCCGGCACGGGCAAGGAGTCCACCACGTCGAGCCGAGATGGCACCATGTCGAGCCGCAAGAGCGAAACCCAAACCACCGGCTCCTCGGTGGAAACCGCTTATGGCTCGGATTTCTGGCAGGATCTGGAATCGACCATCCATTCGATCCTGAAACTGGATCTGGCCATCGACAGCATCAACGAGACCATCAACACCAAGGGGGAAACGACGCAGACGATTCAACGCAAACGGGATACCCCGACCAATGCTCCCGGTGCGGCCTCGGGTGCGGAAGGCGGCTCCAAAGGGGAGAAGCAGAGTCAACAGACCGTCACCATGCCGTTGAACGGCGGTGAGGAGCTGAAAAGCGTGATCGTCAACCGTCAGGCCGGATTGGTGACGGTGCGGGCCTATCCCAAGGAGTTGGCGGAGATCGATCTTTTCCTGGAGGATCTGCGTACTCGCAGTCAGCGTCAGGTGATCCTGGAAGCCAAAATTCTCGAAGTGGAATTGAGCGATGGATTCCAGTTCGGCATCGACTGGCTGGCGATCAACAAGGGCCTGGGGAGCGATCGTTTCGCGCCGTTGGCCTCCGAGCCCAACAGCGGCCAGACCTTCGTCAGCAGCATGAATGAACAGATGGTCTCGTCGAGCGGTGACAGCCCGACGGTGTTGAATCTCAATCCACTGTTCACCAAGGGATTTGTCGCCTCTCAGGCGGGGGCCGGTTCGCCTTTCAGTCTGGCCCTGCGGGCGCATGATTTCACCACCTTTCTCGGGGTGTTGCAGAAACAAGGCAAGGTGCAGGTGTTGTCCAGCCCCCGGATCGCCACGATCAACAATCAGAAGGCGGTCATCAAGGTGGGCGAGGATGGATTTTTCATCACCGGCATGGATACGCCGAGCGGCGCGGGCGAGGCGGCGGCCTATGTGGATCCGACCCCGATCTTTACCGAAATGTTCACCGGGGTGGCCCTGGATGTGACCCCCCAGATCGGTGAAAACGGTATGGTGACACTCCATGTGCATCCCATGGTACGGACCGTGCAAGACAAGGACAAGAGTTACAAGATCAAGGACAAGCAGCACACGGTGCCCATGGCGTCGAGCACCACCCGCGAAACCGACAGCATCATTCGGGTGAGCAGTGGAGAGTTGGCGGTCATCGGTGGCTTGTTGAAGAAAGAACAGCGTACTGATGTGGATAAATTGCCCATTCTGGGTGATCTGCCGGGGGTGGGGGTTTTGTTTCAGAAATCCCGGGAGTCCTGGTACAAGAGCGAAATGGTGATTCTGATTCGACCCATCGTGGTGGATGCGCAGCATGACTGGCAGGCCGAGCGGGAACGCACGGCGGAACGGATCGGCGGTATGCGCAGAGATGCGCGCACCTGGAGCCCCTAGAGTTTTTTGGATGGATCGCAGTGGCCTGAAGGAGTCAACAACCGTGAGCCTGATGATCAAGATGTTGGAAAAATCGAAACAGGATGGCGTGGGATCGAATGCGATGGCTTCGGATCCGGTTGTGCGTGCCCTCGAAGCCCGTGAAGCCAAACGCAGCTCCTGGAGTGCCTGGGCGGGATGGGGCGTGGCGGCCATGGTGGTGCTGGTGGCCGGTCCGATGATCGTGGAACGCTGGTATGTCAAAGGCGAGATGACCCCGGTTTCCGCGCTGACCGGCACCACCCCGGTCGCGCAGCACTCTTCTCAACCCCTCGGCACCATTCACGCGGTGAGCGAACCCCCGGGAGCCGGTGTGCTCCTCGACGGTCGTTTCGTGGGCGTGACCCCGATTCGCTTCCAGTGGGGCAGCGGATCGACCACCCTGACCCTCAAGAAGAACGGCTTTCAGGATCTGATCGCGCCGCTTCAGGTGGAGGTGGCCAAAGAGGTCGATTTCCGCGTCACCCTGCAGCCAGAAACCATGCCCCTCGTGGCCGCGAAACCCGCTGAAAACGGGATCAATCCGGTGGGTGCCACCTCCGCGTCGGCTTCTTTGTCGGCTCCGGCGGCTCCCGTATCCGCTCCGGCCTCCGTTCCGGTGGTGGCCTCCGGGTCCGCGCCGCTCTCCGGTGCCGCGCCGGAGAAGGCTGCGACGCCCCCCGTCGCCGCAGCCATGCCCGCCCCGCAGGCTCCGACTCCAGCCGAACCGATGGCCAAACCGATCGAACCGGCCTCCCTGGCGGCGATTCCGGCGGGAGAAGATCCGGAAACCGATGCGCCTCTCCAGTTGGCCGGGGTGATCCGTCATCCTCCCGAAATCCGGATCGCAGAGAGCCCCAAGAGCGGTGGCAAGGAAGAGGGAAAAGCCAAAAAGAGTGTCAAGAGCAGCAAGGCTTCCAAGGCCCATGAGGGCGAGGTGCCGATGCAGGATGTGCGGGAGATCTCCAAGGATCCCGACCTGGCTCCGCTGTTGCGCCAAGCGGAAGGAACCCCGTCGGATACGTTGAATTTCGCCTATTCGATTCAGATGTCGGCTTTTCTGGATCGGGAGAGCGCGATCCGCAACGCGGCCCTGTGGCGCAAGCGGGGTTATGACGCCTATGTGTTGGAGTTGTGGGGTGTCAAGGATCCCTCGCGGCTGTGGCAGAGCGTGCGGGTGGGACGTTTCAACGATCTGGTCAAGGCGCGTACCGCCCTGGAGGCGTTGCGGCGTCAGGAGAAGATTCCAGGATTCTATGTCGCCCGCAGCGACTCCTTCACCCCGCCGGAAGGGGCGGCCCCGGTGCAGACCGCCAAGATCATCCCGTTGACCGGTCCGGACAGCACGGTGCGGGTCGGACCCGTGGGCGGAAAGGCAACCGGAGCCGGGTCGGAAAGCAGCGCGACTCCGCCGACGACCGGAGGTGAACTTCCGTCCGGCATGCCGTCGGAAGGTTCGGTGCATGTGCCCTCCGACAGCCAGGAGAAGAGTCGGGAGGTCGCCCAGGCCGAAGTCGCGCCTGTGGATGCGTTGCCGGTCACGCCGGTTCCTCTGCCGGTGGTGTCGCCGACTCCCCGCAAGAGCGAGAGCAAAGCGTTGGCCAAGGCCGCAAGCAAACCGCTCGCCCAGGCCGAACTTCATGCCGAACCCAGGCCGGAGCCGCCCGCCGCAAGCAAACCGCTCGCCCAGGCCGAACTCCAGGCCGAACCCAGGCCGGAGCCGATCGCCGCAAGCAAACCTTTGGCCCAGGCCGAACTCCAGGCCGAACCCAGGCCGGAGCCGAAAGCCGAGCCTCAATCCGAACGGCGCGCAGGGGTTCACGAGGCCGCCCTGAAAACGCCTGAACCCCTGCACGCCCTGTCGGCGACGGGCGCGAGCGGATTCGAGGGGGGAGATTCGTCGGCCTCCCGGAAGAGAAACGATCCGGTGGGCAAGGGCATTTCAGCGGTGGCCGAGGAGTCCGCCGCCGGAGACCGGGTGATGGATGCCAAGAAGGTGGTGGCGTTGCAGCCGAGCATGGTCGGGGTGCAGACCGCCAAGGATATATTGCCGGAGCCCTCCGCCTGGTCGGAGAGTGAATTTCGCACCCAACGTCAGGCGGAGATGAAAAATTCCGGCCATCCGCCGCCGGACTCCCTGACTCCGGGTGCGCCCCAGGCGACCGACTCCAAGAGTCCGCCGGAAAAACGCCGCAGCGTGACCCAAAGCCCGGAAGGGGCCCGTCGGGATGCTTCGGTCAAGGTGGCGGCGGATCAGGCCGGATGGGCGGAGCGGATCTATCAGCAATCGACGGAAAAGAAGGATGCCGGCGATCGGGAAGGGGAGGAGGCTCTGCTGCAACAGGTGGTCAAGGCGGATCCTTCGCACAAAGGGGCGGTGCGACGACTGGCGCGGATCATGGTGGAGTCCAATCGCGGGGACAAGGCTCTGGAGTTGCTGCGTCAGATGGCCGGCGGGCGCGGAGATCAATCCCTGGCGGATGACGATCCCAATCTGGCCGCCTTTCTGGCCGCGCTCTATCAGCGGCGGGAAGAGCACTGGCAGGCGATAGACCTGTACGACGCCCTGCTGAAGAAGTATCCTAACAAGGGATTGTGGCAGATGGGCATGGCCATCTCCCTGGAAAAGGTCGAAGAGAACAATGAAGCCCTCCGGGCCTACAAGAAGGCTCTGGCCAGCGGCGATCTCAACCATAAATTGCAAAGCTTCGTGCGCAAGAGGATTGAAAAACTGTAAAAAATGGCCTCGCCTCCTCCCAACAAACCCCGCCTGGGGGATCTTCTGGTCGATACCGGGCTGATCTCCGCCGATCAGTTGCGTCAGGCTCTGGCGCACCAAAACCAGACCGGGGCCAAGTTGGGAGAGGCGTTGGTCGCCCTCGGCATGGTCACCGAGCAGGCGTTGCAGAATTTCCTCAACCGGCAACGCCAGAAACTGCGTATCGGCGACAAACTCGTCGAAGCCAAGGTCATCACCGCCGAACAGCTCCAGGCGGCCCTGGCCGAACAGAAAAAAACCGGCAAGAAACTCGGACAAAGCCTCGCGCAACTGGGCATCCTGAGCGAAACCAGTTTTCTGGAATTTCTCGCCAGCGAGTTGCACATTCCCTATGTGGATCTCAAAAAATTTCATTTTGTCCCCGATCTGGTCAAGCTGCTTCCCGAGACTACGGCACGTCGTTTCCGCTCTGTGGTGCTGGCGCGCGATGGGGAGATGCTGCGGGTCGGCATGGCCGATCCCACCGACATTTTCGTCTTCGACGAGCTGGCCCGGCTGCTGGGTCAGACGCCCCAACTCGCCCTGGTGGGCGAAGGACAGTTGCTGCGCGCCCTGGATCTGATCTATCGGGGCGATGGCAAGATCCATGAACAGGTGGCGGCCCTGGAAGAGGAGGTCGGCAAGTCGGAGTTCGATCTGGAAGGGATCGTCCAGTCCGAAATGGCGGTCGATGCCCCGGTGGTCAAGATTCTGCAATCCCTGTTCGAGGACGCCATGCGCATGAATGCCTCGGATATCCATATCGAACCCGATGCCGATGTGTTGCGGATTCGTCAGCGGATCGACGGGGTGTTGAACGAACAGATCGTCAACGAGAAAAAAATCGCGCCGGCATTGGTTTCCAAACTCAAGCTGATGGCCAGCCTGGAGATCGCCGAAAAACGTCTGCCCCAGGATGGCCGGTTCAACATCATCATCAAGGGCAAGAGCGTGGATGTGCGTCTGTCCACGCTGCCGATCCAGGATGG
>JADGBU010000150.1:0-445 GCA_015231295.1 Magnetococcales bacterium | reverse complement strand
TACCAACAGCGCCGTGGCCACCGCCATCCGACTGGTGGAGATGGGGGTCGAAGGGTATGCGGTGGCCTCGGCGTTGAAATGCATTCTGGCGCAACGGCTGGTGCGTCGCATCTGTCAGGACTGCTGCGAGCGGGTCACACCGGATCCCGGCGAGCAGGTGCTGTTGCAGGGATTGCTCGGAGCCCGCGCCCGTGGCGTGCAGTTGAGTCGGGGGCGGGGATGTCCCCAGTGCAACCGGACCGGATATCGGGGCCGGATCGCGGTGGTGGAGCTTCTGGAAATGCGCACCCCGCTCGCCGAAGCCCTCCGCAACAACGATGCCGCCGCGTTCATGCGTCTGGCCGAGGTGCAATCCGGTTTCGTGCCGCTGCACAAGGCCGCGCTGGAGTATGCCTTGCAGGGCGTCACCACCCTGGAAGAGGTGATGCGGCTGGTCAGCGATGTG
>JADGBU010000149.1 GCA_015231295.1 Magnetococcales bacterium | reverse complement strand
CCTCCCAGGGGCTTCGCCCCTGGACCCCACCAGGGGCCATTGGCCCCTGGACCCCAATGGGGAACCCCGCCTTGAACAAAAAAAAACGCCCAGATTGACTGGGCGTTTTTTTTTGTTCATCGATCGGCCAAACCTGCGATACCGATACTCAGCGCGTCTCGCCGAGATCCCACTGTCCCGCGTTGCCACCAGCACCGGCACCGAAGTCGGAGGCTCCGACACTCGAACGCCTGGACTTCTTGGATTTCTTCGACTTCTTCTTCTTTTTCTTCTTGTCGATCACCGTGGATCGATCCTCATCCACCACGGATTGGATCCCGTCGGCATAGGCCAGAAGCAGCGATCCATCCGCCCGGGAGAACTCCCCGACGGAGAGATTCTCAGCCGACGCGGAGCCAACACCGGTTGCCAGACCCACCAGCAACGCCATTGCCAGCCAACTTTTTTTCATCGAACGATTTCCTGGCTTCAAAAAGGAAAGACTATTTGAGCATCATCCCGGAATCGGTCCTGGCCGCATTTTTGGCGGCTTTTTTCTTGGCTTTTTTGGCCGCTTTTTTCTTGGCCTTCTTGCCCTGGGTAACTTGTTTGTCGATCATGGTGTTATCGGTCGCCGCCGCCATGGTCATGGTCTGCTGGCTCTCCAGGCCCATACCCATATCCGAACCGGCAACCCGACCCGCCGCATCCACCGACGCAACCGCACCCATCAAACCAAGAGCCATCGTCATGGCCAACACACTCTTTTTCATACATCCATCTCCTTGTTCTAAAAATCCCGATGAGGTTTCGCTCTTAACGAGAGCTTTGACAAGAATACCACGCCCATCGGGAGTTGAACAGCCAAGCTGAAATAAAATTCAGGAAACTTTCACGCCCCCCCCTCTTCCACGCCTCATTTTAAAAATATAGTCCATCATCTCTGTGACTAAATCTTCACGCATTGCGCTTATTGCGCCGTTTGCAAAAATTGGTATACTCTTCACGACCATTCGCCAATCTCTCCACCATCGAAATCACGACCCGGGAGAGCACGCGGCCATCACCGATCGGTTTGGATCATCCACCCCTCTCAAGGATTGGAATTCATGAACGGTTCCACAAACTCGTCGATCTCCATGGCCGGTCATTCCACGATATCCGATGGATTTCAACGCAATTTCACCGTGGATGATTTTCGTCACACCCTGGAAGCCCGTCTGCGGGATGTGGGCATCCCTTCCTTGCACAGTCAGCATCAACGCCTGGTGGAGTTGATCGTCCTGCTCTACGCCGAAGTGCGCACGTTGCAAAAAGAGACGCCGCGAGAAGAAAATCTGGCTTCGCTGCGCAACACCCTCGACGCACTGAAAGAGTATGCCCTGCGACACTTTCAGGAAGAGGAGCGGTTCATGCAATCCATCCAATTCCCCGACTTTCAGGCCCATCAGAGTGCCCACCACCTGTTTGTCAAGACGCTGCTGAATCTCGAAACCCGCATGTGGCACGACTCGATCTCTTATGTGGTCGATCTGCTGCATCTGGTGGTGGGATGGCTGTTCCAGCACATCAACCAGTTGGATATGGTCTACGCCCGCTTTTCGAAAGGGGAAAAGCTGACATCGACTCATAACCTGTTTCAGGCTTCATCCCCCGTACACACCATCCCAACCACCACACGAGCCGAAAAACCGGAAGAGAATACGCCGGAAAGGAAACTGATCCAATTGCGGGAAAACATGAGCCGGAAACTGTTCCTGACCGGCATCGGAGAGATCGACAGACAGCATATGGACCTGATGAATAAAATCACCGAGATCAACGTGCTGGCGGAACGCCTGACCACCCGGAAACCCATCCCCCAGGACTGGTCGATGATCGATCAGGATGTGGCGTTTCTGCACCGATATTGCGACACCCACTTCATCACGGAAGAGGCGTGGATGCGCAAGATCGGCTATCCCAAACTCCCCATCCACATGCGGGAACACGAAACGCTGCTCACGCGACTCAAGGGACTGGCCCAGAAAATCTCCCAGGAGCGCAATGTTTTTTTCATCGTGGATCTGCATTTTTTCATGTCCGAATGGTTTTTCACCCACACCATCCGCTCGGACGCGCTCTATGTCGAATATGCCAAGTCCCAACACATCGCCATGAAATGACCCCTCCCGCTCACTCTTCCACCAGCAGGCGCATCAACTCCTCGGCGGAGATCGCGCTGGCGGTCTGCCCCCCATCGAGCAGACCATCGGCCAGATCCCGTTTGTGCCGGTGCAAATCGACAATCTTCTCCTCGATCGACTCCCGGATCACCAACCGATAGACGGTGACGGGCCGCTGCTGTCCGAACCGGTGGGCGCGATCCGAGGCCTGATCCTCCACTGCCGGATTCCACCAGGGATCCATATGGATCACATAATCGGCGGCGGTGAGATTCAACCCCAACCCGCCGGCCTTGAGACTGATGAGAAACAGATCCCCGCTCCCGGATTGAAAGGCCCGTACCGCCTCGCGACGGGCCAGGGGAGGCGTGGAGCCGTCCAGATATTGATAAGAAATCTTCTCCCGATTCAAGAAATCCCGGATGATCGCCAGATAACTGGTGAACTGACTGAATACCAACGCCTTGTGACCATTGGCCAACAGCTCCTCGACCACCTCCTTGAACAGCACCATCTTGGCTCCGGAGAGGCCACAATCCGGCACCACCAGCGTCGGATGACAACAGGCCCGCCGCAATTTCATGATTTCGGCCAGAATCTGAAACCGTCGATCCTCCTCGGGAATCGGATTGCCGCTCAGCCGTTCGATGGCGTTGCGACGCAACGCCTCGTAAAAAGCGCGCTCCTCCTCATCCATTTCAACCCGCAACGTGATTTCGGTGCGCGGGGGCAACTCGTCGAGCACCTGACTCTTCAGGCGTCGCAGCACAAAGGGACGAATCAAGGTTTTCAGGCGCACCCGCGCCTCGTCGTCGCCATCCCGCTCGATGGGCACGGCAAAACGCCGGTTGAACCGCTCCAGCGAGCCCATCAGCCCCGGATTGATGAACCGGAAAATGTTCCACAACTCCCCGAGATGATTTTCGATCGGCGTGCCGGTCGTCACCATGCGGAATCCGGCATTCAACTCCATCACCGCCTTGGAACGCTTGGTCATGCGATTCTTGATCGCCTGAGCCTCATCCAGCACCACCGAATGCCAATCCTGCGCGGCGAACCGTTCCGACTCGTTTTGCAGCAGGCCGTAACTGCACACCAGCACATCGAACGGACCCAACCCCTCCAACTGCTCCTGACGATCCACGCCGCCAAACATCCGCACATTCAAGGTGGGAGCCCAACGACGACTCTCATCGAGCCAGTTCATGCACACCGAGGTGGGAGCCACCACCAGGGCCGGACCATCCGGAGCCCGCGTCACCAGCAAAGCCAACGCCTGCAGGGTCTTGCCCAGACCCATGTCATCCGCCAGACAGGCCCCCGCCCCCCAGGAGGCGAGACGCAACAACCAGCGCACCCCCTCCTTCTGATACTCCCGCAACTCGGCGGTGAAGGTGGATGGCAGCTCCGGAATCCATTCGTTCACCGTGCGCAGCCGCTCCAGACGGCTGGCCCACTCCGGATCCACCTGAGCGGACTCCAGCTCCCGCAACATCGGCTCCAGGGCCGCGATCGCCAATGGATGAACCTGACGCTTTCCCCCCACCCCTTGCGAAAAGGCCTCCAACTGAGACAGCCGCTTGCGAAACTCATCGGTCAGGGCCAGATAACGCCCCTCCCCCAACGGCACGAACCGTCCCTGGGCACCTTCCATCAATTTCAGCAGATCCTGCAGGCCGAGCACCAGGGACTCATCCACCTGCAAGGTGCCATCGACCGCGAACCAATCCTTCTGCCGATCGAAACGCAAATTCATCGCCCCGAAGGAGATCGCCCGACTCACCCGCAACCGCTCCCCCTCGGGCCACTCCAGCTCCACCCCGTCTTCCAGATCGTGCAGCTCCGACAGCACCTGCAAACAGGCCTCGGGCTCCTCGAAACTCCACTCCCAATCCCGCTTCCAACTGGCCGACAGCACCGGTGAACTCTTCAGGATCCGTTCGGCCCGTTTCCGTTCGTTTTCCAGAGTGCGATGGGTCTGCACCCGTCGCCCCGACACCTCGGCGATCAGGGTGGACGCCCCCTCTCCGGGGACCAGCCAGGGCCCCTCGTTGCCGAAGGGCCGGGTCATGATCTTGATTTTCAGCCCCTGATTGAACGGCAACAGATGAAGACGCGGACGATCCTCCGCCACCACCTCCGGCAGATGCTCGCCCACGCCGCCGATCTCCGATTGCAGCGTCGCCAGGGTCGAGAGACCCGGCAACAGCCGCAGCACCCGCTGCCGCTCGTTGGCGGGCACCTCCAGCCCCTTGCCCAGAATCTCCGCCACCTCCTTGTGACGCGGCAGAATCTCCACCACCCGACAGCGGGTCGGCGTCTCCCGGACCGCATAGGCCCCCAGCCGCGACGCATCCTCGGAAAAACGGATGATCAGCCTGCCCTCCTCCTCCTTGACGCACAGCTCCGGCTCTCCGGCCACCACCTCCACGTTGACCATCGGCTCATCCTCCCAGAACACCAGCGGATGACCCACCAGCAACGGCAACAGCCGATGCCCCTCCATGCGACTCTCCCGACCCCCGTAACGGTTGAGATCCACCTCCACCGCCGCGCACAGTTTCATGTCCTGGGGCGTCAACTTGCCCGGAATCAGACTCAGACCCCGCAGGCTCCGCTGCGTGATCACCCGGCCTCGGGTCCACTCTCCCTTGGCGGTCCACTTCTGCTCCTTGGCGTGGATGAAACTCTGTCCCGCCTTGGGAATGCTGATGAACCAGACCAGACGACTCGCCTCCCGTGCGATTCCCTCCTCCTCATCGCCCTGGGTTTCGTGAAGCTCTCCGGCCACCTCCTCCAGAGCCTCCAACGCCCACTCCCACACCTCCTTGGGACGCATCAACGCCACAATGCTGCGCCGGTCGATCTCCTCCCGCCCCTCCAGCACCTCCCACAACGCCCGACTCTCCCGCGCCAACCAGCGATGACCATTCCCTTCGGCCATCTCGGTCATCTCCATCAGCAGCGGAACATGATGACGCGCCTTGTTCGGCTCGATCCAGAAATGGGCCAGCACGTGAAAAAATCGACAAAAGGGAGCCAACTCCTTCAGACTGCTCTTCCCCGCGCCCGACAGCATCTGACGCTGCAGATTCAAAAGCTCCGCGCTGTCCATGGTCCCCGAGGTTTCATCCCGCTCCAGCCAGCTCTGGGCGGCCCGCACCCGGTTATCCATCACCAAAGCCAGCGCGAACAGACCCTCATAGGCGGAACGCAACGGATCGATGCCCACCCGAAACACCCGATCCATATACTCCATCGCCGTGCGCCGCTGCTGACGGTTGCCGGTCTTGAGCAGAGCCAGAATGAAGAACGGTCCGCCCGGATGACGCAAAAAGAGCTTCTGCTTCTTCCCCTTGACGCTCTTTTCGACCGCTCTCAGACTCTCCTCGAAACCCGGAATCGCCCGCTCGTACTCTCCGTTCAGACAGGAGAGCCACGCCCGCAGACACAGCGGGGCTTCCACCGGCAACTCACCGTTCAGGATCTCGCGGGCTTCGTCCAACCGGTCCGCCAGCAGCAGAAACACCACCAGTTGATGACGAAACAGCGGACCATGCTGCTCCGGCGTATGCGTCCGATAGCTCTGCAGCAGCGGAACGATCTCCGCGAAGGGCAATCCGCCCCGGACCACCTCGGTCATGATCTGGCTCAACACCTCGACCTGCAGGGCCAGGGAGAGCCCACCAAACCACGCGGGGCGAAACGGTTGCCAGCACAGCCGCACAAAAGGCGAAGCCCGGCTGATGTCGGGAAAGGCCCGCTCGGCCAATCCCAGAAAATAACGCACCGGATTGAGATCGTCGGTAAACAGGCCGATGCGAATCTCCCGCAGACAAAGCTCGAACGAGACCGCGCGCGCCATGCCCCAACTGTACTGAATCACCGCCGGGGTGGTCTCCTGGACCGCCGCCGCCAGCGTCGGGAACGCGGGATCGGTCAAGGCATCCTCCATCGCCGCCCAGGCGATGGCGGGAGGCATGCGAACCCCGTTGACGCCTCGTGAAAATTTCTCCTCGACGATCAGGCCCCGTCCGCTCAGACGCACCAACACCGTCTCCAGTTGATGACTCAAACCGGTGCCCCGTCCACCCGGCAGAGCGGAAGCGCACTTCTGCAACGCCTTGAGCAGCTCGGTCCGGGTCACGGGCAGATAAAAGATCGTGATCAACCAGGCCACGCTGCGATCCAGGGCAGGCAGGGCCGCGATCTGTTTTCTGATCTGCTCGGAATTCATGGATAATCTCTTTCCAGTCTAACGATCGATTGTACCCGAGGGACACCATGACCGAACGATGCAGCGGTCACAGGCCGGTTTGCGCGCCGTGCAGACATGACGGCCATGAAGGATCAACCAGTGATGGGCATGAGGCAGATACAGCTCGGGAACGATCTCCATAAGCTGCCGTTCCACCGCCTCCGGGCTCTTGCCGGTGGCCAGTCCGAGACGATGCGACACCCGGAACACATGGGTATCCACGGCCAGGGTGGGTTGTCCGAACGCGATGTTCAAGACCACGTTGGCACTCTTGCGGCCCACGCCGGGCAGTGCCTCCAACGCCTCCCGGCTCGCCGGAACCTGACCTTGATGCCGCTCCAGCAACAGCCGGCTCAAGGCGTGAATGTTCTTCGCCTTGGTGTTGAACAGTCCCAAGGTGCGAATCCGACTGCGGATCTCCTCTTCTCCGAGCCGGACCATGGCCTCCGGATCCCCGGCCAGCGCGAACAGACCGGGCGTGACCCGGTTCACCCCCACATCCGTGGATTGGGCCGACAGAACCACCGCCACCAGCAGCTCAAAGGGCGTGCGAAACCAAAGCTCCCCCCGTGGATGCGGATTGGCTTCCCTGAACGCTTCAAACAGTGCGATAATGCGAACGTTTTCCATAGGCGAGATTATCCACGAACCGCCCACGTTAGGCAAAGGAGTTCCATGTCCGCCACCTTCGACAGCGTTTGTCCTCTGGACTGTCCCGGCACCTGCGCCCTGAAAGTCACCATCGATCAGGGACGGCTGCAAGCCATCGATGGTCATCCGGATCACCCCCTCACCCAGGGGGTGATCTGCGGCAAGGTGAGCCGATACGAGGCCATCCAGAACGGTCCGCGCATCACGGAACCGATGCGCCGCGCCGGTCCCAAGGGGATCGGCGCCTTCCAGAAAATCACCTGGGACGAGGCCCTCGACCAGATCGCGGAAAAATGGCTGGCGATCATGAAAGATCCGGGTCCGGAGGCGATTCTGCCCTTCACCTACGGCGGCACCATGGGCGTGATTCAGCGACGCGCCTACGCCCGGCTCGCCCGACGGGCGGGATTTTCGGGACTCGACGGCAACATCTGCTACGCCATCGGCTGGGCGGGCTGGCGCGCCGGCGTGGGCCTGGCCCTGGGACCGGATCCCACCGAAATGGCCGAAAGCGATCTGCCAATTCTCTGGGGAATCAACGCCGCCGCCACCCACATCTCCCTGATGAGCCATGTCAAACGGGCCCGGCGTCAGGGGGCGCGTCTGGTGGTGGTGGATCCCTATCGCAATCAGACCGCGCGTCTGGCGGATCTCCATCTGCCCCTGCGACCGGGAACCGATGGCGCACTGGCCACGGCCATGATGCATGTGCTGCTCGATGAAGGCTTGGCCGATCGGGACTATCTGCGCCGTCACACCGACTTCGACCAGAGGCTGGAAAACCATCTGGCCGCCCGCTCCCCGGCATGGGCCGCGCCGATCACCGGTCTGGAGGCCGAACAGATCCGAGAGTTCGCCCGTCTTTATGGCCGGGCCCGCGCGCCGTTCATCCGGATCGGACTGGGCATGAGCCGTCAGAGCAATGGCGCGGTCAACATTCACGCGGTCTCCTGTCTGCCCGCCCTCACCGGGGCCTGGCAACACCCCGGAGGCGGCGCGCTGTTCGCCACCGGGGGTGCCTTCAACCTGACGCCGCAACCCCTGCCCCCGCCCGCCGATCCCGATCACACCCCCCGCACCCTCGACATGAGCCGACTGGGCGAAGTGCTCACCGATCCCCATCTCGACCCTCCGGTGCTGTCTCTGCTGGTTTCCCACGCCAATCCGGCCACCAGTTGTCCCGATCTGCAACGGGTCTACGCCGGATTGGCCCGTTCGGATCTCTTCACCGTAGTCCACGAGCAGGTGATGACCGATACCGCCCGCTTCGCCGATGTGTTGCTGCCCGCCACCACCTTCCTGGAACACGAGGATCTCTACAAGGCCTACGGTCAATATACCTTGCAGCACGCCAAACCCCTGCTGCCCCCGACCGGCGCGGCGATGAGCAATCACGATCTGGTCAACGCCCTGGCGCGTCGCATGGGTTTCGACGATCCCCCGTTCCGGATGGATGCCGCCGACACGATCCGTCTGGTCCTGGACGAATCGGGACTCCCCCCCCTGGAACAGTGGCCTCAACCCTGGATCGATTGCGCACCCGCCTGGCGGGCGCGTCATTTTCTGGATGGCTTTCCCCAAGCGGACGGTCGCTTTCATTTTCGTCCCGGCTGGTCCCGTGACGAAATGCCGGAGTGGCCGGATCACTGGCCGGTCAACCGGCGGGACGATCGCGCCGAGGCCGCCGCCTATCCGTTGGATTTCATGACGCCCCCCTCTTTATCGGTACTCAACTCGACCTTCACCGGGACCGACACCGCCCGCA
>JADGBU010000148.1 GCA_015231295.1 Magnetococcales bacterium | reverse complement strand
TGACGGGCGGCTCCAAGGGCGGTTCGACGGGAGGCGGCTCCAAGGGCGGTTCGACGGGAGGCGGCTCCAAGGGCGGTTCGACGGGTGGCAAAGAGCACGACGATAATGGCCACGGCAATGATGCGGATGGCTTTGATGAGAGTAATCCTGGTGCATCCAAAGGTGTGGGGGGCGGTGATGCCTCGGAGGATCATGCCTCGGGAGATTACAGCGATATCAAGGGAACGCATGATTATACCGAGGCCAAGGTGACTTATGACAAAACCGTCTCAGGTGGCAACAAGAGCGACGATCTGTCCGGATCGAGCAAAAACGATCTGATGGATGGTGGCAAGGGAGATGACAAACTCGATGGTGGTGCCGGAAACGATAAACTGGTGGGGGGTGATGGTAAGGATCAACTCACCGGCGGCACCGGGAATGATATTCTGGATGGCGGGGCTGGCAACGATAAGTTGACCGGCGGTGACGGCAACGATGTGCTGAACGGTGGAGCCGGACAAGATACCATGGATGGCGGTGTCGGGAATGATCTGTTCCTGTTTGGTTCCGGGGATGGTGCCGATTCGGCGAATGGTGGACAGGGTGGCAGTTGGCTCGATACGGTCAATCTGGAAGATGTGGGTGGTGGACCTGCCTCCTCTCTGGAGAATACCGGCGATTGGACGCTGCAAACCGATGCCGAGTACACGGTCAATAACGATGGCAGCATCGATTTTTCCGATGGCGACGCCTCGGGGACCATAACCTTGTATGACGGTTCGGTGTTGGAGTTCCAGAATATGGAACGAATCGAGTGGTGATCTTGCTCTGACTTTGGTAAAAATTGCTCTGAAATCTGTGAAACCGCCTCTTGATGGGGCGGTTTCATGGTTTTTGGGGCGATTTTTTCGTGTTTGGGGTGCCAAATGGCCGTGGTGCTGAAAACGCGTCGCAAAGATGCGACAACGGATGGTTCCTCTACCGTGGGCAATGGAAGGTATCGCCTGGATGAGAAGATCGGTGCGGGATCTTTTTCCGAGGTCTACCGGGGGTGGGCCGTGGATGGATCCGGTGTGGTGGCGATCAAACGGGCCGACAGCGTGGTGGGCAAGCGGGTTCTGGGGTGGGAGGCGGAAAATCTGCGGCGCATGGCGGCGTGCGCATGGATCGTCCCGATGCGTGATTATTGGATCGAACCGGATGGAACCGCCTGTCTGGTGACGCCTTTTCTGCAAGGTGGGGATCTGAAACATTATGTGCGCGCCAGAGGAGGTTTGACGGAGCGGGAAGCCCTGGAGATCCTGGAACGGGTGGCCAGGGCGATTGCCTGGGCTCATGGTCTGACTCCGGCTTTGGTGCATCGGGATGTCAAACCGGATAACGTTCTGGGACAGCCGGGGGATGCCGGAACCATGGAATGGTTTCTGGCCGATTGGGGGTTGGCGGAAAGTTGGCAGGGGCATCATGCGCCACGTTTTTCAGGCACTTCCCGTTATACCGCGCCCGAGGTCTGGAAAAAAAGACGCTATCTGATTTCGGATGTCTACTCGTTGGGGATGACTTTTTATTTCATGCTGTTTGGTCAACCCGCTTATAATGGTGACTCGCTGGTGGTGGCGCGGGGGCAGAGGGCTCCGGAACCGGTGGTGATTCCCGAAGGGTGCCCGACGGAGTTGCGAGCGTTGCTCGCGGGCATGCTGGAGAAGCATCATCTCCGGCGTTGGCCCTTGGCACGGGTGCTGGAGCGGATCGAGGCGCGAAAATCAAGCTTGCAGAGGAGTCGGGAAGCGTCGGAATGCGTCCGAAGTGTCTCGGTCTGGATCGCCCGGTATCGGGATTTTTCGATGGAGTTTGTCTGGATTCCATCGGGTTCGTTCCGGATGGGCATGGCGGATGAAGGGACGGAGTGTGCGGATCGGGTGATGCATGGCTTCGAGCAACGGTGCGCGCCCGCGCATGAGGTGGAACTCGATGGGTTCTGGATGGCCCGCTATCCCGTGACACGAGGACAGTTTCGTTATTTTGTGCGGGATTCGGGCTATCGGACCACGGCGGATCGCGATGGATGGGCCAATGGCTATGTGGCGACGGCGGATCGGTTTGAACGGTGCGATGGGAGCAATTGGGAGCGGCCCGGATTTGAGCAGGGGGAAGATCATCCGGTGGTCAACGTTTCTTATGAAGATGCCAGAGAGTTTGCTGAATGGTTATCCTGGCGTTGTCACCGTCTGATCCGTCTGCCCACGGAGGCGGAGTGGGAACGGGCCTGTCGGGGTGGCGGCGCGTTTCGTTATCACGGGGGGGATGAGATCGGCATGACAGAAGCCAATTTCGCCGGTCGGCATGGCGGAACGGTGGCCGTGGGGCGGTTCGCTCCGAATGCCTTCGGGGTGCATGATCTGCATGGTCAGGTGCATGAATGGGTGCGGGATTGGTATGATGAACAATATTACTCACGATCGCCAATGATAAACCCTTATTGTCATGATTCGGCGTCGGGAGAGCGGGTGTTGCGGGGGGGATCGTGGCATTCGTCGGTGTGGCGCATTCGTGCGGCGGCGCGGGATCGTTATCATCCCGGTCGGTCGGATGCGGATATTGGTTTTCGTCTCTCGGGATTGGCCTATCCCTGGGAACGGTGATGGTTTGACTATTGAAAAAAAAGAGAGGGTCTGGGGGATTCATCCCCCAGGGTTTTGTTTTTTTCTTTTTAACTGGCCAGAAATTCCGCCAAGGGGCGATCGAACCGACTGATGTGACTGGCTTCCCAGTCGATCAGGGCCCCGAGATCATAACCGACCTGTCCCTCGGAATCGGTGATGGTCTTGAGCAACGGCCCCTCCAGAAAGGCCCGATGCGCCTTGACGTGGGCCGCCATCTCGCCATAGCCGCTGCTGGACATGCGTTGATCCTCATCCGCGAAATGATCTTCAAACGCCTGTCGTAACTCTAAAAGTTTTTGGTGGATGGTCTCTTGCTGTGCTCCGGTGGTCAGAATGGCCTTCAACTCATTCATGCGATCCAGTAACTCTTGATGCTGCCGATCCAGTTCCTCGATTCCGGTGACGGCGAAACGCAGCCATCGATAGGAGAGCTTCTTGTGCGAGAGAATGACGACGGACATGGCGGTCCTCCTGGACGGTGAGTGAAGCGTGATCGATGCGCTTGAAATCATGGAGTATCAAAGAAAAATTCAACACCCTGGGGGATGAATCCCCCAGACCCCCTCTTTTTTTTCAATGGGTTAAGGATCCATGCGTTGACGCGCCTCCTGCAACAGTCCGGGAATCGGCAAGCCTCTCGGACAACGGGGCAGACACTCTCCGCAACGATCGCAACTTTCCAGGCGCGCTCCCGGAACCCAATGATCGCCGGGCCGCATCATGCCATAACGATAACGGGCGAACAGATCCATGTCGAAACAGTGTACCAGATGATCCATGCGGAAGATCTCCGGAATGTGAATCTCTTTCGGACAGGGCAGACAGGCCGAGCAGTCCTGACCGCAATCCTGCAAAACCGAGCGGGATGCGATCGCCTCCAGTCGGCCATCGATGGCCTGCTCCGTGGCTCCCCAGAGCGGAGCGGGACGCAATCCTTCCAGATGCAGGGCGAGCTGTTTCGGATCGCTCAAACCGATGCTCAAGGTGTGTACGCCGCTTTGCGCCAGCAGCCAGCGTTCGTTGAACTGCGCCGGAGCCAGCGGAGCGGTCAGTTGACGCAACTTTTCCGGAGGCTCGTACAATCGCCCCCCCTTGTCGTTGGGAGAGATGATGAATACGCCCATGTCCAGGGCGTTGGCCAGGGCCACGGCGGGATGATTGGTGCGCCGGAAGCGATAATAATGTAAATTGACGAAATCGAAATAACCCGTGGCGATGATTTTCAACACGATCGGCAACGAGCCGTGACTCGAAAAACCGATCGCGCCGACAAGACCCTCCGCCTGAGCCTGACGCAGACCCGAAAGAGCCCCCCCCTTCACCCGCAATCCCTGATAATGCGACTCCAGATTCAGGCCGTGCAGGGCGAACAGATCCAGCCGGGAAACGCCCAGACGGGTCAGGGAGTCGTCGATCCAGAGGCGCATTTCGCGGGCGGTCGGGGCGGGCGGAGCCTTGGTCATGAGCAGATAGCTCTCCCGGGGCCGACCGATGTGCGGCAGAACCCGACCGAGCAACCGTTCGCTTTTGCCATAGCCGCGTGCGGTTTCGATCAGATTGATCCCTCCCGCCAACGCCGTGGTCACGATGGCGTGGGTGGATTGCAGACTGTCGTCCGGCAGATGATCGTGAGGCGCGTCCCAACCGTGCAGCAGCCGCATGGTTCCCAGAGTCAGCACCGAAACCGATAATCCGCTCTTGCCGAAGCGTCGTCGTTCCATGCCCGTCATCCCAGAGTGTCCCGCAGACGCCGGATCTGGGGCAGCAGATCACTGGCCACCAGTCCGGCCATTCCTTCGCTTGCGGCACTGTTGTCGGCGGCGGCTCCGTGCATCCAGACCCCGACCCGCACCGCGCTCTCCGTTGGCCATCCCTGCGTCCACAGGCCGGCGATGATGCCGGTCAGCAGATCGCCGCTGCCCCCGGAAGCCAATCCGGCATTGCCGGTGGCGTTGATCCAGGCGCGTCCATCCGGTGCGGCGATGATGGTGTCGGCTCCTTTCAGCACCAGCCATACTCCCCAATCCTGAGCCGTGCTCCGCGCCACGCCCAGGCGATCCCCCTGAACCGCCGCCACCGGAATCCCCAAAAGTCGCGCCATCTCGCCGGGATGGGGGGTGAGCACCAGAGCCGATCGCCGCGAACCGGCCCACTGGCGAATCCGATCCCCCTGACCCGCCAGGACATTCAAGGCATCCGCATCCAGCAGCACGGGCCGATCCTTTTCGGTGATCACGCCGGCTACCAGACCGGCGGTCCACTCCGATTCTCCCAATCCCGGACCGATGGCCACCAGATCGGGTTGAAAACGGTGATTGCGCAGCTCCGAAAGCGAGTGCGCGCTGGAGTGATCGTTCGACAGGGCCAGGGTCATGGCTTCCACCAGACCCGCCGTCACCACCGGCTGGATCGAGGCCGGAGTGGCCACCGTGATCAATCCGGCACCCACCCGCGCCGCGCCACGGGCCACCAGAATCGCGGCTCCTTCCATGCCCGGGCCTCCGGCGATGATCAGCAGGCGTCCGCACTCTCCCTTGTGGGTTTCCGGCCTGCGGGGGGGGATCGGGCAATCTTCGGGCCGGTTGAGGGCGGTGTCATGTTCGGGAATGGTGAGAAACGCATCCGGAATGCCGATCGGAACCACGATGCGCTCGCCACACAGTCCGGCCCCCGGATGGAGTCGATGACCGATCTTTTCGGCGGCGAAGGTGACGGTCCAGCGGGCGGGCAGGGCGCAGCCCAGAATGCGTCCGGTATCGGCGCACACGCCGGAAGGCAGATCCACCGCCAGCACCGGTTTGCCGCTGGCGATCACCGCCTGGATCACGATGGCGGCCCTGCCTTCCACGGGACGGGTCAGACCGGTGCCGAAAATCGCATCCACCACCACGCCGCAGTGGGCCAGCAGCGCGGAAAAACGGGCAGGGCATGGGGCGTCGTCCCCGCTCCATTCGAGGAGGCTGCCCCCCGAGTTGCGGAATACCTCATGATGGATGCGGGCATCGCCCGGCAACGCCGCGCTTTTGGCGAGCAGCAGCACCGTCACCCGGCCTCCGGCCTGAAGCAGTCGCCGGGCCATCACCAGACCATCGCCGCCGTTGTTGCCCCCTCCGGCCAGAATCAGCACCGGACGGCTTTTCCAGTCCGGCAGGCGGTGTTGCAGGATCGATGTGGCGGCGGCTCCGGCATTTTCCATCAGCACGATGCCGGGCAATCCCAACTGTTCGATGGTGCGACGGTCGGCGGCGCGCATTTGCGCGCTGGTCAGCAGTCGGGTGACGCCCGACCTCCCCAAATCGTTCACCATGGTCTATGCTCCCCTTGGGCCTCTCGAATCGTGACATTGAGAAACAGGGTCCATTTTTCCACAAAACAAGAAAGGATGAAACCGTGCGATGTCGTCTCCGTTGATTTTGGCCAAAGGTTTGGTGAAACGTTATCAAGGCCGCCTGGTGGTCGATCACATCGACTTCGAGGTGCGCGCCGGTGAATGCTTCGGCATGCTCGGACCCAACGGGGCCGGAAAAACCACCACGTTGCGCATGCTCACCGGCCTGACGCCGCGAGAAGGGGGGGAGTTGTCCCTGTTCGACCGTTTCAGCGATCCAGCGGAGGCGGAGGTGCATCGGCGCATGGGGGTGGTTTCCCAGGAGGACAACCTCGACGACGATTTGACGGTGGAGGAGAACATTCTCATCTACGGGCGCTATTTCGGTCTCCGGGATGGGGAGATAAGGGCGCGGGTCGAGGCTCTGTTGGAGTTCGCCCAACTGGTGGAGCGTCGGACGCACGCGGTGCGCGCGCTTTCCGGAGGGATGAAGCGGCGACTGGTGATCGCGCGCGCCTTGGTGGCCGCGCCGGAGCTGTTGATTCTTGATGAGCCGACCACCGGACTCGATCCCCAGGCGCGTCATCTGATCTGGCAGCGTCTCGCCGCCTTGAAGGCCAAGGGGACCACGCTCTTTCTCACCACCCACTACATGGAAGAGGCCACCCGGCTGTGCGATCGTCTGATGATCATCGACGGCGGGAAAATTATTGCCATGGGGGAGCCGCATGCGTTGATCCGGCACCATCTGGAGCCGGAGGTAGTGGAGATTCGTCCCTTGATTCCGCC
This sequence comes from Magnetococcales bacterium, assembly GCA_015231295.1. Taxonomy (GTDB): domain Bacteria; phylum Pseudomonadota; class Magnetococcia; order Magnetococcales; family Magnetaquicoccaceae; genus Magnetaquiglobus. The sequence continues at coordinate 2,062 of JADGBU010000148.1, read as the reverse complement.
GTTGGATCGCGAGTCGTTTTCACATCTGCCGGGCCGCATCGAGCAGACCGGCGACACGCTGTACTGTCACGTTCAGGAGGCCGCAGAGGTGATGGATGCCTTGCGGGGACGCCGGGATTTGATCTGTCTCTCCCGTCCGGCGGGTCTGGAGGATCTGTTCCTCAAGTTGACGGGTCGGGAGTTGCGGGATTGACCGGCGGGGTCCAGGGGCCATTGGCCCCTGGTGGGGTCCAGGGGCGAAGCCACTGGGACTTTCGGCAGCGATCTTGATTTTGTACCACTCGATTCCTCTCCGGGTCATCTCCAGGCAATCGGCGCGTTCTACTTGACGAAAGAGCGGTTTATCGTCATGCTGCCCCGGGATAAATTCATCATCATCAATTCATTCGCGAGGAGCCCGAACATGAATGCATGGCGGATTGGCATCGGAGTCGTGACCATGGCGTGGGTGGCCATGTGTGGAACGGCTCAGGCCGCAGACCAGATCCACATCAAATTCAGCCACGTTGTGGCCATCGATACGCCCAAGGGCAAGGCCGCCGAAAAATTCCGCGAATTGGCCGCCAGCTACACCAACGATCGGGTCAAGGTCGAAGTCTATCCCAACAGTCAGCTCTTCAAGGACAAAGAAGAGCTGGAAGCCCTGCAAATGGGCACGGTGCAGATGCTGGCCCCCTCCCTGGCCAAATTCGGTCCCCTGGGCGCCAAGGAGTTCGAAGTTTTCGATCTGCCGTTCCTGTTCGACAACTACGAACAGCTTCACAAGGTGACTTACGGTCCCATCGGTCAGGCGTTGCTCGCCAAGCTCTCGGCCAAGGGCATTCTGGGACTGGCCTACTGGGACAACGGCTTCAAACAGATGAGTGCCAACAAACCCCTCAAGGATCCCGCCGATTTCAAGGGGCTTAAAATGCGGATCCAATCCTCCAAGGTGCTCGACGCTCAAATGCGCGCTCTGGGCGTCAATCCCCAGGTGATGGCTTTTTCCGAGGTCTATCAGGCGTTGCAGACCGGCGTGGTGGATGGCACCGAAAATCCGGTCTCCAACTTCTACACCCAGAAAATGCATGAGGTCCAGAAATTCATGACCCTCTCGGATCATGGTTATCTGGGTTATGCGGTCATCGTCAACAAGGCGTTCTGGGAGGGGATTCCCGCCGATGTGCGCGCGCAACTGGATCGCGCCATGGCCGATTCCACGGTCTACGCCAACCAGATCGCCAAACAGGAAAACGACAAGGCCCTGGAAGCGGTGCGTCAATCCGGCAAAACCCAGGTTCAGGTGCTGACCAACGAGCAGCGCGCCGCCTGGAAAAAGGCTCTGGTCAAGGTGCATCAGGAGATGTCGGGCCGCATCGGCGCGGAATTGATCCAGTCGATCTATCAGGCGACCGGTTTCGATCCCGGCACCCTGTGATCCGGCACCCCTCCGACGGAAACGATCGATCATGTTGAAAATTCTCGATCACCTCGAAGAAGGGTTGATCAGTATCCTGATGGCCGCCGCCACGTTGATCATTTTCGTGGCGGTGGTCCATCGGTATGCCATGGGCATTCCGTTCCTGCATGGTTATCTGGTCGGCTTCAGCACCAGTTGGGCCCAGGAGCTGTGCATCTACCTTTTCATCTGGATGGCCAAATTCGGTGCCGCCTACGGGGTGCGCACCGGGGTTCATGTCGGCGTCGATGTGCTGGTGAATCGTCTCGCCGAACCCTGGCACCATCGAATCGTGTTGTTCGGATTGGGGAGCGGTGCCCTGTTCACCGCCATCATCGGCACCCTCGGTGCCCATTTCGTGTGGGCCATCAGCCGGACCGATCAGACCTCGCCGGATCTGGAACTGCCCGTGTGGCTGGTCTATCTTTGCATTCCCCTCGGCTCCTATCTGATGTGTTTTCGTTTTCTGCAAGTGGCGCAGCGTTTCCGCCGCACCCATACCCTGCCGCATGCAGACCATCTCCATGTGGCCGGATTGAACGAAGGAACGTAACGCACCCATGACCGCCCTGATCATCTTCGCGCTGCTTGCCGTACTGCTCGCCACCGGCATGCCGATCTCCA
>JADGBU010000147.1 GCA_015231295.1 Magnetococcales bacterium | reverse complement strand
ACCATGGGCTTCGCCCCTGGACCCCGCCCAAGGGCTTCGCCCCTGGACCCCACCAGGGGGATAATCCCCCTGGACCCATAATCATTTGATTATTCTCCCTCTTCTTCCTTCTTTTTGCGCAATCGCTGATTGAGTGCCTGCCGGGAAATCCCCAAAAAATTGGCCGCCACGCCTTGATTGCCTCCAGCACGCAACAAGGCCTCAGAGATCAAATCCTGCTCTACCTCTTTCAAGGTGGGCAATCGCCCGATGACGCCACGAAACAATCCCCCCTCACCCATCACCGGCACAACCGCCACCGAGGATGCCGAACCGGAGCCATTGCGAACCGCCTTGCGAATCGACTCCAACGAAAGCTCCCCCTGACCGTTGCGGGCCACGGCGTCGAAAATCATGGCGCGCAGTTGTCTGGCGTTGCCGGGATAGTGTCCCGAGGCCAGCAACGAAAAAAAACCGGAGGGCGTTTCCGGGAGTTCCCGATTCAGGCTGTAGGCCGCCTCGGCGAGAAAATGTCGCGCCAAAGGGGCGATATCTTCGGGACGCTCCCGCAACGGCGGAACTTCGATGCGATGGACCTGCAACCGGAAATAAAGATCCGAGCGAAACCGACCTTCCGCCATCATCGCCTCCAGATCCCGATGGGTGGCGCACAAAATTCTGGCATCGCTGACCCGGGCCACATCGGAACCCAGGGGATAGTATTTACGTTCCTGCAACAATCGGAGCAGTTTGACCTGAGAGGTATGTCCCAGATCTCCGATTTCATCGAGGAACAGGGTTCCTCGTGCGGCTTTGGCGATCAATCCGGTCCGGGACTCCTCCGCGCCGGAATAGGCACCTTTCTTGTGGCCGAAGAGGGTATCGGCGAACAAGGCATCGTCGAGGCCGGCGGCGTTGACCGGAACCAACTCTCCACCGCGACCGCTGACCCGATGCAACGCTTCGGCGATCAACTCCTTGCCGACTCCGGTTTCACCGGTGATCAGCACCGGTTCGACGGTATGCGCGATCGACTCCACATACTGGAATACCGCCCGCATCTTGGGACTGGCGGTGACGATGGCGGAAAAGGCATCGGCGTGTTCCAGGCGTCCCGAGAGCAGAGAGCGTTTCAGGGCTCCCACCTGTTGTCGCAGACCACGCCACTCCAGGGCTTTGCGCACGCAGGCCACGAATCGATTCTCTTCCACCGGCTTGACCAGAAAATCGAAAGCACCATCTTTCATGCAACCCACGGCGGTCGTCACCTCATCGGTGGCGGTCATGACGATCACCGGCGTTTCGGGGTGACGCTGAACGATACGGGGCAGCAGGGTATCTCCGGAGATGTGGGGCATGACCAGATCCAGCACCACGGTGGAGATTTCCTGAATTTCCATCAAAGGCAGCAGTTGACGCCCATCTTCCAGGGTCAGGATGCGTCCCACTCCTGCGCTGCGCAGCACCAGGGAGGCGGACATCAGGATGGCCGGATCGTCATCCACCAAAACGATCAGAGGCTCTTCCGGGGGGGGCAACGCGCTCATGATCCACTTCCGGGAGGAGAAAAATGGGGCAGACGAATCGTGACCGTGGTTCCGCCCTTCGGATTGGCGGCAAACCGGATCGATCCCCCGTGATTGCGCACGATGAGAGCGGAAATCGACAATCCCAATCCGGTTCCTCCTTGGGCAGCGCGGGTCGTGAAGAAGGGTTCGGTCACGTTGGAAAGGTCTTCGGGAGCGATTCCGCAACCTTGATCCTTGACCGTGATCACCACCCATTCCGATTGTTCATCCGATTCCAGGGCGGTCCGGATCCAGACCGAACAGTGGCGTCCCGGCAGGGATTGCAGGGCGTTGAGGATCACGTTGATGAACACCTGTTCCAGTTGTCGGGAGTTCCCTTGAACCGACAGGCTCTTTTTATCGCACTCCCATTCATAGTGATCGGTATAGTTGCGTATTTTATGGTTGAGGATCAGGGTCGCGGCATGCAACGGTTCATGGATTTCGATGGTTTCATTGAGGTTATCCTGATCCCGTCGTGCCAGGTGTTTCAGGTTGTCCACGATGCTCTTGACCCGCAGCGTATTGCGATGGATCTCTCCGATCAAGTCGGGATACGCGCTTCTGGCCTCGACGAAGGGGAGTCCTCCCAGCGAAAAGTCCCCATTGTTTTTGTGATATTCATCCAGGATCGGGGTGGCATCCTGCCAGGCGCGGGCCAGAATGGAGGCGTTGAACAGAATGGCGTTGTTGGGATTGTTGATTTCGTGCGCGATGCTGGTGGCCAGAACGCCGATGGTGGCAAGTCGGGCATGGCGGATCGCCTGGGCTTGCAGGATACGGGCTTCGGTCACTTCGGTTGCGATGATCAAGGTCTCTTCCGGGCGGGGGAGGCCGGAACGGGGAATCAGTCGGATTTCCCACCAGATCGACTCATCGGTGGGATATTGAAAGCGACTGCTCTCCCCGTGTTGAAAGGCCGCGCGGATGGCGTGACGAAACCAGGGACGGACCCGTTGAGGAAACAGTTCCAGGGCATCGCGATCGCGCATCGTTTCCGGAGTGGCTCCGTTCATGGCGCGACTCATGAAAAGGATGCGTCGTTTGCGATTGACGGTCAGGATCACGTCCGGGGAGTCCTGAACGATGCGTTCCGGACGGGAAACGTGACGCGGACTCCGTTTCTTCTTGCGCGACTCCTGCGAATGGTTCATTCCGGACACTTGGACAATATCCACCATCTATTAAAAAAAAGAAGGGGTCTGGGGGATTCATCCCCCAGGATTCTGACTTTCAAAACAGAGTTGCCCCTGGAGCCCATCAGAACCCCGACCATCCAAACACTCCGCAATCATAGGCCAAAAGGATACATCTTGGAAATGGCTGCAAACCGGCCAGCACCGGACTTTCCCGAAACAAATCCCTTCGATCGAAGCGTAATGGTGTTGACTTGCAATCCAATCCGATCTGTCCCTATGCTGTAGGATGGACTTTTGAACGGAATGGCCCTCGAAAGGAGACAGAGTGGATGAACGGTCGTCTGGGAACAATGATCGCGCAACGGATTCCCCTGTCCTGGCGTCAATGGCGTTGGCGTTGGCAGAAACGACAAGAGGCCGCCCGGGTGCGTCGGATTTTCGACGCGGCACCGGACCAACCCCGCTGGCTGGATGCGGCGGAGCTGGAACGGTTGAATCAGGAGTTCACCCGTCCCTATCACTACGGATACGATCAGGACAATCTGATTCGTCGCGGCGAGGCGCGCAGTCAGGAGTTGGCCGCATTGATCGCCGATTTCCGCAACTGTCAGGATTTTCTGGAACTCGCCTGTCACGATGGCATGGTCAGTTCGGCTCTCGCCAGTCAGGGAAAACGGGCCGTGGCCACCGATGTCAGCGACAGCGGCTTCAACGAGGCGGCGAAACGGGCCGGAGTGCTCTTTTCCCGTGAGGATGCCATGAAGCTCACCTTTCCGGATGAATCCTTCGATGTGGTCTTCTCCTTCGACGGCATGCCCCACATTCCGGATCCCGGCAAGGCTCTCGAAGAGGCCACCCGCGTCACCCGTCGGGGACAGTACATCTTCATGCGGCTCGGCAGTCACTATTCGGCCCCGTTCGCTCTGCACGCTTATAAATCCATCTTTGTGCCTTATTGTCAATTCCTGTTCACCCGGGAGACCATGCAGGACTATCTGGCGCAACGCAACCTGAAACCTCTGGATTTCGAGAGCATCAATCACTGGCATCTGTCCGATTTCCGCGCTCTGTGGCGACGTTTCTCCGATCGTCTGGAAATTCTGCACCTGCAAGAGACTCCGGAGCTCAACAGCATCGGTCTGGTTGGTCGTTATCCATCCTGTTTCAAGGGCAAGGTTCCCGGCTTCGAGGATCTGACCGTTTCCCGTTTTGAAGTGCTGTTCCGAAAAAAATGAGCGAATGCTTGCCGCGATATGGAGTCCGCCCATGAATCGAGAGAGCCGTTCCAGAATCCTGATCGTGGACGATGCGCCGGAAAATCTGCAAGTGCTCGTCGAGGCTCTGCGGGGCATCTATTCGGTAATTGTGGCCAAGAGCGGTTTCAAGGCACTGGAGTTGGCTCTGCTCGTCCCCCCTCCGGATCTGATCCTGCTGGATATCATGATGCCGGAGATGGATGGCTTCGAGGTCTGCCGCAGACTCCAGGAGGATCCCCGCACCCGATCGATTCCGGTACTGTTCATCACCGCCCTGCACGACGAGGAGAGCGAAAATCGGGGATTGACTCTGGGAGCGGTGGATTTCATCACCAAGCCGTTCAATCCGCAACTGGTCAAGGCTCGGGTTCGCACCCAACTGGAGCTGAAACGGTTGCGGGAGAGGGTTCGTCGATTCCTGGATGAGGATCGCGGAGGGTCGGAGGCGGGCATCGCCCCTGAATCCCACCAGGGGGGATAATCCCCCTGGAGCCGTTTGCGTGGAGATCAGCGAATCAGAGCGAAGAGTTGTTCGGTCTGCCAGATGCGTTCGGCCTTCATGACCGCGTTGGAAGCCCCATTCGCCCCCCGTTCGGCATCTCGGGGATGGACGCCTTTTTCTTTGGATTCCGCCATGGAACGCTCCCAGGCTGCCGCCGCGAGAGCGGAACGGGCCGATCCGGCTGCCGCCCAGGCCGCCATGCCACCATTCTGCCAGACGACGGTCCCATACACGGCAATCGCCGCATCCCGCGCGGCCCCGTCCACCAAACGGGAGACATTCCACACTTCGGCGGCCACCGCCTGAGCGTCACTCCAGGCTTTTTCATCCTGGATGCAGGCACGGGCCACCGCGAGAGCCTCCATCACCCGACGATCACCCGGCATCACCGCCTCCAACACCGGCACCGCCCGTTCCGCACAAGCGATGGAAAAGGCCCGCGCCACGGAGGAGTTCCAGCCTTCCAAGGTGCGGAGCACCCTGGCTTCCTGGAAAATGTGATACTGCTCGGAACGGAATGATTTTCCTCGTCCTTCTGCGGTCCAGATCACCGGACCAAGCCATTCGACCAGATCCTCCCCGAGACACAGATGATAGCCCCGCACACAAGGAGCCAACCCCCCATAGACAGCGGGCATCCAGGATCCATCGATACTCCAGCGGCCCGCGCCTCCGTGACAACAGAGGCCATCCGCGCCCAAAACCTTATAGTACACCTGATCGCTCATCGACATTCACTCCCTGCAGGTCAACCGGCCTGGCCATCCGGTCGCGGCCTGGACAGGATGGGGACGAAATACAAGCAGAATAGCAGATAGGCGACGATCCACAACCCCCCGGCAATCCGAATGGCCCAACCCGGATCCACCGTCACGAAAAAAACCCGCGCCACCGCCGCCACGCTCATCAACAGAAAAGCCACGGTCAGGGATTTGGGCGGATCGAGAGGACGACCGGTATGGGCCAATCCGATGCGCGCCATGATCCCGAGCGTGAACAGTCCCATGGCTCCCACCGTGACGGCATGCAAGGCGGCGGACTCATCCACCCCCCCGCCGAGTCTGGCCCATCCCCGCAACGCCAGCCCCGCCACCAGCCAAAGGTAGCCCAGATGCAACACCCACAGCAATGGCGCGGACAAGGTTTTATGCCCATGCCAGCGGGCGAGCCGAATCCCCTGGATCACCGCCGCCGACAGCAGGATCCAACCGGTTCCGGGCGCGCTGACGAAAAACAGATCGGCGATCACCATCGCGGTCAAGGTGATCGCGCCCAGAATCTCCAACAGCGGGGAAATGGCGAAAGAGGCCTCTTCACCCCGTGCCTTCAAGGCATCGCGGGTGAACATGGGCATGATGTGACCGCCGGTCATCGCCAGAAAAAAAACGATGGCATTCTCTCCGAGCAGCAATCCGGGCCGGGTGGCATCCGCCATCCAGCCCAGGGCTTCGAGATGGGTCAGCAGATCCCCCACGGCCATCAACGCGATCAGGGCCGGAAAGATGCGATGAACCCGCTTGCCGGTAAACCACAAGGTGGGGGTCAGAAAATAAAGGAAGCCGACAAAAAATCCCAGATCGGCCACCGCCTGAATCCAGGAAGGCAGACAGCAGCTCCAGATCGCGCCAACCCGCCCGATCAGCCAAGCCACCACCAGGATGGTCAACGGACGACCGGTCAAGGGAGGGGTTTTCGACCACACCGGAGTCGCGGAAAGCAAAAAACCCGCCGCAGCCGCCGCCGTGAATCCGAACAGCATTTCGTGACCATGGGCATAAGCCATCGGCCAGACGCTCTCGAACGGAATCGTGCCCGAGACGATCGCCAGCCAGGCGGCCATGGCCATCACGGACCAGATTCCGGCCAGCGTGAAAAAAATGCGAAACCCCTGCAACAGAAGCGTGCGAATCGTGCCGTGACCCGCCGGGCCGTGGGACGGAGGGGGAAAAAGTTTCAAGCGTCACTCCCGCGCGGGCAAGTTTTTCCGGATCTCCCACGCGCGGTCCTCAGGCGCGATCGAAACCGGCCAACATCGACGAAGAGGGTCAGGCGGCCTGATTCATGGAAAGACGTTGCTGCGCCGCCGCCGAGAGCGTCACCCGATAGGCCGAGGAGCGCACCGGTGTCACCGCCGGATCACCCAGGGCCGCTCCGGCACTCTTTTCACGCGCCGGAGCCGAAACGGTGCGGGTCTCTTTTTCCCGGTTTTGTTGTTGCAGTTGGGTCGCGGTTTGCACGGCGCGTTGAATCAGAAATCCGGCAGCGTTGAGAATATTCATGACAATCCTCCTCAATCAGGAGAGTGGGGTTTCAGGTTAAGGTCGGGTCGATACGGCCTGACCACCGACAATGAAAATGAAGCAACATGCATGCCAATTTTTGGATGCCATGCCCCACCCCACCCCATTCACTCCCTGCAAAAAAGTTCTTGACTCGCGGCGAATCTTCCGGTAAATTTTCCTGATCATTCCCCGGTAGCTCAGTCGGTAGAGCAGGTGGCTGTTAACCACCTTGTCCCTGGTTCGAGTCCGGGCCGGGGAGCCAGAATCAAAAAAACGGTCATCTTCAAACAGATGGCCGTTTTTTTTTAATCCGCTCTCCACCCGGTTTCACGCATTCCGCGCCAGAATTGACGCCGAATGCGTGTGACGCTTTCGTGATGGGCATCACGCTGCCGGGCAAAATATGCCGCCACGCGGGGCAAAACAGGACACAACCCGGACCATCGATCCGCTTCGCTTGGGCTCTCAAACGCCTGCGCATCCGGACAGCCTGCAAAACGAGAATCAGGCACGGTTCCCGCAACGCCGGAACCATCCGCCGGAAGTCAAAATCACGGCACCGGATCCAGGTCCATCGCTCCATGATGGGGATGCAGACACTGACCATGATCGGCCAGTGAACTCAAAATCCGACAGGAAACCACCGTCCCTCCCCGACAACTGGAAATAATGCGCTCCAACTCCGTCTGCAGCCCCTGGAGGCGTTGAATCTTCTCTTTGACCTCCTCCAGTCGGCGACGGGCGATCTGATCGATCTCTCCGCAAGAACGCCCCGCCTCTTCCCCGAGTTGCAACATTTCCCGGATCTGCTCCAGCGAAAAGCCGAACTCCCGACAGTGCCGGATAAACAGCAGTCGCACCCCGTGCTCCGGGGTGTAGAGTCTCTGATTGCCCCCCGAACGACGGGCGGGAGGCAGCAGGCCGCTCTGTTCATAATAGCGGATCGTCCGGACCTTGCAGCCACACAAGAGAGCCAGTTGACCAATCGATATTTCCTGTCCGATGCCCTTCATTTTTTCTTGCAGCTCCAGCGACTGGAGGTTTTACCCTCTCGCGAGTCTGCCTGGAAAGCCCCTGGAACAGCAAGGAGGAAATAGATGAATGAGTTTTTTTCGCATTTGACATCCCTGACCCTGGAGATGGCTCCCTGGTTGGTATTCGGTCTGTTGATCGCCGGTCTGATCAAGAGTTGGGTGCCCGAGGAGCGGGTGATACGCTGGCTCGGGGGTCAAGGGATGGGTCCGGTGATACGGGGAGCGATCATCGGTGCGCCATTGCCACTGTGTTCATGCAGTGTCATTCCCATGGCCATCGGACTGAGACGAAAAGGAGCCTCTCCCTCTTCCACGGTCTCGTTTCTGGTTTCGACGCCGGAGACCGGCGTGGACTCCATCGCCTTGACCTGGAGTATGCTCGGGCCATTCATGACCATCGCCCGACCGGTCGGGGCCATTTTAAGCGCGATGGTTGCCGGTTTTCTGACTCTGCTGGTCGAGCGGCATCTGCCTGCGGGCACGATTCCCGCGCCGACGGTTGTCAAACCCGCCTGCGACGGCGGATGCGGCTGTTCCGGCAAGAGTGCCCCCGCGCCGGAAAAAAAGACCCTGTTCGCCAGAACCCGTAGCGGAATCGATTATGCGCTGAACGATCTGTGGGATGATCTGGCGTTATGGCTTCTGGCGGGCATTCTGATCACGGCAGCCGTCACCACCTGGATTCCGAGTGGCTTTCTCACCGAGTATACCCAGGCGGGTTGGCTGGCGATGATCCTCATCGTCTTGACCAGCATGCCGATTTACGTCTGTGCCACGGCTTCGACTCCGATGGCGGCGGCGATGTTGTACAGCGGCATATCACCGGGGATGACCCTGGCCTTTCTGCTGGCCGGACCGGCCACCAATCTGGCTCCATTGGGAATCATCCGGAGAGAGTTGGGAGGGTGGGTGTTGACCGCCTATTTGAGTGGTATTTTTCTCAGCGCGGTGGGATTGGGTTTGCTGACCGATCAGGTTGCCGGAATCATGGGATGGATTCCGGTGATCGAGCCCGGCAAAATGGAAGAGTGGATGCCCGAATGGTTGGCGCAAGGATCGGCAGGATTGTTGATCGGGCTCACGCTGCGCACCGCTTGGCATCGTTGGCGCACCCCAAAACGCTGATGCAAACGGGGTCCAGGGGCCATTGGCCCCTGGTGGGATCCAAGGGCGAAGCCCTTGATGT
>JADGBU010000146.1 GCA_015231295.1 Magnetococcales bacterium | reverse complement strand
ACGAATCTCTTCCACCGGGACCGTCTCCAGAATCTCCAGCTCGGAACCGAGACGACGCAACATCTCGTCATAGGTTTTGGCCACTCGCCCCGAGGTCGGACCCACCCCCTCCACCTCGGCGATGATCTCCGGCAACGGAATCAGCGACCAGTAGGGTCCGGCGGTCGCCGGAGCCGATCCCTCGCCGCGATCGGCCAGGCTTTCGACCCGGTTGAGCACGCCCACCGTCAACCCCTTGCCGCAGACCGGACAAAGCCCGCCCAATCGTCTGGTTTCCGCCGGTTCCAGACAGACCTGACACGCCCGATGGCCATCCAGATGATATTTCCCCTCCTCGGGGAAAAACTCCACGGTCCCGCCATACCCTTCGCCGGTACGCAACGCGCGCAGCATGGCGTAATAATCCATCGCCGAGGTGAAAACGGTCGCCTCACGGGCCACCTTGGACGGAGAGTGGGCGTCGGAGTTGGAAACCAGTCGATAACGATCCAGACTCCCCACCCGCCAGTTCATCGGCGGATCGGAAGAAAGACCGGTCTCCACGGCGAAAATATGTTCCGCCAGATCGCCGTAGCACTCCGCGATGGAGTCGAAGCCCGATTTGGAACCCAATGCCGAAAACCATGGGGTCCAGATGTGCGCCGGAATCAGAAAGGCATCCGGATCCGCTTCCAGGGTGATTTCCAGCAGATCACGGGAGTCGAGTCCCAGAATCGGTCGCCCGTCGGCGTTGAGATTGCCAATCCGCCCCAACCGCTGAATCAGCCTCCGGGCCGCTTCGAGCGACGGCACGCAGAGGACATGATGCACCTTGCGTGTGGCCTCTCCTTTTTTGTAGATGGTGGAAATTTCCACCGAAAGCAGGAAACGAACCGGCTCGCCCGCGCCGGGGGCCATCGTCGGCACGCCCAGACCTTCGGAAACCAGCCGTTCCAGATCGGGTTTCAGACGCCGCAAACCCGGTTCGGCCTCCACGGTCTGTTCGGCCAGGGCCTCGATCCATGCCGGATGGGTGAAATCCCCACTTCCCAGCACCGCTATGCCCTTGCGACGCGCCCATAACGCCAAATGTTCCAGATCACAATCCCGACTGGTGGCCCGTGAATATTTGGAATGTATGTGCAAATCCGCAAAAAAACGCATGGTTCTCTCCCCTGCCAGGAATGCCGATTTCCGGATGACTTGCCCTTGACTCCCGGTATATCCTTTCGGAGCATAAATTTCACCCTTTCACCGCCATCCGAGAGTCAACCACGCCATGTCAGCCCTTTTTCTCGACAACGAAGCGGAATATCTCTCCTGGAAAACAGAAAAACAGCACCACTATCCCCATTCCCTGGCGGAGTTGGTGGTCGAGGTCGAGGATCCTTTCGCCCTGACGCCCCATGAAGTCTCCGCGTTGCTGACCCGTTGCGCCAAAAGCAACATGGCTCTCTTTCGCCTGACCCATCCGGAGCGGATCCAGGAAAATCCCCTGCCCGCCCTCACCGCCCGCTTGGGCATTCATCAGGTGGACAAGAATCTCGGAGCCGACGGGGATGGCGTTTCGGCATTGACCCCCGGCGGATCGGCTCACGCCCCTTTCGCGCACTATATCCCCTATCGGGAGGCGGCCATCGGCTGGCACACCGACGGCTATTACAATCCGATCGATCAGCCGGTTCAATCGCTCTGTCTCTACTGCGAGCGACCGGCCCAGGAGGGCGGAGAGAATGAATTGCTGGATCACGATCTGGTTTACATCCGGCTGCGGGATCAGCACCCGGAAGCGTTGCGCGCCTTGATGGAACCCGATGTGATGACCATTCCGGCGCGATTGGCGGAAGATGGCACCATCGCCCGCCCCGAACGGACGGGGCCGGTCTTTTTCGTCACGGCGGCGGGACATCTGCAGATGCGGTTCACCAATCGCACCAAAAGCATCCGCTGGCGTGATGAGGCCGCCACCCAGACGGCGGTGGAGATTCTGCGTCAGATTCTGCGCGATGCGGAGCCGATCCGTTTTCGGGGGCGGTTGGAACAGGGATGGGGGTTGATCAGCAACAACGTGCTGCACACCCGTGCCGGTTTTTCGGATCCTCCGGGTGGTTTGAGGCGGGTGCTTTATCGGGCGCGTTATTTCGATCGTCTGCCCACCGGCGCGGCGTAGACGGATTGCGGGGCGGCGACGGGGGCGATCATCGCCCCCGGTGTGGAGGTCGGGAGGATTCACGCTGGCGCAGAAATTGCAGTCCAGTCTCTTATCCAACAATCCCACCCCAACAGGTGACAAAGATGACGACCAATCCAATCACCATGTCCGATCTCGCCCGTCAGGCCAGCAGCCTGCGGGAGGGTCGTTTGCGCTCCAGCCAATCGGGTGACATCAGCCCGTTCAATGAACTCCTGATGCAGGCCGTCGAAGAACGCAATGGCGTCTCCGGCAACACCAAATTATCCAACTCCTCGGTCAACGCCCTGGTGGAAGCGGTCATGTCCGCGTTGCGTCAGGCCAAGGAGTCGGTAGGCGGTCTGCCTGCCGGCATCGGCGGCACCGCCACCGAAGAGGATGGCTGGCCCTTGAGTTCCGGCACACCCACCTCGATGCCGCAAGGGTTTCATTCCGGGGTGATCACCCACGGCAAAACCCGCGCTCCCGCCGACCCGACCCACAAGATTTCCAGCAATATGGAAGGGGGCAACTACGATCAGATCATTCAGCGGGCCTCGGACCGCTACGGCGTGGATGCGGATCTGATCCGTTCGGTGATCCAGGTGGAAAGCAGCTTTAATCCCAAGGCGGTTTCGCCCGCCGGAGCCCAGGGCATGATGCAACTGATGCCCGGAACCGCCGCCGAACTGGGCGTCAAGAATCCCTTCAACGCCGAAGAGAATATCATGGGGGGCACGCTCTATCTGAGCCGTCTGCTGGACCGTTACGATGGCAATGTGCGCTCGGCCCTGGCCGCCTACAACTGGGGCATGGGCAATCTGGAACGGCAACCCGCCTCGGCCATGCCGGGTGAAACCCGCCGTTATGTCTCCCGCATCATGGGGATGGTTGACGGAGGAAACGCCAAGGTGTAAGGCGGATGGGCGCGCGGCGCGCCCAAGGCGAAAAAGACCCAAGGGCTTCGCCCTTGGATCCCACCAGGGGCCAATGGCCCCTGGACCCCGTTGGTGAGAAGATTACAACCGCGTCGCCGCGTCGAGTGCCTGGGTGATGTCGGCCAGAATGTCGTCGATATGCTCCAGTCCCACGGACAAGCGCACCATATCCTCCGAGACTCCGGCCAGTTTCAGCTCGTCGGGAGACAACTGACGATGGGTGGTGCTGGCGGGATGACACGCCAGAGACTTGGCGTCTCCGATGTTGACCAGATGCGTCACCAGACGCAGCGCGTCGATGAATCGTTCTCCGGCCTTGCGTCCCCCCTCGACCCCGAAGGTCAGAATGCCGGAAGCCATCCCCCGGAAATAACGATCCACCAAATGCCGACTGGGATGATTCTTCAGACCCGCGTAACTCACCCAGGCCACCTTGGGATGGGCTTCGAGATATTCGGCCACGGCCAGGGCATTGCTGCAATGCCGTTCCATCCGCAGGGCGAGGGTTTCGATGCCCTGTAAAATCAAAAAGCTGTTGAAAGGCGAAATCGCCGCGCCCATGTTGCGCAACGGCACCACCCGCGCCCGTCCGATGAAGGCCGCCGCGCCGAGGGCTTCGGTATAGGTCACGCCGTGATAGGAGACATCCGGCTCGTTGAGACGACGGAAACGCGCCTTGTGCTCGGCCCACGGAAAACGGCCCGAATCCACCAGAATCCCGCCGATGGAGTTGCCATGTCCCCCCATATATTTGGTGAGGGAGTGCACCACGATATCGGCCCCGTGATCGAAGGGACGACACAACATCGGCGTCGGAACGGTATTGTCCACGATCAGCGGCACCCCATGCCGATGGGCCACCTGGGCCAGCGGGGCGAAATCCACCACATTGCCCAAAGGATTGCCGATGGATTCGACGAACAACGCCTTGGTACGTTCATCGATCAGAGTGGCGAAGGTGTCGGGATCCCGATAGTCGGCGAAACGGACCTCGATGCCCAACTGCGGCAAGGTGTGGGCGAACAAATTATAGGTGCCGCCGTAAAGGGTGCTGGAGGCGATGATGTTGTCGCCGGTTTCGCAAATGGTGAAGACCGCATAGGTGATGGCCGCCTGACCCGATGAAAGGGCCAGGGCTCCGATCCCCCCTTCCAGCTCCGTGACCCGCTGTTCCAGAACGGCGGTGGTGGGATTCATGATGCGGGTATAGATGTTCCCGGCCACTTTCAGATCGAACAGATCCGCCGCATGCTGGGTATCGTCGAAGGCATAGGAGGTGGTCTGATAGATCGGAACCGCCACCGATTTGGTGGTCGGATCTGGCCGGTAGCCGCTGTGAATCGCCATGGTTTCCAGTTTCATTGCGCGTGACTCCCTCATCCGTGTGGTTTATGAAACATCAATGCGTTTTCTGTCACCCTTTTCATAATACCGATACCCATTGCGGCCCTGCTGCTTGACCGAATACATGGCCATATCCGCGTTGGCCATCAATTCGTCGCCCCCGCGCCCGTGCGCGGGAAACACCGCGATCCCGATGGACGCCCCAACCGTGACACTCGCCCCCTCCACCCATATCGGCTGACTGACACTCTGTACAATCTTGTCGGCGACCAGTCCGGCGGCACCCGGATCCGCGAAATCCGACAAGATGACGGCAAACTCATCGCCTCCCAGACGCGCCACCAGATCGGACGCCCGCAGACACTCCCGGATTCGCTGCGTCGTGGCGATCAACACCTGATCTCCGGCGGCGTGACCCAAGGTATCGTTCACCTGCTTGAAGCGGTCCAGATCGATGAGCATCAGGGCCAGCGACTCCTGACCACGGGTCGCCTGGGCCAGGGCATGAGAAAGATGCTCGGTGAACAGCACCCGGTTGGGCAGCGAGGTCAACAGATCGTGATGGGCCAGATGCTGCATCCGCTCTTCCAGCCGCTTGCGTTCCAGGATTCCGGCCAGGGTATAGGCGACGCTGGACAAAAACGACTCTTCATCCGGAGAGCGCACATGATGCGCTTCGAGATAAAGCGTCATCACCGCCAGCACCTTGCCTCGGGAAAGAATCGGCATGCAATAGTGACCGTGCGCGGTCATGCCCTCGTAACGGGTTTCGTGATGCTCATCCACCGAAGCGAAATAGAGCAGTTTCCCCGCCGCCGCCGCGCGTCCACACAGACACCGGCCCGGAGGCACCACCTTGCAGGATCGGTGAATCTCGTCGGAAAGACCGTGCGAAGCCATCATGCGCAAGGTGCCATCGCTCTCGTCGGAGAGAAAGATCGCCCCCTTGCGCTGAAAATGTAAAAACGGCACCGTCAACACGATCTGCAACGCCACTTCCAATTGCCGTTGCAGCGAAAGCGGTTCCAGAGAGCTTTCCAGCAGCGCGCTCAGGGCCAGACGGGAGGTCTGGGAGCGCACGTTGACATCCTCCAGATGTTGCAGATCGTTCCCCATCTTCTGCATCGCCCGGAGCAACACACCGATCTCATCCGATGGAATCGACGCAATCGTGGCCCGCAGATTGCCTGCGGCGATCTCCTCGGCGAAACGCACCCCGGACTGTAAACTCGATACAATGGAGCGGGTCAAAAAATAGACCAGCAGTCCGGATACCAACATGGCCAGCACCACGAATCCGGCGTAAAACCGTTCGGTGCGCTCCAGATGGGCATCCTGATTGTGCTGCCGCACCTGCAACCGCTGACCGATCAGTTCGTGCAACCGTCGCGCCACCGGCACCAGCGATCGTTCCACGGCGTCGATCCGCTGGTCGCGTGACAACTCGCGATTTTTTATAATCTCCTCAAAGTTGTCCAGATACTCCTGGATCAGTCGTCCGGCATCCCGCCAGATCTCCACCTCCGCGAGGCCGGACACCCCCTCCTCTTCCCGGACCAGATGGGTCAGACGGGTCATCCACTCACGGGTCTGCAGGGTCCAGGTCTCCTCGTGGGCGCGCAGCAGCACATTTTTTTCATGCCTTCTGGCTTCGAGCAACGCCTCCCGCATCTGCTGGAGACGTTCATGTCCCCGTTCCATGCCGACCAGAAGTTGCATGTTCTGCCACGCCAGCATGGCAAACAACAGTACCAGACCGACAATCCCCCCAAAACCCAGGCCCAGCTTGTGGTCGATGTACATGATGTCAGCCCCGCGATCCGACGCACCCCAATCCAGAGTCCATGGTCATCCCTGATACGATCCTTGTCGATTCATCGGCATCGCTCCGAAGAAGAGAGAACGATGCAGGATCTCCCGCTCTTCCAAGCCAACCGCAGCGACATCATCGCGCTTTCTCATCATGAATGGGATTGACGTTTTTTTCAAGTCACGCCGAGGAGATCCGGTCAAGGTCGGGTCATGGCACCTCCACCTCGCGAAGAATTTCAGGAATCCGTTTGGAGTTCCGGGAAAACACCGCCGAACGAATCCGCCCCAGAACGGCTTCGTAGGCGCATTCATAGGGATTGCACAACGCGATCAGGGAGTCGCACAACGCGATGATGCGACCCGATTCGTAAACCGGCAACGCGGCGATTTCCGCCAATCCCGCCCGCACCCGTTCGATCTGCTCCGGCGGCAGGGGGGGACGCTCACCGGCCATGGCCAGCACCCCATCCCCGCGCTGATGGGTCAGATAGTCGGCCAGCAGCGGAATCAACCGGGAGAGATCCACCGGCTTGGTCAGAAAGGCATCGATGCCCGCCTCGCTCGCCTCCCGTTCCCGTTCGACGAACGCATCGGCGGAGAGCCCGATCACCGGAATTTTCGCCGTTTCGGGATCTTTCCGCAGCAGCCGGGTGGCGGCGAGCCCATCCATGATCGGCATATGCAGATCCATCAGAATGATGTCCGGTCGGAGCGTCCGGGCCAACTCCACCCCTCGGCGTCCATCTTCGGCGACCATGGCGGTCAGGCCCACCTCGTCGAGGACCGCCAGCAGCATCTCCCGATTCATGGCGTTGTCTTCCACCAGCAACAGACGGGAGTTGGGATCGAACCGGAATGCGCGCCAATTGCAGCGATCGTCGTTCCGGGCGGGCGGGGCGGCCTCTTCCAGGGGCAGACGCACCCGAAAGATCGATCCCATCCCTTCCCGACTCTCCACCGAGACGCTCCCTTCCAGAATCCCGGTGAGACTGCGGACAATGGACAATCCCAGTCCGGTCCCCCCATGACGGCGGGTGGTGGAGCCATCGGCCTGCTCGAACGGCTCGAAGATGGCGTTCAGACGATCCGGAGGAATGCCGATCCCCTGATCCGCCACCTCGAATCTCATAAAACCGCCATCGCGCGCGGCGCGGATATGCACCTCCCGCCCGCGCGGGGTGAACTTGATGGCATTGCCCACCAGATTCATCAGGATCTGGTTGATGCGGGTGCGATCGGAATGGACCTGTCGGGGCAGCGCGGGATCGATGGCGTATTGAAGCAACACTCCCTTTTCCGCCGCCCGGTCCTTGGCGACCTGATAGAGACTCTGCACCAACAGGGTGATGTCGATATCTTCCTTGTCGAGTTCCACCTTTCCCGCTTCGATCTTGGCCAGATCGAGCACATTGCTGATGATTTCGGTGAGATTGTCCCCGCTGACGCGAATGTTTTCCAGATAACGCATGAACCGGGGAGAGATCTGACTCTGATGCTTGAGCAAAATCCGGGAAAATCCGACGATCGCGTTCAGAGGGGTACGGATTTCATGGCTGATGTTGGCCAGAAAGGCGGTTTTGGCCCGATTGGCACTTTCCGCCTCCTCCTTGGCCTGACGCAGATCGGCCTCGACCCGTTTGCGTTCGATGAGTCCGGCCAGGGTATTGGCCACCGCCTCCAGAAAGGCCTCCTCCTCGGGAGCGCGGAGATGTCCCACGGAGAGATAGAGATTATAGACCCCCAGCACCACCCCCCGAGAGACGATCGGCACGCAATAATGACCATGAGGCTGCATGCCGGGATAACGCACATCATGCGTCTCGTCCACGCGATCGGCGAACAGCATGCGGCCCTGCTGCGCCGCCCGACCACACAGACAGTATCCCGGTTCGACCACCGCACAATGCGACAACAATCCCGGCGACAATCCTTTCTGTACCACCAGGGTCAAGCGGCCACTCTCCGGGTCGGCCAGAAAGATCGCGCCTCGGGACTGTACCGACAGCCAGGGCACATCGAGAATGATCGACAACGCCTTGTCGAGCTGCTCTTCCAACGAGAAGGGTTTCAGGGCGGTCTGCAACAGGGTGTTGATGGCCTGACGGGATTGCGCGGTGCGTTCATGACGCTGCATCTGAGCGCGCAACGCCTCCACCTCGGCCAACAGGCTCCGATTGCGCGTTTTCGGATCGGATTCCGGCTCCGGGCGTCTTTTGGATCGCCCGCCCTTGCTCCGGCCCGGAAGCGCGCTCGCGACCGGCTCGACCGGCTCCGTCGTCGCCGGGATGGCCAAGGCCGCTTCCAGATCGCTGCGGGTCACGACCCCGAGCAGACGCCCTTCCGTTCGCACCGGCAACACGGGCCGCCCGCTCTGGCGCATGCGATCGAGAACCGCTCCAATCTCTTCCTCCGGCTCTGCCGTGGGACCATCGGTCAGACCCCGCCGCTCTTTCACATCGCCGGTGGTCAGGATGCCCGCATACTCCCCGTTTCGGAATACCACCACAAATCCCTGCTCGGCCATCTCCCTGGCCACCGCAACCCGTTCCGCCATCGAGCGGGCCATGGGATAGCGTTGTCGAACCCAACGATCGATTTTCATGGAGCACCCTCCCCCGACGACCCTCTCCCCCTTGCATCCAGACAACAAGACATGCCAAAAATAGTCCTTTTCCCCGATCATGGAAAATCAGCATCGCATAAATTATAGTTAGTGTACAGAACAAAAAAACTGATTCACCACCCTTTGTCCAACAAGGACCAGTCTTGTGCTAACCATTGATAAAACAAGTAAAAATCTTGGCGGAAGACTGCTGCTCGATCAGGCGGATCTGCTGGTTCATCCCGGAGAGCGGGTCGGGCTGATCGGTCCGAACGGCACCGGCAAAACCACTCTGTTGCGCATGATTCTCGGTGAGGTGGAGAGCGACTCAGGCTCGATCCGGGTGCGCGGGGGAACCCGCATCGGACTGCTGCGACAGGAAATTCGCGACGATCGCGTCTCCTTGCTGGCCGAAACCCTTTCCGGCGATACG
>JADGBU010000145.1:389-9327 GCA_015231295.1 Magnetococcales bacterium | reverse complement strand
CCTCGACTACGACAAGCGCGTGGTGCGCACGGTCTTCGAGGAAATCGGCATCGATTGATCGAGGGTCGTACCCGAGTTGCGTTGTTGCAAATGCTGAAATTTCCCCGCGATGCCGCCTGTCCAGGCCATCGCGGGGAAATCCGGGAGAACAAAAACATCTTAAGTTATAATGTGTGACGCGCCTAAGAATCAAGACCATGGGGGATGAATCCCCCAGACCTCCCCTTTTTTTTCAACGGTTTGTGCGTCCCCTCACCCTGCGGGCGATTCCACCAGCGAATCGAGCAGACGAATCTCCTCGGGCCAGATGGTTTCATCGATGGTTTCCAGCACCAGGGGAATGCCATCCAGACGCGAATCGTTCATGATCCAGCGAAACGGCTCGACCCCCAATTGCCCCTGTCCGATGCTGTGATGCCGATCCACCCGCGCACCCAGGCCGGGCTTGGAGTCGTTGAGATGCATCCCTTTCAGATATTGAAAACCGACCTCCGCCGCGAACGTGGCCATGGTCTGTTCATAGCTGTCACGGGTGCGCAACTCGTAACCCGACACGAATGCGTGACAGGTATCCAGACAGACCCCGATGCGGCTTTTATCTTCGATGCGCTGAATCAGATAGGCGATCTGCTCGAAGGTATGGCCCAGATTCGAGCCCTGTCCGGCGGTATTTTCGATCACGGCGGTCACGCCGGGCACCGTCTCCAGCGCGCGATTGAGGGATTCCGCGATCGCATCCAGACAGGCTTCGGGGGAGATCTGACGCAAATGGCTGCCCGGATGAAAATTCAGCCGGTTGAGCCCGAGCAGACGACAGCGTTCCAATTCATCGATGAAGGCTTCCAGCGACTGCTGACGGGCGGCGGCTTCCGGATGTCCGAGGTTGATCAGATAGCTGTCATGGGGCAAAACATCGTCCGCCCCGAAGCCTCCCTGCTCCATCGCGACCCGAAACGCCTCGATTTCGTGACCCGTCAGAGGCTTGGCGCGCCACTGACGCTGATTCTTGGTGAACATGGCAAAGGCGCGAGCCCCGATGGCTTTGGCATTCATCGGGGCATTGGCCACGCCTCCTGCGATGCTCACATGGGCACCGATCCGTTTCACCGTTTTTTCCGCTTGGAGGTTGTTTTCTTTTTGGGAGCCTCCTTGCGGGACGCCTTGCGCGGGGCCTCCTTGCGGGACGCCTTGCGCGGTGCCTCACGAGAGACCGGCACCAGCTTGACCGTCTCTTGAAGACGCGCCATCAATCGGCGTTCCTGACCCGCCGAAGGAATCATCAATTCGACCGCCGTTCCCAGATAGGCATCGGAGAAGAGTTGTTGCTCCTCTTCGGTCAGTTCCCGCTCCATGGCGGCCACCGATCCACTCATTTCGGATCGCAGCATTTTCTTGACCTCCACGCCGATCTCTTCTTCCAACTGGTGATCTGCGTGATTCCCTTCCTGCACTTTGGACTTGCCCATCTCAACCTGCCCTGATAAAGAGTGAAATGACAAAAAATATCGAGAAGCAAACAATGCTGATCACCAACCAGGAACTGGTATCTTTCTTGACCCCTTCCACCTGACGTCCCAACGATTCCACCTTCTGATTGGACTGGACCGCCGTTGCGGCCAAATCCGACAAACGCTTCTGGGCGGCCTTGAACTCGTCAAGACTCTTGCGGATTTCCATTTTTTCTTTTTCCAGGGCCGCCGGGAGCGTGTACAAAGCGGCCTTGAGCATTCTCACCTCGTCTTCCAGAATCGCCAGGCGATCCATGGAGGCCGGATGTTCACCCGCCCACTCATCCGGGTCATCCATCTCCCGGTTATCATCCTGTTGTTCAATCTCCATCTGATTTCCCCATCTCCGCCGAATGGCCCCGACACCCATCCCCAAGAAAACCGATCCAGACAATCTGACACATCACGCACCAAAAAGCCAGAGACACGCGAGAAAATACGTCACCGTTCCGCCCGGCGACCGGTCATGCATGGCCAAAGCCAATCCTGAAACGAATCCGATGCGCGCATTTCACGAGCGACCGAAGTCGATCATCCCCCCGATCCCGCCGAAATGGAGCCCACCGCATCGTGACCCGTGGCCTGGATCCGCTCTCGAATCACGCTCATCGTCTCCTCTCCCACCCCTTCCAGACGGGTCAGCAGCTCCGGGGTCTCCTCCCAGCGATTCTGTTCCACGGCTCCCCGCAGTCGCATGCCCTGAATCGACACCTTCCAGGCACCGATCTCCCGCGCCACCTCCGACAATCCCTGCAACGGCTTGACGATGCCCGCGCCATTCTTGGATACCACCGCTCTCCGCAGATCTTCCAGATGGCGGGGGGCCTGTTCCAGAAACACCCCCCCTTTGCTCTCGAAGGTTGCGTCATCCAGCTCCACCCCTTTCAGCACTCCGGGGGCATGTTTGGGTTCGGGAGCGTTCTTGAAAATTTGACGACGCTTGATCACCTTGGCAATCGCGCCCAACAATTCGCTGGCGCGATAGGGTTTTTTCAGATAGCCATCCATCCCGACTTCCTGACACCCCTGCTCTTCCGCGCCGGAGGCCAGGGCCGTGACCGCGATGATCGGCACCCGAGGATCGATCCCCTGCTCCGAATCCGCCGCGCGGATCTGTCTGGCCGTCTCGATGCCGCTCATCTCATGCAGATGCAAATCCATGACCACCAGATCCCGGGCCTGTTCGCGCAATCGTTTCAGGGCCTCCTGACCCGTGGCGACGCTCGTGACGCCATGCCCCGCCTGTTCCAGAATGAGTTCCGCCACCTTGCGGCCCACCTCCTGATCATCCACCAGCAGAATTTCCAGAGAAATTTGCGATTTCGGTTCCACCGGCACCGACTGAACCCCCTCACCGCCCGGCGAGGAGAGTCCCAGAATCTGACGTACCGCCTTGATCAAACGAAATTTCCAAACCGGCTTGCGCAGCGAGAAACCGCCTCGCAACCAATCGAGAAAGGTCAAATCCTCCGCCGACAGGGTGGAGGGTACCAGCGTCAACACTTTGCCCTGCTGCGCGCAATAACGATCCAACGCCCCCAGATTGGTGCCTGCGGTCTGCAACAGGTCATAGTCCAACAGCACCAGATCGCAGGGCCGATCCGAATCCCGATCGGCATTCAACCGCTCTTCCAGCCGATCGTGCGTCTCGGCCTCTTCCACCGCCGCGCCCGCCGCCGACAAAATCTCTCCGACGATCCGCCGACCCGTGACGTGAGAATCGGCCACCACAATCCGGACTCCGGACAAAGGAAGATTGCCGACCGCCTCACCGGCCCGGCGTTCATCCGCCTCCTGACCCGTCACGCCGGGCACGAAGCGTTGCGTCACCCCGAACCGGGCCGTGAAATGGAAACGACTCCCCTGTCCCGGTCCGCTTTCCAGGCCGATATCCCCTTCCATCAAGGCCACCAGTTGCTTGCAGATCGCCAGACCCAGACCGGTGCCGCCATGCTTGCGGGTCGAGGAGCCATCCAACTGCGTGAACCGCTCGAAAATGAACGCCTGCTTGTCCATCGGCACGCCGTCGCCGGTGTCGGTCACGGAGAAACGCAACACCACCTCATCCGGTCCCGTCTCCTCTCCCGACTCATCCAGCGCGGAGAGCACCCGTTGCACCCGCAACACCACTTCTCCGCTCTCGGTGAACTTGATCGCATTGCTGATCAGATTGATCACCACCTGACGCAGACGCAACGGATCGCCCACCAGAGTTGGCGGCACATCGTCGTCGATCCAGCAATAGAGCTCCAACTCCTTGCGGTGGGCCTTGTTCGCCTGGGATTCGCACGCACTTTCCAGTTGTCCCGACAGGTCGAACGAAACCCGTTCCAGGGCGATCATGCCCGCATCGATTTTGGAAAGATCCAGAATACCGTTGATCAACTCCAGCAGCGACTCCGACGAATGCTGAATGATCTCCAGATTGCGATGTTGTTCCACCGGGCCGGGCTGGGTATTGAGCAGCAGGTCGGTCATGCCGATGATGGTATTCATGGGCGTGCGGATTTCATGGCTCATATTGGCCAGAAATTCACTTTTCATCCGATGGACCGATTCCACCATCTCCAGGGAGTCCCGCAGAGATTTCAGCAACTGTTTGCGTTCGGTGATGTCGTGCAAAATCGCGGTATAGTGTCGCCGCCCCCCGAGGGTAATGGCGCTCAGCCCCAATTCGAGATCGATGATGGTGCCATCCGACCGCAAGGCGGGCAGTTCGACCTTGCGCTTGAGCCGTCCGACCGAGCCGGGCTGTTGGTCGTGACGCCGCAGGGCATTCCGGTGGGCTTCGCGAAAATCCGCCGGAATGATCAGGTCGGCGAGATCCCGACCGATCAGTTTCTCCTTGGAATAGCCGAACATGCTCTCCGCCGCCGGATTGAAATCCTCCACCAGGCCATCGGCGTCGATGGTGATGATGCCATCCAGGGCATGTTCCACGATCAGCCGCAATCGGGTTTCCCGGTCGAGCAGTTCGGCGTGGGCCAGCACCAGATCATGCTCGAAACGGCTCCGTTCCGCTTCGAGATGCCTGCGCGCGCTGATCTCTTGCACCAGCAGCATGCCCAGGGGTGGGGTTTCTGCGGCAAACCGCTGCACATGAAGTTCGGCCTGCAGGGGATCCCCGGCCTGACGCCGCAGATCCATCTCGAAAACGAGTTGATCCACGCCGCCATCCCGCAACGGATCGAGCTGCCGCTTGAACGCCACCTGACCGGCCTCGGGCACCAGCTCTCCCAGACGCATTGCCAGCAGTTCGTCGCGGGCGAAGCCCAATCCCCGCACCGCCCCCTGATTGACCAGACAGATCCGCAGCGAATCGAGTTCAAACAGCAAGATGGGATTCACCGAGGCGTCCAGCATGCGCCCGAAGAGATTTTCCCGTTTTGCCGCAGACTGCAACTCCCGTTCCAGATGGCGCAGCAGTCGCGACAGGAGCCCCATCAATCCGATGACACACGCCACACCGACCGCGATGCCCGCAAAGCGCAAACGCCAGACCGGCTCCGGCATCGCTTTACCTTCCAGGCCCCAGGCACCCCACACGATCATTCCGAGCAGCAGCAGGGTGAAAAGAAACAGCCAGATGATCCGGATTCCCTTCATGACGCCTCGCGAACCCTCGACGCGGTGGCAGCCCAGCGTTCCGCCTGCGCCAGGCGATCCGGATCGTTGACGTTGAAAAAGGGATCCACCCCCTCCGGTCCGGGCGGAAAATCGACCTGTTGATGCGCATGCAGGGCCAACAGATCGATCAGTTTTCGGTTATCGGAATCCAGAAACGCCTGAATGGCCGCCAGAAAACGACGTGGCCACAGCGCGATCACCGGATGAAGGCGTCCGCCGGAACGGGCCACCACCGGTTGATCCGCACGGATCACCGCCGCGCGCAATCGTGCGATCAGATCGGGGGGAAGAAAAGGGACATCCACCGGAATCGAGGCGATCCACGGCGCGGAGGTCGCCAGAAAAGCGGCCTCGATGCCCGCCAGCGGACCCGGACGATCGACGCGAAGATCGGCGATCACCGGCAGGCCGAAACGAAAATAACGATCGGGATCCCCATTGGCACTCAGCAGGGCCGAGCCCACCTGAGGCAGAAACCGTTCCAGAATACGGCTCAGGAGCAGACCATTCGCGAAGGGCAGCAGACTCTTTTCCCGTCCGGCCATGCGCCGCGAACACCCTCCGGCCAGCACCACGCCGACCGCCTGTTCCGTATTCATCCCGACCCGCATGACGCCATACACCTCAAACCGTGAAATCTCTGTTGAAAACGACGGTGGCATTTGTTATCAACTGACTGCAATGGTTCAGTGCCGGAAAAAGGATCACGCCCTCATCCGGGTCATTCATCTTTCCACGGGAGGAAACAGAGAATGAAAAAACACGCACTTGCCTTGAGTCTGGCCGCCGCACTCGGCACGGCGTCCCTCGCGCTTCCCAATACCGCCAGCGCGTGGTGGAACAATCCCTACTACGGCTATCCGGGATACGGATATCCCTACGGCGGGGGATACTATCCCTACGGCGGTGGATACTATCCCTACGGCGGTGGATACTATCCCTACGGCGGATATTATCCTTATGGCGGATATTATCCGTATTACAACTACAACCGGGGGCCAGGTGGATCCTGGATGCCCTGGAACTGGTGGTAAACCATCCCCTGTCCGGGATGCGTGAGGTCGCTTTCACGGGTCCAGGGACGAAGCCCTTGAAACTTCATCCGCTTGCGGCGCGCGCGTTCACAAAAGGGAATTGCGCAGCAATTCCCTTGCGCTCCCAACCTGCGGCGCGAACCATCCACATCCGGTTCAATGCGCTTTCTTCTTGACCTGCAACAACTCCACCTCAAAGATCAACGTGGAGCCCGATGCGATCAGCAATCCCGCGCCCGTGCCTCCATAAGCCAACTCCGGGGGAATCACAAAACGATAGTGGCTCCCTTCGGACATCAACTGCAATCCCTCGCGCCAGCCGGAAATGACATCGAGCAACCCGAATTCCATCGGTTCTCCACGGGCATAGGAGCTGTCGAATTCGACGCCGTTGACCAGCGTGCCGCGATAATGCACCACCACCTGGCCCGAAAAGTCCGGCTTGCTTCCGGTCCCCTCCCGCAGCACCTCCCATTGCAACCCGCTATGGCAGACCGTCACCCCGGCCCGCGCCGCGTTCTCCTGACGATAACGTTCTCCGGCTTTGCGATGATATTCCCCGCGCTTGCGTCCAAGCAGCAGGTTGAACAGCATGGTCCTGATTTTCCCGAAAGCACTCGCCATGGTTGCACCCATCCAATAGTATGGTCATGATTGCAGGAATCGAACCGATTCATCATCACAATGATCGAAAACCCCTGCCCGCGCTCCTGCGAATCGGATGCACCGATCCGACATTCAAGTCATGTCAATCGTTTAACGGCATCAAAGTACCAAAAACCCCGGAGCAAGTCATCTGAAAAATCCGACAAACGCCGAAAGAATCGACAATTTTTTTCAAGAAAAACAAGATTGATTTGCGAATTTTGCCAATTCAAATCAGAACATGTCTCAGACAATCGTCAAACCACATTGCCCCGGATCATTAACGAAACGTTCCACATTGACAGATCATGCAAGAAAATGAATCGTTGTCATTCGATCACTTCAAAGAGTTCTTGCGTCTCCGATCATCCGATCGTGATGATCCCCGCAGGAGATTCTGTCGGACCACTCCCGAGACACCACGTCAGTCCCAACTCAAGGACAACTGTTTGCTGCCGGGGTGGATTTTTTTAGGCGCGCTGACCCGTGTGGTGCGATGCTCCAGCAACGCGTCACGAATCCCCTGCAAAAAAGAGGAGCGTTCCATCGAACGCGACGTGCCACGCCAAAGCCGCTTCCGCGCCCAACTCAAGAACAGCGTCTCCCGCGCGCGGGTCATGGCCACGAACAACAAACGCCGCTCCTCCTCCACCGCCTCCGGTTCCGGCTCTCCGTCCCCAAAACGCCAGGGCAGCAATCCCTCCTCGCACCCCACCACGAACACCACCCGATACTCCAACCCCTTGGAGCCGTGCAGCGTCAACAACGAAACCCGTTGCGCCCGAGGATCCAACAGATCCACCTCGGCCCCCAACGCCAACGCGGACAAAAATCCCTCCCAATCCGCCCCATGCTCCTCGGCCAGAGGAGCCAACCACTCCAGGGCCTGCGATACCTCCAGATCGCCACCCGCCAGCTTTCCGGCGCGCAGCAACCGTTCCCGAACCGTTCCCGCTCCCGCCACCAGACGCCCCGCCGCCTCCACCAGACTCTTGACCCCCGCATGTTCCCGCAACCGGTGATGCGATCGCTTCTGATAGGGAATTCCCGCCCGCTCCAACGCCTGACAGATCGGCAGCGACAACGCCTCGGAGCGATACAAAACCGCGAAATCGGAAAACGCATACTCTCCCGTCGCATGTCCATCCGCCTGACCGCTATCCATGGCGTGAAATCCATGGCCACCCATCAAGGATTCCAGGGTATGCACCACGAACTCCGCCTCGGACAGCTCACTCGGCGAGGCGTGAAGCACAATGCGCCGGGCGTCCGACAAAACCGGCGTCAGATGCCGTTCGCGCACCGACGTGGAATGGGCCATGAGTTCCAACGCCCCCTCCACGATGGCCCGACCCGAACGATAATTGCGGGTCAGACGCACCGTGCGCGTCGCGGGATAATCCCGCGCCATGGCCTCGAAAAAACGCGGATCCCCACCCCGAAAACCGTAAATGGATTGATCCGGATCCCCGATCACGCACAACGAACCTCCGGCAGGCACCAGATGTCGCAACAAGGCATACTGAACCGCATCGATATCCTGAAACTCATCCACGAACACGCAGGCATACCGCTGACGCCACGCCTCGGCCAGGGCCGGATCCTCATCCATCCACGCCACCGGCAAAGCCAGCAGATCTTCCAACTCCACCCATCCCCGCAGGCGCATCGCCTCCCGATGGGCGATCAGAGCGCGCTGAAACGCCATCCTTTCCTCTTCGCCTGCCGCCTGCACGCCACGACGCATCCGGGAAAACCGCTCCAACATCCGGGTCGCCTCGGCACGGGAGATCCCGAGATCCTCTTGCAGACGCTGCCCTCCTTCGCGCTCTCCGGCGATGGCCAGCGACGCCGGATATCCGTAGCGTGCCGCCTCCTGACGCACGATTCCCCATCCCAACGCATGAAACGTCATCACCGGAACGCGACGCGCCAACGACTCCCCCAACAGACCCGCCAGACGCTCCCGCATCTCTTCGGCGGCGCGCCGGGTGAACGTCACCGCCAGAGTCGCCTCCGGAGAGCTGCCCGCGCGAATCAGACGCGCCAATCGATGGGTCAGCGTCCGGGTCTTGCCGGTTCCCGGTCCCGCCAGAATCAACAACGGACCCGCTCCATGGGTCG
>JADGBU010000145.1:0-379 GCA_015231295.1 Magnetococcales bacterium | reverse complement strand
CCGGATCCAGCCCATCCAGAGGATTCCGCGCCCCGCTCTCCTCCAGCACGGCGCAGAGCATCTGCGCCGGAATCACCGATGCCGGAGCCACCCGCGCCACGACCGGACTCTTGACCACGGGTGTCACCTCCACGACTCCCGGCGCGAACAATCCGCCGGAGGCCTCCGGTTTCCGGCTGACGACCGGATCGAACACCCGGATCACCCCGAACTCTCCGTCGTAGCCCCCCGAGCGGATCACCGCGCCGCTCCGCACCCGCTGAATCGCCTCGGCCATGCGCCGCGAAATGTGACGACGAATCTCTTCCACCGGGACCGTCCCCAGAATCTCCAGCCCGGAACCGAGACGACGCAACATCTCGTCATAGGTTTTGGCCAC
>JADGBU010000144.1:5820-9367 GCA_015231295.1 Magnetococcales bacterium | reverse complement strand
GGTGGAATTTGCAATAATTGAGCCATTCAAAACCTTGACGCCCCGAGGCCGGACAATCGGAATAGAGGGTTGCGTGAGGGGAGGGCGGAGGGGTGCCGGGGATTTCCGCTTCCCGATGTTGCTTCATGGTATGCCGAAGTCCGGATTTCTTCAAGCGTTCGGACCGGGTGGGGGTCGCTTCTTTTTTTGGGGGGGCGGTCGGGAGGCGTTGAGCCATGGGATCCGGGGTCATTGAGCCCTGGATCCCGTTGGTGTGGAGAGGCTTCAGGGACTCAGATGCTCCTGAAGACAGTCGATCAACTCGGTGGATTTGCCGGTGATGGTTGGATCGTTTTCAAAGTGAATGCGGTTGATGAACTGGAATACCGTGTTGGTGTGACCGGTTTTGGCCGCCAGGGCGCAGCAGACCACCAGGAGCGTGACCCCTCGGGAGATGTGTTCGTATTTGGTGCTGGCCGGATCGCCGAACAGAATCCGGGCAATCGGCTTGATGAGCTTTTCGTTGTGCCGGATCAACTCTCCGGCCTCGGCGATCCCCGGAATGTCCAGATGACAGCAGGCCTCGGTGAGGGTGACGATGCTCTGAGTCTTGAAGATCAGGCGCGTGTCATAATGATCGGCGATTTTTCGGTCATAGGTGTTGATCAGTCGGTTGTCCAGCACGAACCGCTCCATCTCGTCGTGACGGATCAGACAGGTGGTTGGCGGCTTTTCCAGCAATCCCGGCTTGGGGGAGGGCGTTTTCGGCGCGGAGGCGGCCAGCGGCGCGGACTCCTCCTCCACGGGAGCGGGCCCCGGCGTCTCGAAGGCCAGATCCGGCAGGGGCGGCAAGGCGTCGTTGGCCTCGAAATCGTTTTCCCGGGAACGGAGACTCTTTTTGGCGTGATGGGCGAAGGGTTTGATCTGATTCAACTCCAGATCGGCCAATTCAAAGAGTCCGGTGATGCGGGCATACTCGCGTTGTTTGTGGGGCGGACAGTGTTCCCGGGTCTGAAAGCCCAGGTGCTTGTTGATCTCCAGCCAGGCGTGCTGCAACACCGAACGGATCTGCAACTCCACCAGAAAGCCCCGAAAACGGCGATATTCGATCAACTCCAGACGGTTGTCGAGCAGTCCCACCTGGAGATTGGTGGAGGTGTAACCGAAACGGTTCGGATCGACGGTCTGTCCCTTGGGCTGTTCGGGGGAGGCGAAGACGTTGAACTCCCGGCGGATGATCTCCGAGATCACCTGCACCTCCTCCTCGAAATAGGTGATGATGCGAATGCCTGCGATATCCGGCACATCGTTGAGCTTGGCATAGGGTTCGCGGGGCTGATTGAGCTTATCGACCAGACTCTCCTTCTCCTTGATGCGCCCGACGATCGAATGAATCTTCGGCCCTTCCGGCACGATGAATTCCTGAATGAGCGTCAGGGTCCGATCGAGAAAATCCTGATAGGTTTTCTTTTGTTGATCGTATTGCAGGAGGATCTTGTCGATCATCACCGAATCGAGTGGCTTCATGGAGCTGCTCCAGGGGGTGGTGTCAAAACGCGCATCTGATCTATCTCTCAGTCCAGGCCCAGGGTCTTCAATTTCCGGTGCAGCGCGGAACGCTCCATGCCGATCACCTCGGCGGTGCGGGAGATGTTGCCATTGTGACGCGCCAGTTGCGTCTTGAGAAAAATCCGCTCGAAGGCGACCCGGGCGTCCCGGAGATTTTCATTCTCCAGCAGGGCGTCCCACGGGGTGTTGGTGGGGGTGGCGCCCGGTTTCATATGGATGAACTCCGGCAGATCCTCGGGATCGATCATCGTCCCCGGAGCCATGATCAACAACCGTTCCACCAGATTTTTCAGCTCCCGGACGTTGCCCGGCCAGTGATAGTTCTTGAGACAGGCCATCGCCGCCGGAGAAAAGGAGCGTTGTTGCGGCAGCGTCGCCTGATGGATCTTGAGAAAATAGTCCACCAACAGTTTCAGATCTTCCAGACGCTCCCGCAAGGGGGGAATCGCCAGAGGAATGACGTTCAGACGATAATAGAGATCGAGCCGGAATCGGCCCTGATCGATCTCCTCTTGCAGATCCTTGTTGGTGGCCGCGATCACCCGCACATCGACCTGAATCGGACGACGCCCTCCGACCCGCTCGAAACGCCGTTCTTGAAGGGCGCGCAGAATCTTGGCCTGGGTCTTGAGCGACATGTCGCCGATCGAGTCGAGAAACAGGGTGCCCCGATTGCTTTGTTCGAAGCGTCCCGCCTGGGTGATCCGTTGTCCGCTCGCGCCGGTGGTTTCGAGTCCGAACAGCTCCACCTCGATGGACTCTTCCGGGATCGCCGCCGAGTTGACCGCGATGAACGGTCCCGCCGCCCGGTTGGAGAGGGCGTGCAGCCGACGTGCGGCCACCTCCTTGCCGGTGCCGTTTTCGCCGGAGATCAACACCCATCCTTCGGTGGGGGCCACCCGGAGCAGTTTTTCCTCCAGGGCGCGCATGGCGGGGGAGTCGCCGATCATCGGCGGCACCGCATCCATCTGGGCCTTGAGTTCCCGGTTTTCCCGCGCCAGGTCATGGGCGCGGATCGCCCGGTCGAGCAGCAGCAGCACCCGATCCAGGGAGAGGGGTTTTTCCAGAAAATCGTAAGCCCCCTCCTTGGTGGCCGACACGGCGGTTTCGATGGTGCCGTGACCCGACATCATGATCACCGGCAGATCGGCTTCGTGGGGACGGTTTTTTTCTCCCGACTTGATGCGGCGCAAGGTTTCGATGCCGTCGATGCCGGTCATCCAGATGTCGAGGAGGATGGCGGCCACCTCGTGCTGTTCCAGGATCTCCAGGGCCTGTTCGCCGGAGGCGGCCTCGATGACCAGATACTCTTCGTCCTCCAGGATGCCCCGGAGACTGGTGCGGATCGCCACTTCGTCGTCGATGATGAGTACGGTGCGGTTCATGGCCGAGGGCTGGGCTCCGGGTTCGGGGGCGCGGCGGGAGAGAGCGGAGCCGGGGTGGTGACGCCCCGGATCGGCAGACGGATTTCGATCAAGGCGCCATCCCACTGGGATTGACGGATGCGAATGGTGCCACCATGATCTTCGATGATTTTTTTGACGATCGCCATGCCCAATCCGACCCCTGTGGCCTTGGTGGTGAAATAGGGTTCGAAGATGCGATCCCGGTCGCCGGGGGGAATGCCGGAACCCGAGTCGGCGATCTGTACCCGCACCCACTCTCCATTGTCCGTAACCTCGGTCGAAATGGCAAGAAAACTCGCTTCGTGGCGTTCCCGAATGGCGGCCATGGCGTTGGAAACCAGATTGGTGAACACCTGTTTGAGCTGACCCCGGTCATGGGAGAAGAGGGGCAGATCCGGGGCGAATTCGGTGGTGACGGTGAACTTGTCCAACTCCGCCCGATGGAGCAGCAACACTTCCTGGATTCCGGCGTGCAGATCGTTGGGCAGCAGCTCCGGTCGGGGCAGTCGGGCGAAGGTGGAAAATTCGTTGACCAGTATCCGCAACTCCTCCACCTGACTGATGATGGCATTGGTCCCTTCGTCGAGCACCTG
>JADGBU010000144.1:3528-5689 GCA_015231295.1 Magnetococcales bacterium | reverse complement strand
GCGCCAGGAGAATGTCGGTGATGTCGTCGATGGTGGCGATGAAGCCGTGACTGCCGCCGGCTCCGTCTTCGAGCGGGGTGACGCGGGCCATCAGGGTGCGGGTGCGGTCCGCGCCCTGGATTTGAAGCTGAAACTGAGTGGCTCCGATGCCTGCGCCGGTATCCCGTTGCGCCAGGGGGGTGAGCATGGCATCGGGCAGGATCGCCCGGAAGTTCTGACCGATGGCCTGGGGGGGGCTGTCGATGCCCAGGAGCAGGGTGGCGGCGGGATTCATCAGGGTGATCTCGCCGCTGCGGTTGACGCTGATCACGCCGGCGGAGATGTGCTGCACGATGGCCGCCATGAAGCGGCGTCGCTCTTCGAGCAGGGCGTTGGTGGTCTGAAGCTCTTCGTGATTCTCCTGGAGTTTGCGGGTCATGGCGTTGAAGGCGGCCATGAGGGTGGCCAACTCGTCGTTGCCCGTCACCGAGAGGGTCACGGAGAGATCGCCGATGGCCACCTTGCGGGCTCCGACGATCAATTCGGCGATGGGGTCGGTGAGATCGTCGGCGATGCGGAATCCCGACCAGATGGCCGCCAGCAGCAGCAGCAGCGTGATGAGGGCCAGCGTGACGGTGTGATTGGCCTTGAGCAGCCCGTGGGAGGCGCGCAGATTGCGATAGTCCACATAGACCGACTCGATGGTTTCGAGATGTCCGAGAATCTGGCGGTCGATCCAGTGGCCGGTGGAGAGTACATAGGTATCGTCGAGGGGGACGAAGGCCCGGACCCGATCCCCGGCGTCGCTGGTGATCACCAGGGCGCGGGAGTTGCCCTCCATGAGGGCGTCGAGGTCGGGCAGGGGATCGAACGGAAGCTCTCCGGCCCGGGCGATGCGGGTGCCATCCGGACGCAGGATCGCCACTTCGTCGAGTCCGCGTGCGGTGCGTTCCACCTCCAGCACCGCAGAGAGGGCTTCGTCGTCGTCCAGGGT
Organism: Magnetococcales bacterium; assembly: GCA_015231295.1. GTDB lineage: Bacteria > Pseudomonadota > Magnetococcia > Magnetococcales > Magnetaquicoccaceae > Magnetaquiglobus. The sequence goes on along the minus strand of JADGBU010000144.1, from coordinate 4,716 downwards.
GAGGGAGGAGGCCACCGCCCGGTTGCGCACGATCCCTTCGGCGTCGTGACGCACATTGCGCTGGCTCTCCCGATAGTAGGAGCGGGAGACATCCAGGGCGGTATCCATGGCGCGGGCGATGCGGTCGGAAAACCAGGAGTCCACCCCCCGGTTGAGAAAGTTGACCGACAAAATGGCGATGATCAGCGTGGGCAGCAGGGAGAGTGCCACGAACATCAGGGCCATGCGGGTGCGGAGCATCGAGCCGGTGCGCCGTTGACGCCGGTCGAGCCACAGCCGGAAAACATGGCGCAGCACCAGGAATCCCAACGCCAACGCCAGAAACAGATTGACGTAGAGCAGAATCAGAAATACCACCCCGTAATCGCCGCTGCTCACCGCCGCCGCGCCGCGCAATCCCTGAGCGGTCAGAAAGGTGATGGTGGCCACCACCAGGGGCACGAGAACCAGATACCAGTGTCGAAAGGGTTTGCTGAACGGTTTCATGGCAGTTCCGACAGGTGGATGAAATCCATGGGTTGATTCAGGGCCAGCCAGCGATCGAGAAACCGGAACATGCGCGACATCCCTTCATGGGTGAGCGACACGCGGGTTTCCAGTTGATAGCGGGTGTGGGGCAGGGGCCGGAAACGGCCATGCAGCAGAATGAAACGGGGATTGCCGAAAAAATTCTGGGCTTCGTTTTCATCGCTGGTGTAGTGGACCAGACCGGTATTCTCTTCGCGCATTTCGTAGCGTTCGGTGATCAGGCGCATGCGGATGTGGCGTTGAATCTCCTTGTCGAGCAGCAGGAGATCCGGCAGCCAGTCGTGGCGACGCAGAATCCGGGAGCGATAGGTGGCCAGCAGGGGTTCCCCCTGCTTGAGTTGTTGAACGATGCGGGTCAGGAACGCGGGGGTCAGGGAGGCTTTGGCGAAGAGTTTTTCCCCCTGCAAAAAGGGGGTCGCCTCCTGAATGGCGTTGGGAGGGGTCGGTTGCGGCTCCCGCCCGCACCCGGCCACCAGAATCGTCAGCAGGACGATCCAGGTGACAGCGGGGCGGCGGATGATAAAATGGGCCAGCGAGCGATCACATGGAGAAGGCAACGGCAGCCTGGCGGGTCCGTTGCACCGCCGCCGGGACAAATTCCGCGAGAGAGGCATGTTCGGTGGACTCCACCAACTCCCAGGCATCGGTGCGGGCCAGGAG
>JADGBU010000144.1:1943-3290 GCA_015231295.1 Magnetococcales bacterium | reverse complement strand
GGAATCCGAAGGTGCGCGCCCGGCTGATGTCCTTGATGAAGGTGGTTTCGGTGATATCGATTTCCACGCCTTGTTCCGCGAGCAGCGGGTGATCGAAGTCGATGTGGAAGCTCAAGCGGAACTGATCGCAGGGATGGAACGACGCCTGCTTGTTGTCGTGGGAGACCGAGATCGATTTTTTGATGCGCAGCCATTTTTTCGTCACCCGCTGTTCCACGATACCGGCGCACTGGATCAGGAAGACGAACGGTGCGGCACTGCCATCCATGATCGGGACTTCCGGGCTGTCGAGGTCCACATAGGCGTTGTCCACGCCCAGGCCGGCGAAGGCGGCCAGCAGATGTTCCACGGTGGAGACCCGCACGCCGTCGGCGTTGGCGATGGTGGAGCAGAGTCGGGTATCGACCACATTTTCCACCCGGGCCGGGATCAGGGCACCCCCTGCGTCGATGCGGTGAAAGACGATGCCGGTGTTTTCCGGTGCCGGTCGCAAGGACAGGTAGACCTTGTTGCCTCCGTGGAGGCCGATCCCGGTGCAACGGATGGTATTCTTGAGGGTGCGTTGGAATTGCATGTCAGTTGGTTCCGTTCAATTGAATTCCGTTGTTGGGACCCATCTTGTTTGGGTATCCATGGGAGCTTTTGTGGAGCGGAGCGGTGTCAAAGTGACGACGGCTTGTGGCTCTCATGGAACTCCCAGTGTGTCAGACATGTCTATTAAAGCAAGTATGGTGCCAACACCCAAACTGAAGATCTCAACCGTGATCAAAAATTTCAATATAGCGGATGTTTCGGGTCTGGAGAAGGAAAAAAGCGGGGATGATCGGAGGGTGATGCCAAAAGTCAATGAAAAAGGGGGGAGATGATGGAAATGGGGAGTATTCAGACAAGAAAGCGGCCTCCTGAGAATCGGGAGGCCGCTTTCTTGTCTTCCAAAGGGGAATGAATCAGTCCATCTGACGGCGCAGGAAGGTGGGGATATCGAAGGCGTCCTCGTTGTTGGACTGTTCGATGCCACCATTATAGTCATCGAGATTTTTGGCGGTGCGGCGCAGGGGACGGATGTTGGATTTCTTGGGATCGACGGGATCGTTCATGCCGAGCTCTTTGCCGGGGGCGGCGGCCTTGAATCCGGCGCGGGGCGCGGGTTGTTTGCTGCTGGATGTCGGATTTTTGACGGAGGAGATGTTCTCTTTGGAGGGGAAGGCGACCTGTTCGGCCCCACCGATGCCGGTGGCCACGACCGTCACCCGGACCGAATCTTCCATCGATTCGTCGAGGACCGCGCCGACCACGATGATGGCGTCGTCGTGAACCATGTCCTTGACCACCGTCACCGCCTCATCC
>JADGBU010000144.1:0-1693 GCA_015231295.1 Magnetococcales bacterium | reverse complement strand
CGCCTGCAACAGCACGTCGTCGGCCTTGCGGAAGGCTTCGAGGATGGTGGTGTTTTTGCCGACGATGCTCAGCAATTTTTGATTCGGGATGGTGATGACCGTATCCACATGATCCCGAAGCTCCTTGAGTCCCTCTTCGGCGTACTGGAGACGGCGGCGTCCTTCGAAGCCGAAGGGTTTGGTCACGACCGCCACGGTCAGGATGCCCATCTCCTTGGCGAGTTTGGCGATCACCGGTGCGGCCCCGGTTCCGGTTCCGCCGCCCATGCCGGCGGTGATGAACACCATGTCCGCCCCGTTCAGGGACTCCTTGATGCTGTCTTTGCTCTCTTCGGCGGAGCGCATGCCCACTTCCGGCTTGGCGCCGGCACCCAGACCCCGGGTGATGTTGACGCCGATCTGCAATCGGGTCGGAGCGAGATTCCGGGCCAATGCCTGCGCATCGGTGTTGGCCACGATGAATTCCACCCCTTCGAGTTGGGCTTGGATCATGTTGTTGATGGCGTTTCCGCCGCCACCGCCCACGCCGATGACCTTGATGCGCTGCAACGGTTCCGTCGTCGTCTCGAATTCAATGGCCATGTGAATCCCCTTCCAGGAAAGTAATGCGCAAGAACATTAAAAAATTTCTCCAAACCATTCCCGCATGCGTTGAAACACGTTTTTGATCGGCATGCCGCCGGGTTCCGGCTGTTGGCGGCGTCCGATCTCCCGTTCGTTGCGGCTGGCGAACTGAACCAGACCCACGGCGGTGGCGAACACCGGACTGGAAACTACATCGGTCAAGCCGCCGACTCCCTGGGGAAATCCGCGCCGCACCGGTTTGTTGAACACCTCTTCGGCCAGCTCCACCATGCCGTCGGTGATCGACGAGCCGCCGGTGAGCACCACGCCGGCGGCGATATGCTCTTCGAAGCCGGAGCGGGCGATCTCCCGGTTGACCAGGGTGAACAGCTCCTCCACCCGGGGTTCGATGATTTCTGCCAGGATGTGGCGCGCCAGGGAGCGGGCCTTGCGGTCGCCGATGCTCGGCACCTCGATGGTCTCTTCCGGGTTGACCATGGCGGCCAGGGCGCAGCCGTATTTGCGTTTGAGCTGTTCGGCCTCGCGGGTCGGGGTACGCAGACCCACGGCGATGTCGTTGGTGAGGTGATCTCCGCCGATGGCCAGCACCGCCGTATGTTTGATATGCCCTTCCGAAAAGATGGCGATATCCGTGGTGCCGCCGCCGATATCCAGCAGACAGACGCCGAGTTCCTTTTCGTCGGCGGTGAGCACCGACTCCGACGAGGCGAGCTGTTCGAGGATGATGTCTCCCACGTCGAGCCCGCAGCGGTTGACGCACTTGATGATGTTCTGCGCCGAGGCCACGGCTCCGGTGACGATGTGCACCCGGGCTTCCAGGCGCACGCCGTGCATGCCCAGAGGCTCCTTGATGCCGTCCTGGCCGTCGAGGATGTACTCCTGGGGAATGACGTGCAGAATCTCCCGATCCATCGGGATGCTTTGGGCTCGGGCGGCGTCGAGCACCCGGACCACATCGCTTTGGGTCACTTCTCCGTCGCGGGTGGCCACCACCCCGTTGGAGTTGCCGCTTTTGATGTGGCCGCCGGCGATCCCGGCAAACACCATGTTGATCTCCACCCCGGCCATCATTTCCGCCTCTTCCACGGCCATGCGAATGCTTTCCACC
>JADGBU010000143.1 GCA_015231295.1 Magnetococcales bacterium | reverse complement strand
GGGTCGCCGATGGCCAGCAGATGCTTGAGGGTTTCCGTGGCCAGCAGGGTGGCCGCCACACCGCGCCACAGGGAGAACCAGGGGGTGCCCATTTGTTCCGGAGGGATCGGGGGCCAGGGCGGGGGGTGACAGGTCAGACAGGCCGGGGCGGGGTGTGTTCCGCCTCGGGATCCGGCGACCCATCCGCGACCATCCGGGGTGATCCAGGTGGTGAGCAGCGGAATCTGGCGACTGCGGCAGAGGGGATCGAGCCAGGGCCACTGCTGATGCAGATCGATGACCAGCTCCAACCCTTTCAGCCAGGCTTCCGGGTGGTCGGGGTCGAGGCGGGGAGCGGTGACGATGGTGACGGTGGGATTGTTCGCCGCAGCCCAGGCGCGGGCCTGTTCGAGCCGTTCGGCGTGGGGGTCGGTGACGCGCAGAAAGCCCACCCCGGCGGCAGCCAGATAAAGCAGCGCGGGCAGGGTGGCCTCGTCGCCGCCGACGATCCCCACGGCGGCCCGGTCGAGACGCCGTTGACCGTCGCCGCCGATCTCCGGGAGCAGAATCTGTCGGGAGTAGCGTTCCTGCCACTCCGGGGAGAATGCCTCGGCACTCATGCGGGGGGGAGGTCGGTGGAGAGGTAGCGATCGGCCTGATCGGGAATGATCACCACCGCCCGTTTGTGGGCGAACTCCGTCCGGCTGATTACCTTCAGGGTGGCGGCGAGGGCTGCGCCGCCGGAGATGCCGCAGGCGATGCCCTCTTCGCTGGCCAGACGGCGGGCGGTTTCGATGGCCAGATCATCTCCGATGCGCACCACCTCGCTGAGCAGCGCGCGGTCCAGCACCGGCGGAATGAACCCGGCTCCGAGTCCCTGAATCTTGTGGGGACCGGGCATGCCGCCGGAGAGCACCGGCGAGTTGGCCGGTTCCACCGCCACCACCCACAGATGGGGCAGGTGTTGTTTCAGGGTTTGGGCGATGCCGGAGAGCGATCCTCCGGTGCCCACGCCGGCCACCAGCAGATCGAGTTGACCATCGGTATCGTGCAGAATCTCTTGTGCGGTGGTTTCGGCGTGGATGCGGGGATTGGCCGGATTGTCGAACTGATTGGGCATGAAGCCTTTTTTCTCCTGTTTCAGGAGTTCCTTGGCTTTTTGGATCGCGCCGCGCATCCCCTCCTTGGCCGGGGTGAGCACCACCCGCGCTCCCAGAAGCGCGAACAGTTTGCGTCGTTCCTGGGACATGGAGTCGGGCATGGTGAGGATCAGTTTCAGCCCCTTGGCGGCACAGATGCCCGCCAGGGCGATGCCGGTATTGCCGGAGGTGGGTTCGATGATCACGCTTTCCGCGTCGATGAGCCCTTCTTGTTCGCCCTCTTCGATCATCGACAGGGCGATGCGATCTTTCACCGAGCCCATGGGATTGAAATATTCCAGCTTGGCGAGGATCTCCACCGGCAGATCGGCCTGCAACCGGTTGATGCGCACCAGCGGCGTATTGCCGATGGTTTCGGTGATGTCGGCGTGAATTTTTGGTTTCATGGCGTGACGGGTCCAGGTTGTGGGTGGCACGGACAGTGCGGATCGGGTCGCAGGGGCACCGCGCGGCGTTTGCCGGTCAGGGCGTGGATGGTCAGCAGTCGATTCCACAGGGGCTGACCCGTTTTTTTCAGGAGTTTAACCGTTTCCAACGCCATGAGCCAGCCCACTTCGCCCACCAGCGAGCCGATCACCCCTTCGTTCTGGCAGGTGGGGCCTTCGACCGGCGGCGGCGCGCCGAACAGACAGCGCAGACAGGCCGAGCGGCCCGGATCGATGGTCATCAACTGACCGGCAAACCCCGAGGCCGCCCCGTGGATCAGGGGAAAGCCCTGGCGGATGGCGGCGTCATTGGCGGCGAAGCGGGTGCGAAAGTTGTCCGAGGCATCGACGGTGACGGCGTGACGGCAGGCGAGCGCGCCGATGGCTTCGGGCGTGTCGAGGCGGGCGCAGCGGGTTTCGACGGTCAGCGCGGGCGCGAGATGACGCAGACGTCGGGCCGCCTGTTCCACCTTGAGGGCGTCGAGGTCGTCGCGGTGATAGAGAATCTGACGATGGAGATTGGAAAGGGCGATGCGATCCGGATCCACCAGGGTGAGGCGGGTGCGGATCACGCCCGCCAGGGCCAGAGCGGTCGCGCAGCCGAGCCCCCCGGCTCCGATGAGCAGCACCCCATGGGGGGGCGGGAGCGGCTCGCCGGGCGCGGGATGCGGCGGGATGGGGGGCATGATGGCTCTTGGAATCAGATGGAGTAGGTGATCCGGTCGCAGCTTTCGCTCGGCACGCCCCCGCGAAAGGCGCGGGTGGTCAGCTCTTCGATGGTGACGGTATCCATCAATTGCAGAATCTTTTCCTGGAACTCTCCCCACAACGGGCGGATCACCACCCGTCCGATCGGGCCGGTGGCGGTATCCGGGGGCAGTCCGGACTCTCCCGATTCCGCCACATCCATCACCACGCGGGCGATATCTCCCACCGAGATGTGTCCCCGTTCCCGTCCGAGCAGATAGCCCCCACGGGGGCCGCGCACCCCTTTCAGGATGCCGGCCCGGACCAGTCTTTGCATCACCTGTTCGAGATAGCGTTGCGGCACCCCTTGACGGTTGGTCACTTCCCGGATCTGGACCGGTTCGCCGGTGGAGTTGTAGGCGATATCCGTCACCGCCTCGATGGCGTAAAGCAGTTTCTTGGAAAATTTGAGCATGGTTTTGGTCCCCCCCGCCTTGCGGCGATCCGTAGAATCTTTTATAGAGAGCGTGGATGGCTGACGAGTTCGGCCACGGCGGCGATCAGCCGTTCGGCCACCCGCTCTTTGGATTGAAGTGGCCAGACCTCTTCCCGGCCATCCCGGCCAATCAGGGTCACGCCGTTGGTATCGGTGCCGAAACCGCAGCCCGGAGCGGTCACATCGTTGATGGCCAGCAGGTCGCACCCTTTGCGGATCCGTTTGGCATGGCCCCGCGCCAGGGCGTCGCCGGTTTCGGCGGCAAAGCCGACGATCACCCGAGGGCGTCCATCCCGTGGACGCACGCCGCTCCAGGCGGAGAGCATCGCCAGAATGTCCGGATTCTGGGTCAGGGTCAGGTGCGGGGCCGAGGTGGCGTCGGTTTTCTTGATCTTGTCGTGTTGGCGTTGCTCTGGACGGTAATCGGCGACGGCGGCGGTGAGAATCGCCGCATCGCAGCGGGGACCGTTGGCGGTGCCGAGCCAGGCGTTCAAGGTGGCGTCGAGCATCTGGCAGGCCGACGTCACCGGATGGAGGAGGGCTCCCATGGGGGGCGGCAGCGTCACCGGTCCATGGATCAACTCCACCTGGGCTCCGGCGCGCAGGGCGGCCAGGGTCAGTTCCCAACCCATCTTGCCGGAAGAGTGGTTGGAGATGAAGCGTACCGGATCCAGCTCTTCGCGGGTGGGACCGGCGGTGATCAACAGGCGTCGGCCCGCCAGGATCTTGGGCGTGAGGATGCGGCGCGCGCTTTCCTGAATGGTGGCGGGTTCGGCCATGCGACCGGTTCCCGACTCTCCGCAGGCCATGGCACCCGGTTCGGGACCGATGAAATGAATGCCATCCTCTTGCAAGGTGGTGACATTGCGGCGCGTGGCCGGATGCTCCCACATGGCGGGATTCATGGCCGGAGCCACCAGCACCGGACCGCGACGGGCCAGCAGCAGAGCGGTCAACAGGTCATCGGCCTGCCCCTGGGCCATGCGGGCCAGCAGATCGGCGGTGGCCGGGGCGACGATCACCAGATCGGCTTCCCGGGCCAGTCGGATGTGATCCATGCCATCGGCTTCGAGGGGAGCGAACAGGGCGTTGCGAAGCGGTGTGCCGCTGAGTGCCTGCAGGGTGACGCCGGTGACGAACTGCAGGGCGGCTTCGGTGGCGACGGGAATGATCGACGCCCCGGCCTCGCGAAGTCGGCGAATGAGTTCCAGGGTTTTGTAAGCCGCGATGCCGCCTCCCAGGCCCATGACGATCTGTTTGCCGTTCCAGAAATTCAAGGTCTTGCCGTGCCCCCAATGGCCCGAGGCCAGGTTGGTGGTTGAAAACGATCGCAAAGTCAAAGAGGATGTCTGGAGGATTCATCCCCCTGGGTGTTGACGGTCGCCGGTCAATCCCCGCACCCTGAAATTTCCGTCTCTTGCGAGGCGGTTCATGCTCCGTTTGGGCGTTCAATGGTGCCCGGAGAACCGGAAGCCGGTTTGAAAAGCGCAGAAGCATATGCTCCGATATAAAAAAATATCCACGTTTTGTATGTGCAAGTCAATCCATTTTTCACAGAGCCAACTGCGTCCTGGAGGGGCCGATACGGGGAGGAATATTCGAGAAATATGGTGAATGATTGAATTTTTTGCGATTGTGATCGCGGTTCACGGGTGCGGCATGGCCGCGATATGAACATTATGATACTGTGAAATGGAGCGGGTATGAGTGGTGGTGGAGAGTGGATTTCCTGGCTGATCCTGATCGGAGGCCTTCTGTTGACCCTGTTGGGCATCATCAAGATTCTGGCCAGCGGAGCCAGATTGCTGATCTGGATGCTGCTGCTGTTGATCGGAATCGGGGGGGTGGCCCACGGGATTCGTCAGCATCCGACGGTGTTGGAGAGCGTGGGGGTGTCGGCGGAATGGTCGCGCTCGATCCGGGCGTTGCTGCTGCCAAACGGATGAGGTGTGAATGATCGATACCCTGAATGAGGCGGGTCGCATGACCGGGGAGCGGAAGCGTCTGCTGGTGGTGGATGACGAGCCCTTGAGCCGCGCTCTGACCATCGTGATGCTTCGGGAGCATCCTCTGGAGGTGATCGGCGCGGAAACCGGTTTCGAGGCCCTGGAGCGCATCGCCCGGGAGCCGTTCGATCTGGTGTTGATGGATGTCAGCATGCCCGGCCTGGATGGATACCACACCTGTCGTCGGCTGCGGGAGTGGGAACGGGCGTTGGGGCGCGAACCGGTGCCGGTGGTGGCTCTGACGGGTCATGTCTGTGCCGAAAATCGGCAGAAGGCCTGCCTCTCCGGCATGAGCGACTATCTGGAAAAGCCGTTGCGACGCCATCGGTTGCAGGAGATGCTGTCGCGCTGGCTGGGCGTGGGGAGCGATGCGGCGATGGAGAGCGCGGAACCGGTCGCAGAGCCGGAAGCCGAAATGTTGGACGTGCAACGGTTGGAAGTGCTGCGGCGTGAACTGCTTGGGGTGTCGGGGGCCTTCGTCACGTTGCTGGGCATGTTTCTGGAAGAGGTGCCGCTTCGGTTGGTGGAGTTGCGCCGTCTCTCCGGTGTCGGGGAGTTTGCCACCGTCTCCCGGCTGGCCCATGGCATGAAATCCCAATGCGGTGCGTTGGGCGCGATGGCCATGAATGCCCTGTGTGTGCGTCTGGAACAGTCTGCGGAGCAACAGGAGAGCGAGGCGTTGCCGGTGCTGCTGGATCGGGTGGAGGGGCAGTTTGCCCGGCTGGCTCCGAGATTGCGGCAGATTCTGGAGCATCCGGAGCGACCGATCGCCTGAAACCATTGAGAAAAAAGAGAGGGTCTGGGGGATTCATCCCCCAGGGTGTTGTTTTTTTGTTTTTCTGATGAGTCCCAAGGCGTCATCCCCCCGGAGCGCGTCGCGTTTCGAAGGCGGGACGCTCCCCCTCGAATACATGATCCACCATCGTCGCCAATCCCAACGCCGCCACCTGTTCCTGTTGCACCAACTGCCATTGGGCCTCCCGACAGCGGTTCCGTTCTGCGGGAGCCTTCAGCAGTCGGTTGACCTGCGCGATCAATTGCTCCTCGTCGTCGAAGACCGGCGCGTTGAGGAGACGTCCGAAGGTTTCGGAGCTGTCCGGGCGTCGATAGCTCAACAAGGTGCCACCGCTTTTGACGATCTCGATGGTGCGGGGAAAGAAACAGGTCTCGAATGAGGTGGAACCAAAATCGACGCTGAGGGGAATGCGTTGATAAAAATGATTGCGCGCCACCGATTTCCGGGGCTGGGCGCGCAAACCCTGATGGATCCAGGCATCTCCATATAATAAAAGTTTGTCGTCGAACTCTTGCGCCAGTCGGTGGACGAAACGTTGCCGGGTCAGGGTGGCGTGGGCGTGAAAAAAGTGGCGATGAAACTGGAGAAAGCGTTCCAAAGAGGGAATGGAGCCGTTCGGGGCGAGCCGTCTCCAGAGTTTGTCCGACGCGCTGCGGCTTTCGTGGGGGTGGAGCGCGCAGCGTCGCGCCTCCTCCTGGGCGAGTCGTTCCAGGGCGGGGTCTGCCGTCGGGGGCGGGTCGGGCATCTCTCCGAGATAGACCAGATCATACGCTTCCGGGTCGAGGTCGTGGACCGGCCCCTGACTCGGATGGGCACTCTTGGGATCCTGGAAGGGTTCGCCCCAGCGCATCCAGCGGAACAGATGCCCCTTGGCCAGTTGATAGCCGAAGCCGCCGAGTGGGGCGTAAAAGCCGTTGGTGAAGCCAAGTTGACGATACTCCTGCGCGGCGAAGGGGCAGAGTATCCATAGAAAGACGCGATTTTTTTCCAACTGGGCGTTGCAGGCCTTCACCCCGTCCAGATTGCGCCAGAGCGGCGCGATTTCCGAAACCGGATGCCCCCAGGTGAGATTGACCACCGGGAAGTTGCCGGGCATGTGCAGACGGATCAATTCATTGACATCGCGGGCGTGGAAAAAATTGGCGGTCAGGACCAGATCCGGCGGGTGATCCAGAAAGGGTTCGATGGTGTGCCCTTCCGACAGGAATCGCTGAGAGACCGTTTTGTCCGCGCAGAAATCGTAGACCTCGTGTCCCATGGCCACCAGTTGCGTCGCCAGGGTCTGGAAGGTTTCGTAGGTTCCCGACTCGACAAGAATGATGCGCATTCTGGGGTCTCCTTGAGTATCCCTGGTTTTCCAATGTCGGAATCTTGATCACGACCGGGACGGGTTGTCAAGCGCGGGTGATTGCCTGGCGGGTGGGACGGCGCGTGACCGTTGGAGGCGACGCAAAAAACTTCTCAAGTCGCACGGCGCGTGACCGATAATTTGATCAAGGGTGATTTTGCCTGAATGCAACCCGGATTGGAGGCGGGATTTTTGGGCCTCCGGATGGGCGGAGTGAAAAAATTGAAAAAAGCGTTCAAGTCGATACTCGGTCCGGACGATAAAATGAACAGGCAGATTTTTAATCCGTGAATTTCCGATTCCGGAGCGCATAGAGGAAAGATGGACCCGGAATCAACCGGAAGGAGACTCGAAGGTCGCGGCGTATGCCGACCTCCGACGGATCATTGGGGTGAGGGTTAAGCCCATAGAATGAATAACCCACAGGAATCACCAGGGAAGGTCAACAATACTCCCGGATGATGAACATTCGGGAACTCAAATCACTGCGAGGAGGATTTCCACCATGGCTCTCACCATCAATGGCAGTATCGCGTCCATCAATGCCCAACGCCAACTGGCCAAGCACACCAACGGGCTGACTCAGACCTTTCAGCGGCTCTCTTCCGGGTTGCGGGTCAACAGTGCCAAGGATGACGCCGCCGGCCTGGCGATCGCCAATCGCATGACCGCCCAGATTCGTGGTCTGAACGCGGCGGCCCGCAATGCCAACGATGGCATTTCCATGGCGCAGGTGGCCGAAGGGGCCCTGGAAGAGACCAGCAATGCGTTGCAGCGGATTCGTGAACTGGCGGTGCAGGCTTCCAACGACACCTACAGCAGCACCGACCGCAGCAGCCTCAACACCGAAGTGACGCAAATGCTCGCCGAGGTGCAGCGCATCGCCTTGAATACCAACTTCAACGGCAACGCGCTCTTCGGCGGCAAGGCTTCGGTGGCCAACAGTTTCGGCACCGCCTTCTCCGGCACCTTCCAGATCGGCCCCGAAGCGGGTCAGACCTTCAAAGTGACCATTCTTCGGGCGGACATCTCGGCGTTGGGATTGAGTGTCACCGGTGGGGGGGCGTTCGGAGTCAGCACCGCCGCTCTGGCCATGTCGGCCATCGAGCGGGTGGACAGTGCCTTGGATGCGGTTTCGGATATTCGTGCCGGTCTGGGTGCGGTGCAGAGTCGTTTCGAGAGCATCATTTCCAATCTCAGCAGCGTTTCGGAAAATACCGATGCCGCTCGTTCCCGCATTCAGGATGCCGATATCGCTCAGGAGTCGGCCAATCTGACCCGGTTGAGCATTCTGCAACAGGCCGGTGTGGCGGTTTTGTCGCAGGCCAATCAGCAGCCCACCATCGCGTTGGCCTTGCTGGGCGGTTGATGATCTGGCGGGGTCCAGGGGCCATTGGCCCCTGGTGGGGTCCAGGGGCCACGCCCCTGGGACTTCAAAAGCAAAGGCAACACCCTGGGGGATGAATCCCCCAGTCCCCCTCTTTTTTTCAATGAGTGATTCAGCTCAATCCGGACTGACGAATCATTTCGAGCATGGCTCCGTGGATGGAGTCGTGCGCGGCGACCACATTGCCCGAGCTCATGAAACGCTCCTCGTTGGCGAAATCGCTTACGATGCCGCCGGCCTCCCGCACCAGCAACGCCCCCGCCGCCACATCCCAGGGTGACAGACCCATTTCCCAAAATCCGTCATAGCGGCCTGCGGCCACATAGGCCAGATCCAGCGCCGCCGATCCCTGACGACGCTGATCCGCCACCAGCGCGGAAAAGGCCTCGAAGGTTTTGAGATAGGCCGGCATCCGTTCCAGGCGTCGATGGGGGAATCCGGTGGCCAGCAGCGCGCCGGTCAATCCCCGTTCCCGCGTCACCCGGATGCGGCGATCGTTCACATAGGCTCCCCGTCCCCGTTCGGCGACGAACAGTTCATTCCGCATCGGATCGAGAACCAGACCACCCTGAATCTCCCCCCCCTCCATCAGCGCGATGGAGATGGCGAAATGGGGCACCCCGTGGGCGAAATTGAGGGTGCCGTCGATGGGGTCAACAATCCAACAGGGTCGATCCGTCGTCACCTTTCCGCCTTTCTCCTCGGCCAACACCCCGTATCGGGGATAGGCTTTTTTCAATTGCAGGAGGATCTCCTCTTCCACGATCAGGTCAACGGTCGTGACCAGGTCGTTTTTGCCTTTGTTTTTCACTTCCAGTTCGTGGCGACGATCGTACCACTCGCGGGCCATCATGCCAGCCTTGAGCGCGGTGCGCACGGCGACGTTCATCGGGGGTGAAAATTGCATGACACTCTCCTAGCGAAAAATCCATCGCGACCATCCGGCTGGGGGTCGCGTTTCCAAGGGGCATGACGGTAACACGACCGGACCGGCAAAGTCACCCGTGGGAAACATTTGCCGTGTATTTCCGTCAGGGTTGGGGGTGGATTGGTCAAACCTTCCGGTTTTGTTTTCCGGGCGGTGGCGGCTTCGGGGCTCGCTTGGGTTGGGAGCGGGGCGGGGGCTTTTTTC
>JADGBU010000142.1:8980-9417 GCA_015231295.1 Magnetococcales bacterium | reverse complement strand
GTGCGAAAGAGGCCGAACAGAAACACAATCTCTCGTTGCAGGCTTACCATCTTTACGAGTATGCGGCGGCGGCGATGCAGATTGGCATCGTGCTCGCTTCCGCCTCGGCGGCGACCGGTGTATTGCTGTTGGCCTATCTGGCGGGAGGATTGGCGGCGTTGGGATCGGCCATTGCGTGTGTGGCGTGGCTCGCGCCGACGGCGTTGCATTTCTGATCTCATCACGGGGGTCCGCGATCCGCGCCCCCGGCCCCCCGCAATGATGATCCGAAGAGGATCGGGTTCGATGTCGCCATGATTTTTCTGCCTTTGCTGATTGGATTGGCCTTGTTTCAGTGGGGAGTGATGGGTGTGATCCCGATCGATCCGGATGAGATTCTGTTTCTTCCCGCCAAAGAGCGTCTGACCGAAGCGCAATTGATTACCCGTCTGGCCGGT
>JADGBU010000142.1:0-8963 GCA_015231295.1 Magnetococcales bacterium | reverse complement strand
CATCGCATTGTCCTGATCGGCGAAGCGCATGACAATCCGGCCCATCATCGGGTGCAGTTGCAGGTGATTCAGGCTCTGCACGCCCGCCATCCCGACCTGGCAATCGCCCTGGAAATGTTTCCCCGCACCTTTCAACCGCAACTCGACCGCTGGGTCGCGGGAGAGTTGACCGAAGAGGCCTTTCTGGACGCGGTGGACTGGTATTTCACCTGGGGATTCGATCCCGATCTCTACTGGCCGATTCTGCGCCATGCCCGTGACCGGAAAATCACGCTGTTGGCGATCAACCTGCCTCGGGAGACGGTTTCCCAGGTGCGCAAAAAGGGCTTCGACGCCCTGGAACGCCAACAAAAAGAACAACTGCCGCCCATCTGTCCGGCCACTTCGGACTATCGGATGCGTCTGGAGGATGTTTTCAACGCCCATCCGATGATGTCCAAAGGCGGCGCGTTCGATCATTTCGTCGAGGCACAGACCTTGTGGGATGGAGCGATGGCGGATGGCATCCGGAGTTGGAGCCTCGCCCACCCTCAAGGGGTGGTGGTGGGATTGGCCGGCGCGGGTCATCTGCTGATGGGCCATGGCATTCCCCATCAACTGCGCTCCCGTGGAATCGAGGATGTGGTGACGCTGCTGCCCTGGTCCGGGGACGACTCCTGGATCGATCCCCGGGCAGCCGACTATGCCTGGGGGACACCGGAAGCCCCGGAAACGCCCGAACCTCGGCGATTGGGCGTGACGCTCGATGAAAAACGTTCGGATGGCGCATGGCTGACCGGAGTGCAGGAGGAATCTCCCGGCGCGCGGGCCGGTCTGAAGCCGGGGGATCGTCTGGTGGCGTTGGATGGCCGGAAGATCGAATCCCGTCATGCCCTGGTACGTCTGGTCAACGCGGTGCCGCGTCATCACGATTCGGTGCGCGTGACCTTCGAGCGGGATGGACGGCGCGAAGAGCTCGTCATCGACTGGCCCAAGCCAGATCCTTCCTGACCCCCTTCCCCGGAAAAACCAGGGTCTGTTTTTTTAGAATGAACCGGTTACGGATTGAGCAGGGCTTCAGCGAACCGGAATCCGTAACCGGTTCATCTAATCGGTCGTGTGGCCGGTGCGCTCCAGATCTCCCCAAAGCGTCTTGATTCGTAACAAATCCCCATCCAGTGCCGGTTGACCGTGCCACCAGAGATCATCCGGGGATTGATGCCCCACCCCGAGCCTGAGATTATTCAGGTGTAGCGTCATGCTGTTCCGGTGCGAGTCGCCGGCGGTCCGGGCGATGTCCGGGTATCGGGTTTCGATTTGGTTCAGGATCGCTTCGGCCTCCCGGCGTTTCATGGCTCCGATTTCGAGGGTGCCCGCGCCGCTGGCAAACCAGGTTGCGACCAGACGTGGCGAGTGACAGTCACGACAGGGGCTCTGCCGTTCCGAGGGCGGAACGCCTCCATGGCGGTTGTCGTGAAGGTGACAATAGGCGCAGGTGGGAGCCCGCAGATTGCCCGCCTTCAGGGGTTGGGAGAGTTGAAGCCGTTCGCCCTCCAGGGTGACGATCACCCCGTGTTTGGAGAGCCGGTAACTCCGGCTTTCCGCTTCGTGACAGGGGATGCAGCGTTCGTTGGCGCGGGCGTGCGCTGCCATGGTGCCGTCGTGCGTGTCGCCGTGACACCGGGCGCAAGCGATTCCGGCCTGCCCGTGGCGGCTTCGCTCCCAGGCGAGAATCGATTCCGGTTGCTCTTTCCAGTGGCAATCCAGACAGGGTTCCCCCGCCTGGACCATCGACGGGAGTAGCATGATGAGAATAAAAGCAAACCGGTTCACTCTTTACTCTCCACGGTATCCCCAAGTTGGCGTCGGGCTTGCCGTCGCCGTTTGAGCCAGCCGGGAATCAGCAGAGAGATGGCCAGCAGACCCAATCCCCAGAGACCGGCCCGGATCGCTTCGCTTTCGCCGGTGGTGGCCGCACGCCCGGCGTGCCCGAGCCAGGAATAGGCCAGACCTCCGGGAATCATGCAGATCAGCGAGGTGATCAGGTAGTGGTCGAAGCGAATACGGGTGAGGCCCAGAGCATAGTTGAGCAGGTTGAATGGAAAAATCGGAACCAGTCGCGTGAAGGCGACAAATCGCCATCCCTCCGCCTCCACGCCGGACAGAAGTCGCCCGATGATGCCTGCGGCCCGGCGTGCCACCCACTCCCCGGCCAGATGACGGGCAATGAGAAAAGAGAAACCGGCACCCAGAGTGGCTCCGGTCAGGCTCAGGGCTCCTCCGATCCAGGGTCCGAAGAGCGCACCGGATGCCAGGGTCAGCACCGAACCGGGCAGAAACAAAACCGTGGAGAGGGCGTATACTCCCACGAAAATGGCTTTGCCCCAATCGCCCCATGCCATGACCATGGGTTCCCAGTGTTTCGGATCGAGTTGGGCGCGATGATGGAATATCCAGAGGATCGCACCGGCAAAGAGTATCAGGCCGATCATACGCCAAAGGTTGGCGATTCTCCGGGGTTGGACGGCTTGTTCGGGTGTCTCGACAGGCATGGTGATCTCCGGTATTGCAGGGGTCCGGGGAGCGGCACGCTCCCCGGCAGAGGTTTGGAGACGGAGTCTCCAAGGTTTTGATTGGTATCAACACCCTGGAGGCGTTGCCTCCAGACCTCCACCGGGGGCGATAATCGCCCCCGGCCCCCCGTGATGAATATCAATTCTTCTCCCGATTGAACCGGGTATACTCCCCTTCCATCCAGACCGGTTTCAAATCGATCGAATTCCGATCCGGTTCTCCAAGCCGTTTGGCCCGATCGGCAATGGCATGCGCCGAGGCTTTCATCCGCTCATGAAACGAACCGGCCCACTGCGGAGCCTGATGGGCCATCCCCTTGTAGGCCGACAAATTGCTGAAATACCACAGCTCGAAATAATCTCTTTCGATCGCGCTCACATTGTAGAACGCCGAGGCCTGTCCCTCGAAAAATCCGATCCGCTCTCGCGGCATCAATCGGGCCAGCAGATCCATGGGATAGGCGGGTCGTTCGCTGGCGGACGGGCGCAATTGTCCTTTTCCCCGAAGATCTTTAAGAATGTTCTCCGTCCGGTAAAGCAGCCTCCAGGACTCTTTCCGTTCGGCGTCGAGGCGTTGGAAAAAATCGGCAGCGGTTTCCGGTGGGTGACAATCCCGACAGGTTTCGAGCCAGCGTTTGCGTTTGATGATGTTTTCCGCCGTCCTGGGATTGATCTCGCGAATGCCGAACTTCCAGACCGCCTTGTCCGCCACCTGATGGTTGCCGTGACGCATATGACAATAAGCGCAGGTGGGCGCAGGATAATTTCCCGCTTTCAGAGGTTGTTTCCAGGACCAGTTTTTCCCATCCTGAAGATAGCGTTGTCCATGGGCGGAGGAAAAATAGCTCTCATCATCGGGGTGGGGCGGCCCGGAGTGACAGGTGATGCAGGCTTCCGGGCGTCGGGCCTCGGCGGGGTCGAAACGGTGACGGGTGTGACAGGAGTCGCATTTGCTGCCCACCGAATGACATTGCAGACAGGCCATCACTTCGGCTTTGGGCTTGTCGGCGAAGTGCTTGCTGTCCACGACCCGCTCCATGGCCAGCGCGTGACTGGGAAACCCGTATTTTTTCTCCTCGTTCATCTGGGCCAGCCGTTCCGGATGACAGCCGCCACAGGTCTGCGGCGTGGGAAAGATCAATTTCTGATGATCCGCGCCATGACAGGCCGGACAGAGCACCGGGCGTTCCCCCTGAGCGTGACGGCTCTCGCGCCAATCCTTGACGATGCCCGGTGTCACCACGTCATGACACTCCAGGCAGGCCTCGCCCTCGAACACCCCTTCCACCAGTCGGGTTTCCGGTTGGTGTTGGGTGGCGGGATCCCAGTATTCGTGCATCGGATCCGGTTGCCACGAGGAGGCGTGTTCTCCCGTGCCTGCGGGAGGTTCCGGCAGACCCGACCAGAGCGCGGCGGGATATCCCAGCAGCAGGGCTACCAGGAGGAGATGGGAAATCCACATACGGCCCCCATGCGGGAAGAAAGTTCGCTCAAGGTGCCGACCTGGGTGGCGTAATACCACGCCCCGGCCAGGGTGATTCCCAGGACCAGTCCATAGGCGACCGCTCGAACCAGAACCGGTTTACGTTTCCAATCGACGCGGGCGCGGAGATGATCCCGATCCTGATGCCATGAATTCGTGAACCGGTTTCGGATATCGTAAAAGGAAAGGCTCTTGGTGGGACATTCGGTGATGCAGCGTCCGCATCCCATGCATTCGGTGGTATCGATCCGGCCAGCGTGATTTTTTCCCATCTCCCAAACCGGAATGTTCATGTCGCAGACCTTGACGCAGAGTCCGCATTCGATGCAACTCTTGGCGTCGTAATCGATGCGGAACTGGCCGATGCGGTTCAGCAATCCGAAGGTGGCCCCGTAGGGACACAAAAAGCGACAATATCCGCGATTTCCGATCCAGGGGGTCAGCAGAAAGGTGATGAAATAGGGCAACCCCACCATCAACCCGAAAAAGCCGAGAAATCCCGTCGTGAGATTGTTGGCCGGTCGGGTGATGGCCCACATCGCCCCCAGATAGAGCGCGAACCAGATCCATTTGAGATGACGCAATCTCCAGGGCCATTTTCCCCTGGGGAGGTGGTCGGCCTGACGGAATGGAAATCCCACCACTTCGCGGATGGCCACACAGGGACAGTTCCAGCCGCAGATCACCCGCCTTCCGAAGAGAAAAACCGCTCCCAACACCAGGAAAAAGGTCAGAGTGCCCGGCGTATGCAGCGAGGGAAAGGCCGGCAACGCCCCGAGATATCCCGCATAGGGTTCGATGAAGGGGAACAGCCAGGGAATGGCCCACCAGAGCACCGCGACGTTGGAAACCAGCAGCATCAGCCGTTTGCGGGTATAGGGATTTTTTTCCGCGCCGATGCGCCACAGGCCGAAGATCAGGATCAGGGCATATTCGGTATAGCGGTTGAGCCAGATGGGAGAGTCGAATTGATAGAACCAGGTTTCGTTGAGCCATCCGGCAAAGGCCCAGCAAAAGGCCAGCAGCGAGAGAGCCTTGACCCACCAGGCGTAGCGACCCGCCAAAGAACGCTGTTGACTCACGGGCATCAGTCGGTGATACCGTGGTGAGATCGGTTTGTGGGTGGCCAACGGGCGCACGGGGATGACTCTGGCGGTGTGGGACATCGTTCGGCATCCTACCAGCGGCGATTGATGGGATAGGTGCCGATTTCTTCCCGGAACGGCATGCGCATCATGGCTCCGAGGGGCTGACAGCGTTCCGGATCGCGTTGATGTGCCAGACCGATTTGCATGCCTTCGTGACCTTCGGCGGGGGCGATGCAATAGGTTCCCATCAGGCGGTCCCAGAGTGCGAGGTTGAAACCGAAGTTCGTATTGCTCTCCAGGGCGAGCGAAGAGTGGTGCGAACGATGCATGTCCGGGGTGACGATCAGCCAGCGCATCGTCTGGTCGAGGCGTTCGGGCAGACGGATGTTGGCGTGATTGAACATCGCCATGGCGTTGAGGATCACCTCGAAGATCAGAACCGCGAGCGGAGACGGACCGATGACCAGAATCGCGGCCAGCTTGATGCCCATGGACAGGATGATCTCCACAGGATGAAAACGCAAACCGGTGGTGACATCGATCTCCAGATCGGCGTGATGCACCTGATGGAGTCGCCATAATACCGGAACGGCGTGAAACATCACATGTTGCAGATAGATCACCAGATCCAGCGCGATCACGGCCAAAACGCCTTCGATCCATTCGGGTCCATGCCATGAATGGAGCAGTCCCCAACCCTGAGTCTGACCCTGGGCGGCCAGAGCCACGGCACCGGTCGGAAAGAGCAGGCGTACCACCAGGGTATCGAGGGCGATCAACTCCAGATTGGGCAGCCAGCGGATTCTGCGGGAGAGCACGGGGGTACGCCTCGGGCGGAGCGTTTCCCAGAGAGCCATCAGCAGCAGCACGCCCAGAAAGATGCCGATCCTCAATTGACCTTCGTGTGTCATGGTGTCTGCTCCTGGGTGGGTGGACCGGTCCGAACGGCCTGGCCGATGCGGGAGAACTTGCCCCGGATTGTCATCTCTGGAATCATGCCGGGGTGTCTCTTTCGTCCGACTATTCAACCAATCGGTTGAATGGAATTTCAACAAATCAAGCGGGCCATGTCAAGCACTTTATTCAAGCAGGCGTTGTTCGACCAATTGGCGCGGGTGGGCAAGGCGGTGGGACAGGGACACCGACTGGTATTGCTCGATTATCTGGCCCAGGGGGAACGCAGTGTCGAAGCCCTGGCCGGGTTGACCGGTTTGTCGGTGGCCAACACCTCCAAGCATTTGCAGCAGCTTCGTCAGGCCGGATTGGTGGTGGCCCGCAAGGAGGGACTTTATGTGCATTATCGGCTGTCGGATCCGGAGGTGGTGCTGCTGCTGGGGGTGATGCGTCGCCTGTCGGAACGTCATCTGGCCGAGGTGGAAACGTTGGTCCAGGGATATCTGCTGTCGCGGGATGCCATGGAGCCCCTGCCTCGGGAAACGTTGTTGGCCCGCATGCGGGAAGGGATCGTCACCGTGCTGGATGTGCGTCCCCCGGAAGAGTACGCGGCGGGTCATCTGCCGCGTGCGGTCAACATTCCCTTGCGGGAACTGGAGCGTCGCCTGCACGAGTTGCCCCCCGGACGAGAGGTGGTGGCCTACTGTCGGGGCGCGTGGTGCGTGCTCTCCTTCGAGGCGGTGGCCACGCTGCGTCAACAGGGTTTCGACGCCCGCAGACTGGAAGAAGGGTTTCCGGAATGGCAACTGGCGGCATTGCCGGTCGAGGAGGGCGAACGTGAATCCTGGAAACCCGTCCCATCGGTTGACGGAGGGATGGCGACTGTAGGAAAATGAAACAAGATTGCGGACAGGACCATTCATGCACGACAGAAAGGAAGAATCATGAACAGACAATGGCTGATGAATGTCGGGTTGGCGGCGTCTCTGCTCATGGCGGGTCCGCTCTGGGCCGCCGGGGGGAACAGTTCGGAAAAAGAAGAGTTGTTCAAGGCGCGCAAGGCTCGTGAGATTCAAAATCTGGAGCTGAAATTATCCTGTTTCAAGGCGGCCAACTCTCCGGCGGAGATGAAGCGTTGTCACGATGCCCAAAAGGAGCGCAATCAGTCCGAACAGTTGCAACGCATCCAGGAACAGCGCAAAAAACTGGACGAGCGCGAAATGAATCTGAAAGAATCTCAGGAAAAGAAGGCTCCCTGAGAGCCGGATCCGCTTTCGGAGTTCCGAATCACTCCCCGGCGCGGGTGAACGCCGGTGTCGGGGAGCTTCCTTGCAGAATCGGACCGGTCGTCTCTCCGGGTCGAGTCGCTCCCGCCACGTTTCACCACGCCTGACCGTGAGGGGAACCCCCCATGACGCGATCTGAGCTCTCTTTTCATTTCGACAACACCTATCATCGATTGCCGGAGCGTTTTTTTGCCCGCGTGCTGCCGGTACGGGTAAAAGCTCCGGCTTTGGTGCTGTTCAACGCCCCTCTGGCCGAGGAGCTCGGGTTGGACCCGGAGCGACTCGCCCCCCATGCGGCGGAGATTTTTTCCGGCAATCGCTGGCCTGCGGATGCCGACCCCATCGCTTTGGTTTACGCCGGGCATCAGTTTGGTCATTTTGTGCCTCGGCTCGGGGATGGCCGCGCCCACCTGATGGGCGAGGTGATCGATCGTCACGGGCGTCGTCGGGATCTTCAATGGAAAGGGAGCGGACAGACCCCCTACTCCCGACAGGGGGATGGACGGGCCTGGTTGGGACCGGTGTTGCGGGAATATCTGATCTCCGAGGCGATGTGGGCCTTGGGGATTCCCACCACCCGTTCCCTGGCGGCGGTGACGACCGGAGAAGCGGTGCGCCGGGAGCGCGTCCTGCCGGGAGCGGTCCTGACCCGTGTGGCGGCCAGTCATCTTCGGGTGGGCACGTTCGAGTATTTTGCCTCGCGGGGGGATCGGGAGGGGGTGCGTCTCTTGGCGGACTACGCCATGGCGCGTCACGATCCCGAATGCTTGACTGGGGGTGAGGGGCGATATCTGGCCTTCTTGCAACGTATCGTGGATCGTCAGGCCGGATTGATCGCCCGCTGGCT
The DNA here is from genome assembly GCA_015231295.1 of Magnetococcales bacterium. Lineage (GTDB taxonomy): Bacteria > Pseudomonadota > Magnetococcia > Magnetococcales > Magnetaquicoccaceae > Magnetaquiglobus. Next base: position 813 of record JADGBU010000142.1, on the reverse strand, counting down.
GCTGGTCGGATTCATTCATGGGGTGATGAATACCGATAATATGAGCATCTCCGGGGAGACTATCGATTATGGTCCCTGCGCGTTCATGAATGGTTACGATCCCGATACGGTTTTCAGTTCGATTGATTCGTGGGGGCGTTATGCGTTCGGCAATCAACCGGGGATCGGAGCCTGGAATCTGGCCCGTCTGGCCGAAACCTTGATGCCGTTGTTCGCTTCCGATTCCAAGGAGGCTTTGCGCCTCGCCAATGAGACGGTCGAGAGCTTTCCCGATCGTTTTTTGCATCACTGGATGGCGGGAATGCGGCATAAGTTGGGGCTGTTCCGCGAAGAGCCGGAAGATCAGGAACTGGTGCGGGAGCTGCTGGAGACGATGCAGAACGAGCGGGCGGATTATACGCTGACCTTTCGCGGCTTGTGCGCGGCCTCCGGCGGCGAGGACGGGATGGTTCGCGCTCTTTTTTCGGATCCGGTCCGTCTGGATGGCTGGTTGGCCCGCTGGCGTGCCCGGCTGGAACGGGATGCGTCACCGCCCGAAGCGCGCTTCAGCCGGATGCGTCTGGCCAACCCGCAGTTCATTCCGCGCAATCATCTGGTGGAAGCCGCGCTGGAAGCGGCGGTGGCGGGAGATATGCAGCCTTTCGGGACGCTGTTGGCCCTCTTGCAACGACCCTATGACGATCAGCCGGGACGGGAGGCCTACGCGGCGTTGCCGCCCCCATCGACCGAGCCGTTTCAGACCTTTTGCGGCACCTGATTCCATTGAAAAAAAAGAGGGGGTCTGGGGGATTCATCCCCCAGGGTTTTGACTTT
>JADGBU010000141.1:6826-9458 GCA_015231295.1 Magnetococcales bacterium | reverse complement strand
CTAGTTCATGGGCTCGTTCATGCGCGAAATGAAAAACACCCCGGAGCGTGGCGATTCCGCCGAGGGCTGGCAGGGCGAAGGACGATCGCGGGAACCGGCAACCAGTCGCCGGGGTTCGTGGCGGGACGACGAAGAGTCGGCACGCTCGGGACGAAACGAACGCGAAGTGTTGCGTTACGTCCCCCTGTACGACCCCTGGGGCGCGACCGAACGAGGCAACCCCTATGCGGAGTCGGAGTTGTGGGGCAATCACCCGTATGGCCGCTCTCCCTACTACCATCCCGGCGACCGCCCCTCGGGGAACGAACCCGGCCCCTATGGCTGGGCCGCCGACTATAGCTGGGATCGGGGCCGAGGCTATTACGGAGCCGGATTGGCCCCCTGGGAGGCCTACGAGCCGCCACCGAATCTTCGTTCGGAGCGTCGCTGGCTCGACCCGTCCTACTACGATCATCAAGAATCCGGCCCCTACTATGGACCGGGTGAAGAGGGATACGCGCCACGCGCCTACGCGCCCTGGTCCGGGAGTGGATCACGACGCGGCAATTGGTGGTAGCGGGTCCAGACGGATCCATCTTTGGGCGACAAGGAGCTTGAACATGAAGAAAACCATTCGCATTCTGGCCTTGGCTGGAGTTTTGACCGCGCTGGGACAGGCTCTCCCCGAGACCGCCTCCGCATGGTGGGGCCCCTGGGATAACGGTTGGGGCAACAATGGTTGGGGCAACAACAACAACTGGGGCAACAACTGGGGCAACAACGGTTGGGGCGCCGGAAATGGCAGTGGCAATGGCCGGGGCCGGGGAAACTTCACCTTCAGCGTCGATGGCGATGTGGATGGCTGGGCGGATAACCTCTGGAACGGCAACAACGGCTGGAACAATAATAACGGCTGGAATAACAATAACGGCTGGAACAACGGATGGAACAACGGCTGGGGGCCCTTTGGGGGCGGTCCCTGGAACGGTGGACCAGGCGGCTGGGGACCGGGTAACTGGGGCCCTGGCGGCTGGTGGTAAGAGAAGGGATTGTCCACGATACGCCCCTTAATAATCAATAACTGGAGCAAATCAATGAAAAAAGGTCTGAAGGTGCTGGCCGTTGCGGTCCTGATCGGTGGTGGTGCCCTGCTGTCCGCGCCAGATGCCTCTGCTTGGTGGGGTGGCCCGGGTTGGGGTAACAATGGTTGGGGCAACAACGGTTGGGGCAACAGCAATAATAACAATTGGGGCAACAACTGGGCCAACAATGGCGGCGGCAACGGCAGTGGCAATGGCCGCGCCAATGGCAATTTCGGCTTCAACATGGGCGGTGATGTCGCTGGCAACGGCAGCGGCAACGGCAACGGCAACAATAACTGGAACAACACCAACGGCTGGAACAACAACAACGGCTGGAACAATGGCTGGAACAATGGCGGCGGCTACGGCGGACCCGGCTATGGCTATGGTCCCGGCCCCGGCGGTCCCGGTTATGGCTACGGCTATCCGCCGGCTGGTGCCTGGGGTGCGGCCCCGATGGGTGCTCCTCAAGCCGCTCCGGCTCCCGAAGCCGCTCCGGCTGGCAAGTAAGAAGTCCGAGTCCGAACCCGGTTTCGGTGACGGACGGTTCGAACGGGGGCGGCTCCACGGGGTCGCCCCTTTTTTTTGTCTGTCACAACCCGACTGCCCAACGAATGTACACTTGAATTCCGGACAGTTCTTGCGTAAAAGAGTAGCCTCGGAATGCGCCTACGCAAAGCTTCGATCGATACGGAAGGAACAGCATGATTACCGTCGTGGGGAACCTGAAAGGCGGCTGCGGCAAGAGCACCATCACCTTCAATCTGGCGGTGTGGCTGGCGCGCCATGGCATCGATGTCGTGACCTTCGATCTCGACCCCCAGGCCACCTTGAGCGATGCCATCGAAGTGCGACGCGAAGAGGGGGTCACGCCGGATGTGAAGGTGTTCCGCTCCGAGAGCGATCCGGCGCGCATCATGGCCAACCATCGGGGCGAAGCCCTGGTGGATGTGGGCGCCTCCAATCTGTGGGCGATGCGCCAGGCGATCGGTCAGGCCGATCGGATTCTGTCGCCGGTCCCCCCCAGTCAGGCGGATGTGTGGTCCACGGCCCGGTTTCTGGAAATCGTCAAAGAAACCGCCTCCACCCGTATCAAACGCCCGGAGATCTATCTGTTCGTCAATCGCGCCGACACCCACCCGATGCTGCGGGAGTCGGATGAAACCGAAGCGGCCCTGGCCACCCTGCCGGGGGTGACGGTACTCAAAACCCGCATCTGCCAGCGCACCGCCTATCGCCGCTCGTTCAGCGAGGGACGGGCCGTGTTCGAACTGGCACCGGGAGGCAAGGCCTCCCAGGAGTTTCTGGAACTCGCCGGCTTGCTCTATCCGGAGCTACACTCCTCCGCCACACCATCGGAGTCGCGTTCATCCAAGCAAGGAGCCTGACCCATGTCGGAAATCCCCTCGTCCCAGCCCTCCAGAGGTGCCAACGCCTCGGATTCGATGGATAGCAAACCCGTCTCCTCTCCTGTCCGGCAAATGCCCCCCAATATGCCCATCGTCCCCGCTGGACGCTACCGGGAGTGCGGCGAATGCTCGGCCATGATCCTGTCGGACTTCGCCAAAAGC
>JADGBU010000141.1:0-6621 GCA_015231295.1 Magnetococcales bacterium | reverse complement strand
CACCCATCTGGAGTACATCAGCGACAACATGGAAACCATGTCCGTGGACATGCAAAACATGTCCGAAAACATGGAGAACATGACCGGCTCCCTCAACACCATGAACGTCAATGTCGCCGGCATGAACCAGAATGTCGCCACACTCACCGGCAACATCAAAAACATGGACAAAAACATGTCCGACATCAGCCAGAAGATGAACGTCCTGCCCCAGATGGGACAAAATGTCGCCGTCATGAGTCAGTCCGTGCATAACATGGCCGGAGCCATGAATGTCATGAGCTACGACATGAACGGTGCCACCCGTCCGATGAGTTTCATCAACCGCGTCATGCCCTGGTAGCGGGCTTGCGGGCGAACTCAGTAGGGATAGGCGAAAATCCCGTAATAATAATCCACATAACGCTGAACCCGTTGCAAAGCACTGGGGCTGATCCCGCGCAGGTTGTTCAGATCCCGAACGCCACAATGGGCGGAAACGATATCGTAGACGTGAGGGGTCTGACGCAGGAAATTCACCTTCTCTTGCAATGCCTGGATGTTGCGGCTCATGGCGGTCTCCTTTCGAGGCTTGGGTGATGATGGATTCGAGAGAGATTAATGCAATGCATATGCCAGCCAGCACCACCGGTCACACGCCGATGCGGATCTGAAATCAGGATGTACGCCATTGCCATCTACAACAATAAAGGCGGTGTGGGAAAATCGACGCTGACGGTGTTCATGGCCGATTTTCTCGCCTCCCTGACCGTGCGGGGACGCCCGATGCGGGTTGTGGTGCTGGATCTCGATCCCCAGGGCTCCTGCGGCGCGGCCCTCCTCGGCCAGGAGACCTTGACCCGCGCCCGCGCATCCGGAGCCACCCTGGGACGCCTGGCGCGCGAACTCGATCTGGGACGCAAGGCGGTCGATCCCGACCCTTTTCTGTTCACCCGTCAAAAAAGCGTAACTCAGGGGCGAGCCAAACCTGTCGCGGAATTGACGGTGATGATCTCCGACAAAACCAGCGCGTTCGCCTTCGAGGTCAATCCCCTGCACCGCCTGACCACCCTGCGGGAGCGACTCCGGCCCGAACTGGAAAAACGGTTCGACATCGCCTTGCTGGATCTGCCGGGCAATATCGATCCGCGCAATCTGCTGGCGGTCAATGGATTGATCATGAGCGATTCGGTGATCACGCCGGTGGAGGTCTCCCGCTTTTCCATCGACGCCATGCCCGATACCGTGGAGATGATCCGCTATGCCCGGCAGCAGGGCGATGGACAACGCCCTCTCTTTCTGGGCATGCTGCTCAACCGCACCGACAAACGGGGACAGCAGTATCAGCGCAATATCCCCTGGATCCATGAGATGGCCGGGCGTCTGGAAATTCCGCTCTTCGAGCAGGTGCTGCCCAATGCCCAGTCGCTCACGGCGGCCACCGACGACGCCTTGAGCACCGGATCCCTGCGAGAGCGGTATGGCAGTTATTATCCCCAGGTCAAGGCGGTGGTGGGAGAGGCGTTCCGACGCTGGCAAACCCTGGAAGCCTCTCAGGCCGCCAATACCGGATAACGTCACACTCCGTCCCTTCAGCCCGTCAGCAGGCCTCTCTGGGAGTCCGTGCACCATGTTCGAGTGGATCGTCGCGCTTCTCAATCACCCCGCCACCCCGTGGATGCTGGCGTTGTCGATTCCTGTGTGGGCGACGACGGCGTGGTGGATGATCCGAAAAAACCATTTGATGCCTCTGCGTCATCAAATCCATACCGCCTTGCTGCTGCTCGATGAAACCCCGGAGACCCCTCGGGCGTTTCCCGAAGCGTTCGCCACCCTGGAGAGCCGCATGAATACCCTGACCGAACTCTCCCGGTCGTGGCGCAACTTCGCCGACACCCTGATCCCGATCGCACCCCCTCAGCGGATCATTCTGCACGCGCAACGGCCCGAAACCTTTTTCCGGCTCGACCGGCTCAGCGAACGGCATCCCCAGGCGCTCCGGCTCAAGAGTCTGCCGGGACAACTGGTGGCCATCGGATTGCTGTTCACCTTCGCGGGCCTGATCGGCGCGCTCCATTGGGCCTCACGCGGTCTGCTCTCCGGAGACCCGGAACAGACCCGACTCGCCCTCCAGGGGGTGCTGACCATGGCCTCCCTGAAATTTCTCGCCTCGCTGGCCGGGGTGATGTCGGCCTGGATCGTGCTGTGGCGCGCCCGCGTCTGGCACCGTCATCTCGAAGACGCGCTGACGGTGTGGTGCGATCGCTTGAGCGCGCGACTGATCTTCATCCCGGCGGAACGACTCGCCCATGAACTCCAGGAGGGCCACCACACCCCACCGCCCGAACCGCCCGCCGTGACCGCCACACTGCCGCCCCAGAGTCTCGATCCCTTAATCGCCGTGGTGCGGGAGGAGCATCAGAAGCTGCTCACGCTGATTCAGGCCCGTCTGCCGGATCCGGCCACCGTCGCCCTCGATCTGAAAGGCGTGAGTGCCACCATCCAGAGTGAAGGCAACCGGTTGATCGCCTTGCTGGAAACCCATCTGAATCGACCCGCTCCGGAACGACTGGATCCCTCGGCGGAGTTGCCCCTCCAGGAAGGAGAGATGACCCATTGGAGCCCGCCCCCGGTTTCCATCGCGGAGTCCGGATCATGGCAACCTTTGGTGGCGGCCATGAGAGAAGAAGGAGAGCATCTGGCCCAGGCGGTGGCCCTTCATCTGGCTCGGGAGATGCAAACCGTGCAGACCCGACCCGGAGAGACGGTCCAGTTGCTGGGACGCACCGAACAGGAGTCCTGGATGCGAATCATCGATCGACTGGAGATGGCGGCCCGCGCGCTGGCCCATCAATCCGCAAGCCTGGACGGCTTGAGTGCACTGGCCGGAGAGACCCGGCGCGCCAGCGAAGAGTCCATCCGCGCCGGACGAGAGACGGTCGAACTGCTGATGGGCTCGGTGGCGCAATTCAACAACCGCATGGAGCAGACCTTCGCCCGCTCCGCCGATGCGTTGCTCAACCGGTTGGCGCAGAACAATCAACAGATCGTCTCCCAGGTCATCGCAGGATTGGATCGGGAGCAGGCGGAAGCGATCCTGATCGCACCCGAGCCGGAAAAACCGGAGTTGCCGCAATTGTACGATCAATTTCTGAAAACGCGCAGTGGACAGGGATCCCAACGCAAGAGAGTTCACGGATAGAACAGAGCAACCAACATGGGCATTTCCGTATTGATCCTCGATCTGATGATCGGAATGATCTTCCTCGTGATCATTCTGACCAGCGCGCTGCCCTTGACGACCACTCCGGAACCCACCGAAGCGGACGCAAGACGCTTGAAGGCTCTCAACAACGCATTGACGGCCCAACTGCTGGTGCGCGAAGGACGCCTGCAAGGTCTGCTGCAACACGACACGCCGGCCACCCTGCGTCCCGAAGATCTGGAGAGCGTCGCCATCCCCTCCCCGGGAGCGCGACAAACCGGAGTCGCCCTGCTGCAAAGCGAAGTGGCCGATCTCACCGCCCGCAACGCCGCCCTGATCAAACGACTGAAATCAACCGGATCCCCCCCCGCTCCCGTCCAGGACGAGGCCACCCAGGCGGGTCAATCGGCCCGCATCGAACGGTTGCAAACCGAAATCGCCCGCCTCAACACCCGCATCGACGAAGCAATCGACGAAACCGGCGCGGCGCGACGCAAACGCATCGAACTGGAAGCCAAATTGCTGGAACGGGAAAGCCGGATCACCCAACTGGGTCACGAGGTCCATGCCCTGGCCAGTCGCGCCGGGGTGCCGCTCCCCGCCGAAACACCGCCACCCCGTGATCTCCGAACAGAAATGAATCCCGCGACCCGCGCCCCGGATCCCGACCACGCCGGCCCCAACCCCGAAACCCTGGATGCCCTGATGACTCGTCTGGAAAAAAGAGTGGCTCCCCCGCTGCCATCGCCTCCGGTCCGCCCTGACCTTACCGCAGAGCGTTCCGGCTCTTCGCAACCCACGTCACGACCGCGCCCGACCAACCCATGAAAAATCTTTTCAAAGATTGGCCTACGGATCGACTCACCCGCCATGTCAATCAGATGGGCAGCCAGTTGGACGACTGGCTCCATCTGACCATGGATCGCACCGTGCGTCTGGCCGTCACCGGCCTGAACCAAAGCGGAAAAACCGTCTTCACCACCACCCTGATCCATCATCTGCTTCACGCCCTGGAAGGCTCCAACCTGCCCGGACTGAAGGTCGCCGACGAAAACCGTCTGCTCGGCACGCGCATCATGCTGCAACCGGATCTGGATATTCCCGCGTTCCCCTACGAACGCCATATCCGCACCCTGCTGTCGAACAAACCGGCCTGGCCCGTGCCCACCGAAGCGTTGAGCGAAATCCGTCTGGCCATCCGCTTCCGACCCGCCGGAGTCTTGAGCAGTCGCCTGGCCACCTCCTCCACCCTCTATCTGGATATCATCGACTATCCCGGCGAATGGCTGCTGGATCTGCCGATGCTCAAACACTCCTTCGAATCGTGGTCCGAACAGACCCTCAAACTGTGCGAAGAAGAGCCCCGGCTCTCCCTGTCGGCCCGCTGGCGCGCGCAACTGGCGGAACTGAATCCGGCCACACCGGCCAACGAAGAAGAGATACGCCGCATCTCGGAAAGCTATACCGATTTTCTCATGGCCTGCAAAAATCCCAAGGTGGGCCTGAGCTTTCTGCAACCGGGCCGCTTCACCATCCCCGGCGATCTCAAAGGTGCGCCGTTGCTCACCTTCTGCCCCCTGCCGAAAGCCGGTGCGTCGGGCATCCCCTCCGGCTCTCTCCACGAGGCCATGGCCAGACGGTTCGATTCTTATCAAAAACTGGTCGCGGAAGGCTTTCTGAAACGTCACTTCTCCCGCTTCGATCGTCAGATCGTGCTGCTGGATCTGCTCGGCGCGCTGAATCGCGGCCCCAACGCCTTCGCCGATATGCATACCTCACTCGAAGCGATCCTGGAAAATTTCCGACATGGCCCCTCCAGCCTGCTGACGCGACTGTTCAGCCCCCGCATCGACCGCCTGCTGTTCGCCGCCACCAAGGCCGATTACGTGGCCGCCAATCAGCATCACAATCTGGAACGACTGCTGCGCCGACTGGTGGCCCGTTCGGCCAATGACGCCTCGTTTCTCGGCGTGGAAATTCAAAGTCAGGCGCTCTCCTCGATGCGCTGCACCCGCACCGTGGTCCGGGAGCATAATGGTCGCCGTCTGTCGTTCGTTCAGGGAACCCCGAAAGGACGGGATCGGGAGACGCTGCTCTTTCCCGGCGAAATTCCCGAAATCCTCCCCGAACCCGAAGAGTGGAGCGCGCAACGGTTTCATTTCATGGAGTTCGAACCCCGTCGTCCCCCGGATGCCCCCGGTCCGACCGCCCCGCATATCCGTATGGATCAGGCTCTGGAATTCCTGCTGGGAGATAAATTGCGATGACCACCCTCCGTCCCTCCTGGACCCCTCCCGTGGAGCTCTCCCCGGATCCGCCCCCCCCCGAGGCGACGCCACGCAATACGGCTCCGGTCTGTCTGCCCCTGGGCAATCGACACTCCCCACCCCCGGAACCGCTCGACGAGTCGCTCGACCCCGATCCCGCCTTGCCCGATGCGACCATCACCCGCGCCGGAGCGCGCTGGCGATGGTTTTTCTGGTCGGCGGCGTTGCTGCTCTCCGGGCTGCTCCTGGAAGAGAGCGCGCTGTTTCTGGCCAATCAATTCCGGCTGCATCCGGCTTTGGGAATCTTTTTTTCGGTGCTGACCGGCGTGTTGCTGATTCTGCTCTCCACCGCCGTCATGAACGAGTTGATCGGACTGCGCGCCCTGCGCGCCCAGGGCACCGTGCGCCAGGAGGCCACCGCCTTGATGCATGGCGGCTCGTTCGGCAACGCCCAACCCCTGATCCATCGCTTGATGAATCAATATGAACACCGCTCCGAATTGAAAGAGTCGTTCGACGCCTTTCGCGCCATGAATCAGGCCCATCTGGGGGATCGGGAGATGCTGGAACTGTTTTCCAGTCGGGCGTTGCGCCCGCTCGATGAGGAGGCCTTGCGCATCATCGGTCGTCATGCGTCATCGGCGGCCATTCTGGCGGTGATCAGTCCGCTGGCGATCCTCGACGCGATGCTCTTTCTGTGGCGCAATGCCCGCATGATGCGAGAACTGGCGACGGTTTATGGCCTGAGACCCGGACCGCTCGGCACCATTGTTCTGATGCGCAATCTGGCGGAAGGGATGCTGGCCGCCGGAGCGGGAGAAGTGCTGGCCAAATCGGCCAGCGAGGCCCTGGGAGATACCCTGACCGGTGTGGCCATGGCCAGCGCGGGACAGGCCGCGACCAATGCCCTGTTCACCGCGCGTGTCGGGTTGAGATGTCTGCGGTTGTGTCGTCCGATCCCGTTCCCCAAATCCGAGGAGCCGGGATTGAGTCAGATTCGTCGCGAACTCCGGGCCGCGCTCGCGGCCCCGAAAGCCTGAGACTATTGAAAAAAAAGAGGGGGTCTGGGGGATTCATCCCCCAGGATCTTGACTTTCAAACCAAAAAAAGATCCCAAGGGCTTCGCCCTTGGATCCCACCAGGGGCCAATGGCCCCTGGACCCCGATGGT
>JADGBU010000140.1:8950-9488 GCA_015231295.1 Magnetococcales bacterium | reverse complement strand
CGGGCTCTTGCCGGTGAGAGCGAACAGGGCGGGTGGCGAACAATTCCGATCGAACCTCAAGGATTTCTTCATCTGCTGGCCGGGCGTCATTTCCCCGGCAACGAGGAGGCCATCCTGGTCGGTTTCAATGCAGTCCATGTCCCCCCCGATCGCCAACTCCCTCAGGGGCACGGGTTCCGTGTCGAACGTGTCAGGCATGAAACACCAAGTCAGGCCAAGGTCTGGGTCTCCCTTGCGCGTCAACCAGTTGGCAGTCTGGACATGTTCTCGCGCATGGCCGAAGATGTCATCGGCATGCTGAGGGGCTGTGAGCATGTCGATGACCGGATGCTGTTTCGGCTTTTCATCGACAGGATCGAGGCCTGGCAGGAATTCATGCACCAGGGCCGGGCCTTGGTGCTTGGACCAGAGGCGGAAGTTGGCTTGGGTGGTGAGCTTTTTTTTCTGAAGCTGCTTCTGGAAAGGGGGTTGTCGGCTACCGCAATTCTGGACGGCTGGCAGGGACCGCTTGATGGCCGGCATGACTTTCTGGTTGGCT
>JADGBU010000140.1:8054-8940 GCA_015231295.1 Magnetococcales bacterium | reverse complement strand
GTGCCATCGAAGTGAAAAGCACGGGGCTGCCCAGGGATTCCCGGCGACCGTTGGATCGCTTGAGCAGCTTGATCCCTCGCTTGTCCATCCCCTGTTTCTGGCCGGAGTCCGTCTAGCATTGAACGGTTCGGGCAAGACCCTGCCTGAAATCGTCGCCAGTCTTTCGTCTTTGCTGGATGGTGCTCCAGAAGCAAAAGGAAGGTTCGAAACCCTTGTGCTGAAAGCTGGATTTTTTGCTGCATTTTCGGACCGGTACAAGCGACTTTTTTCTCATGTCGAAACAAGAATGCTGTTGGTCAATGAAGAGTTTCCCGCACTGACCCGTGGCAATGTCAATACTGCGATCAGAAAGGTCCGCTATGAATTGGACCTTGATCTGATCGGCACCCCCGGCATGGTACTGGACCGGGCATTCGAGGCACTGGAGGTAACTGGATAATGGAACTCGTGGATTTTCTCCGGCAGACCCAGGCAGAGGTTCGCTCTGAGATTGGCGACCGTCTTGGTGAACCCGACAATGCCTATCCTTACCCGGAATCGGTGTTTGCCGAAGTGGTCATGCAGCACATGTCGGAAATCGGCATGACGTTCGACCCGATGGTGTGCCACTACGCCGCGAAAGTCGGAAACGCAAACCTGCGTCTCAGCGGATACGCCATCTCAGAGGATGCGGACCAGCTTGATCTGTTCGTCAGTCTTTACGACGGCGTTGATGAGGTTACTCCCATCCCTGACATGCTGACCAAGACGGCGGCCGAGCAGTGCCTTCGCTTTCTTGCCAAATGCGCGCAGGGCCGACTGGCGACCACCATGGACCAGTCGAATGACGCCTATGCATTGGTGCTGACGATCCAGGGGTGCTATGCGACACTGGACCAGATCAGGA
>JADGBU010000140.1:5995-8014 GCA_015231295.1 Magnetococcales bacterium | reverse complement strand
AGAACTTCAAGGCCAGGGAAATCAGTGGGAAAACCGTGAAGCTTGAGGTCATGGACATCGAACGTCTTCATCGTCACTGGTCTGAAGGCAAGCCGCGTGATGAACTCGTGGTCAACTTCGAGGAAGTGGCCGGGGGGGCGCTTCCCTGCGTCTACATTCCGGGAGACATGGATGAATACGACTATGCGCTGACCGTCATCCCAGGTGAGGTGTTGCGGTTTGTGTACGAGAAGTATGGTGCCAGGCTTCTTGAGGCAAACGTCCGTTCGTTTCTGAGCATGACGGGAAAGATCAACCGGGGCATACGGGACACCCTGAAGGACGATCCCCAGAGGTTCATGGCCTACAACAACGGAATCGTCGTGATCGCCGACGAGCTGCATCTCGGGAAGACGCCCGATGGCGGAGCAGGAATTCTCTGGCTGAAGGGGATGCAGATCGTGAACGGGGGGCAGACGACGGCATCGATCTATTTCACGAAAAAGAAGAATCCCGATCTCGATCTGAGGAAAGTCAGGATTCCGGCAAAGGTGATCGTCCTGAAGTCCGACGATCCGGTCAAGGAAGAAACCCTCATTTCCGACATCTCAAAGTACGCCAACAGCCAGAATTCGGTACGGCAGTCTGATCTTTCTGCCAACAAGCCGTTCCACGTCGAGGTCGAGAAACTGGCCATGTCGACCTACTGCCCGGATGGAATCGGTCGCTGGTTTTACGAGCGGGCGGCCGGAAGCTTCAACACGATGCTTGCCAGGGAGGGAACAACCCCGGCGAAGCTGCGCAACCTCAGGCAGGCCATTCCGCCAGCACGAAAAATCATCAAGACCGATCTGGCAAAGTACATCAATGCCTGGGATCAGCTGCCCGACTCCGTCAGTTTCGGGGCACAAAAGAACTTCATGAGGTTCATGGACCGGATTGACGGTGATGACGGAAATGGCTTCTCCGGCTCCCTGCCTGACGTCGTGGAGTTCAAAAAGATGATTGCCAAGGCGATTCTGTACAAGGACACCCAGAAATTGGTTCGTCCGATGTTTCCGGCCTTTCAGGCGAACGTGACAACCTATACCGTCTCCCTTTTGGCAAACCGTCTGGGAAACCGGATGGATCTTGAAAAAATATGGCTCAGGCAGGCCATTTCCCCTCAATTGCAGGAGCAGATTCAAACCTGGGCGACAGAGGTCAACAAGGTTCTGCACGAGACATCAGAGGGCAGGATGATTTCCGAATGGGCCAAAAAGCCCGAGTGCTGGGTTGCCGTGCGAAAGGGCAGCCATTCCCCACCGGCCACGGATATCCCGGAGTTGCAGTGAGGATTCATGCGTCCAATGGTGCAATGGTGCAATGGTGCGGAGGGGCAAGATTGCCATGAGGCTCCATGGCTGAAGTGAGAGTTGCGCCCGGCGAAGGCGAGCGTCGTGCCCAGCGTGGCTATGTACGCCAATACGAGTCATCAGCCGCAGCGATCTACGCGGCTCTGGATCGCAATGAGCTGCTTTGGGTTGGTCTGGCTGACCGAACAGCCGGCATTGCGGATGATGTGGTGCTCGGCTTCGCAGACCGAGTTGTCGGTCATCAGTTCAAGACGTCGCAATTCTCTGAAACATTTACGCTACGTACACTCCTGATGGGGAAGGATGGCCTGCTCAAACCACTTGTCGCAGCATGGCAGTCCCTGAAATCTGTCCATCCCAATCAGACGATTGAGATTCATCTTGTTACCAACGATATCCCGTCAACCAACGATAAGGTGGGCAGCAATCCTGCGGACCATAGCGCAGCGTTCCTGGCGGAATTCGAACAACATCCCAGGCGTACACTTGAGGAGTGGCGAGCAACGCGCTGGTGGAACTTCATGGATGACTTGCGTCAGGCTTCATGCCTTGCCAAAGACTTCGAGCAGTTTTTATTCGGATTTCGCCTGTTGTACGGTTCTGCAGCCGATTTTGTGCAACTCCATCGGCTCTCCCCGGAAGGTGCGCGACTTTCCGAGAAAATTGCGAAGCTGCTGCCAAAATT
>JADGBU010000140.1:0-5944 GCA_015231295.1 Magnetococcales bacterium | reverse complement strand
AGCACCATTACCCGTCACCCCCATCTTTTCCCGGTGGGAGCGCATGTACAACGCAATGTCGAGACCGAGGACGCACTTCTGCAGGCCATTCGCATTTTTGTGAGCGGCTATATCGCCCTTGTCGGCCCGCCTGGCACGGGAAAGTCCACCCTTTTGCAGACCTGTTTGGCCACAGAAATCAATCTGCGGGTGATACGGTACCTAGCCTATGTCCCTGGAACAGGCCAGGGGATTGGGCGCGGAGAGGCGGATGACTTTCTTGACGATGTTGCATCCCAACTCAAAAAAACCGGCCTGCAAGGAGTGCGTTTTCGCAATAATACAAGTTCAGAACGGAGGGAGCACTTTTCAGTCCTGCTTCAACAGGCCGGAAATCGTTACCAACAAGATCAGATTAGGACTCTCATTGTAGTTGATGGATTGGATCATGTGCCGCGTGAAGAGAATCCGCAGCACTCGTTTCTCGCAGAACTGCCACTGCCTGCTTCCATTCCTGACGGGGTGCTGTTCGTGCTGGGCACCCAACGGCTTGACCTGCAGGATCTGAAGCCCTCGGTACGAGACCAAGCCGATGCAACTGGTCGGAAGGTCGTTGTCTCGCCCCTGAAACGCAAGGCCGTCCACAGAATGGCCGATTTGCTCAATCTTGATACGTCTGTTGATCGAGATCAAATCTTCGAACTGTCCCACGGCCATCCACTGGTAGCGCGCTATCTGATCGAGGCATTGCGCGAAGCAGACGGAAACCGCCGACTGGAAATTCTCGGTGGCTCCATAAGGTTTGAAGGTGATCTTGAAACGATCTATGAGTCGGCTTGGCGTGACATAAAGGATGACGACAGGGCACGCAGTGTGCTGGATTACATCGCGCGCGCCGAAGGGCCAATTCCATTGACGTTGCTGATCCAGGCAGTTCCAGAGCCGGATATCGAACGCGCTCTGAAGGCCGCCAGACATCTGCTTGTCAAAAGCTCACAGGGGTGGAGCGTATTCCATAACAGTTTTCGGTTGTACATCATCAGAAAGCCGTATCTCCGTCTGGATGAGGTGGATGCCGGCTACTCAGCCAGGATTTATCGCCAGTTGGCAAACCTAGCCCGTTCAGCTCCGAACGATACCCCTCAGCGTTGGCTTGAACTGCGTTATCTGGCACGCGCCCAGGATCACGCGGCTGTGCTGCAACTAGCGCAGCCGACACGCTTTCGAGAACAATTTGCCCAGATGCGCCCCTTCAGTGAATTGCTGGGGGATATTCGGCTTGCGTTTGCGTCTGCCGCCAAATCACAAAAACTGGATGCAACGGTGGCCATGCGGCTGCCGTTGGCCCAAGACGAAATCGACCGGAGATCGACAACGCTGGAAAATGCTCCATATCTGGCCAAGGCCCTTTTGGCAATCGGGGACTTGGATGCGGCACAGGCCTGTGCCGAGGAGTACGGCAATGAAGGCTATGAGGTGGTCGATGCCTTGCTTGCTGCTGGTGAAGCCGCTCGCGCAAAAAATCTGTTCGAGAAACTGGAACCTCTGCAACAGTTGCTGACCGGTCGTCTTGATCTCCATAATATCCTTCATGATCAGGAAAAGTTCGTCCAATGGGCGCGCCGGGTGATCCATTTCAGGGATCTGGAACAAATCAAAAGGGCAATCGACAGTTTGTCTAACGCAAGGTTTGATTTGGATGTCGGTCACCGCGAAAAGATGGTAACGCAACTGGTCGAGGAGCTGCGCCAAGAGGTGGTTCTGGCAATGATCGCTGCCGATCCTGATATTGATATAGTAAGAATTATCAACGGCATGGATTTACGGATTGAGCTGCAGCCAACTCTGTTGCTCCATGCAGGGCTGAGTGCTCACGAACAAGGCCTACATGAAAAGTCCATGGAGTTGTTCAAGAGAGCAATTGATCATAAGCAATTCTTGAAAGCTCCGAACGGTTGGCGTCGCAGCATGGCATTGATTGCGGCGAATTCATCTGAGATCCACATGGCGCAGCGCATCTTCGATAGCTTGGCTGTTCCTGCCATTGCACTTCTTGACAATGAGACTGACGACAATATTCCAGAATATCTGCTCCGTGCTGTGATGGAACACGCCCAACTTTCTGCATTGCTTGGGCGGCCAGAGACTGCGGTGGAACCTTCAAAGTGCGCGATTCTGCGTCCCCTTCAATTGTATGCCTGTGCTGTTGGCACCCTGCAGGGGGAAGTGCAAACCTGCAGCAGCACCATCACCCGTGGTGATGTGGCTCGTTTGACGGCAAGGGTACTGTCTTACCTGGCGCAGGTAACACCTCAAGGGAGCGATGATTTTTTTGCGATCAGCCAGATCATCAAAGCGGCCCCAGTGCTGGGCAAAACACTGCTTCAGACTGCTGATTTATGCGGAAAGGAGGAGTTTTCGTTGGTGTTGGCCGAATTTGACCACGCCTTTGAGGGGGCAGATGAGAAGCATGGCATACGCGCCAGCCTGAGACGTGAAATTGCCCTGGAGATCTACCGGATCAACGAAGATGCCAAAGAAGCGTCGCGTCGGCTCGAACCATCCGTTGTATTGCTTCGGGAAGACACCCCTGGCGCACAAGTGGATGGTCTTGCCATGCTGGCGACTGCTTTTTCGCAAACAGGCAATCAAACACGTGCCCGTGAACTTCTCGATCAGGTACTCAAAGAGAGCCTTGGCAATGATCGTCCGGCAAAAAAGGATCCCCTGTATGACACATGGTTGAAACTGCTTGTTCGCGCTGACATTGCCGACCCAACCCGGCGTGGCAAACGAGTTTCCTTTCTGATGCGCCAAGTGGCTGGCATGATGGAGACCGAAGGCCGAGACAGTGCCTACCGACTTGCATCCCCGCTGATCGCCGAGGCTGTCTTGCACGACGCTCGCACAGGGTTCGAAGCCGCCCGCGCCTTGTCGGATAAAAGCACGATCGGCTGGCCCAACATGATCGATGCACTGCTGCTGGGTACGGTCAAGCGCCGACCAGACCTGGCAATGGTCTGCGGCATCACGTGGTGTTCTCTGGCTCTTCCCTATTACAAGGAGCCTTATTTCCGCGAGAGACATCTGGGCGAGTTCATTGACGCTGCTGTGAATGCGGTGTCAGCAAGCGAAATTGACAATTTAGTGGAAACGCTCCGTGCGGCCATTGAAGCCGAGAGCCGAGCCCACGAACGCAGCGTGCTGCTGCAAAAGTTGCGTTTGGCAGCCCAGAAGCGCAGTCACACCAGTACCGTACTTGATACCGCATTGCAGCGCTGGACGGCAGAATCCCCTTCAGCGAGACATTCCGATACGGCGATGGAGTACGACGAAATCAAAAGTCTCAATGATTTGAAACTCGCCTTTGAACATGATGATAATCCCGATAGTCCCGGTTATATGGCGTCAAGTGCTTTTTACCGGCTGGCACCTGATGCCGACTTTCAAACGGCCTCTGACATGTTCGACCAATGGACAATCTTGCAAAAGGATTCACGTGCGAGATTCCTGCTTGTTGATTTGGCTCTGGACGCTGGACATAAAGACTACGCTCGACGGTTGGTGGCCAACTATGTGGCTGGTTCCGATGAACGAGCCACTTGGACAGAATGGACGGGAGGAGGAATGTTGCGAGACTTCCGTGCCCGTGTGAAACTGGATGGTCCTGACGTGCATCCACAGGCGTACCGGCATTTCGTTGATGCCTTGGCAACAGGGGGGGAGTCCATCGATTCAGTGTTGCTGGAGATCGATGAAATCCTGCTAGTCATATCGCATACCCCTGATTGGCCTGCAATCTGGGATCTGCTGGCAGAGCAACTTGCCACTACCCGTGAGTACGCCATCGGTCATCCGTTTGATGTCAATCGGACTGACATGAGCGACGAAGAGATGATGGCGACACTCTTTCGTTGGGCTGCTTCCATGCCGTTATCGGAGATGCAACGGCATGTCCGGATTGGTGCCTTGATGCTCTCATCCAGTCCGGGCGGGAAGAGGATCTTCCAGTGTCTGATCGGCATGCTGTTGGACGGCACTGACGATGAACCTGCCGAAGCCATGCAACTCATGTTACAGGACACACAAGAGATCCAGGACATCGTGTTGCGTGAGAAAGTCGCTGCATTGATAGACCATCCCGATTACGCAGTCGCGGAGGCTGCGTCGATCCTTTCGAAGCACTGGGGAATCGCAACATTCATGACCCGGAGCGAACTTTCACCTTTTTATAGTTTCATTCTCGAAATCCAGGATAATAATTTCGAAGCCCCGACATTTGTTGACGCAAGTTCGGGTAAAATTTTCACCGAGAATCCCATGGATTGGACCACCTTCCGTAGTCTGATCAAACGTCTGGCAAGGCGGCATGTAACGATTGCCCACATTCAACATCGCAGCAGGATGTTTATTGGACAATGGGGCGGGTTGAAGTATTTCGGTAAAATGGCCACTGACCAGCTCATTGCCAATCTTGACCGCACGGGAATGCGGATACAGTTTTTTTGGAGACCACAGGTTACTGTGACAGCCAGATCCTTGCGCCACGTTGCCGGTGAGCTGCGGCGAGCCGGGATGATTACAAACGATGAGATATCATGGTTGCTTCATCTGATGAATTATCCAGCCCCGACATTGCCACAAATCGTACCGGTACCCAGACCACAGTTCATGCCAAGACCGACGGCAGAGAGTGCATGGAGCGGCAGCGATGCCGGGGAGAAGTGGATGCATGGTGTTGATGGCGATACCGTGCTGTTGACCACGTCAAATGAAAAAGTGATCGCCGAAATCTCAACTTTTGAAATTTATGAGTTTCGGCGGGCACGATTCAAGATGGAACGCATTCGTGCGCCGTTTTTGCAAGTTGGTAATCATGTCGGGATCACTGGCTGGCTTGGTTTGCTACCCAAGGCATTGTGGGTCAATGGATTCCATGCGGTGAGTAATGAGTTGGCACCAACCTTCGTGCGCAGCCTTTCCATCAGCTTTTGGCCGGAAATCCCGGGGTACAAGTTCATCATCTGCCCAAATTGGTTGCATCGACTGGGATGGCGCATGCATCCGAACAACTGGCAGATCTATTTGGATTGTTTCGGGCAAATCGTGGCGAGGATGGTATGGTGGCGAGATGGTGGACCTGTGGATGTCGAGGAAGACGTCATCTGGGGTGAAGGCGTTTACCTGAGCGTGACGACAACCGGTTTGGCACAGATTGAGAAGACTATACACCGCAAACTGTCTGTATTGACCCACGCATGCCGCAAGTTTGAGCCGACTGATGGTGAATCTTTTGTCAGGATGGCGTCTGGAGAAGGATGATCCAACCTCATACATACAGGAAAGGACAGAGACAATCACACAAAACATATCGGCATCTCGTCTTCTTCCTGTACCCGTATGTCAATAGCGAAGTAAAATTCTTCAGTTTTAGCCGGTGATCAGCCGTGCTTGGAGTGCCTTGTTGCCGCGCCGATCAATAAAAATTCTTCCACATCACTGGCATCCCCCTGCAGAATCTGCCAAATTTTCCGCCAAGCAACGGATTCCCCCCCATGGGTCGAGTCCCGCGCCGTAGACCCGGATACACTGCACGGGAAGCGCCGGAGCGTGTCGTCGGGAGACGACAGCAATGGCGAGGCAGAAAATGGCGGTGATCCCGCTTGAGCCTGCTTGATCAGGTGGTGCATCGGATTCCCTAAGCCGGGTCGAGTCCGGCGCACCACTGCGATCCTCGAAAAAACGCTTGATGCCACTCTTTCGCCTTCAAACGTAGAACACCCGCTCCAGTCCCGATGCATCTTGATCGTTTGGCGATCACGGATCACCACCAGATCGCCCACAGCCAGATCCTCCGACGCAGCAGCCTCGACGACGCCCCGGCTGGTGGCCACCCTGGCAACACCATCACCAATGAAGACCACCCGTCCGGAAACCTGCGGCTCCCGGACGAGGATGGCTTGCA
>JADGBU010000139.1 GCA_015231295.1 Magnetococcales bacterium | reverse complement strand
GGCGCGCTTTTCAGACAAGCGAATGGCGCAGCCATTCGCGCAGCGCGCCCATCAGACCGCCGCAGGCGGTGCAGGACGGAGCAACCGGAGAGTCGCCCAGGCGCAACATGCCCGATCGACATTCGATCGACATTCCGGAACGGGAGCGATGCTCATGATCCTAATGATGCGCGGGCTTATTGGGGCAGTGGGTATTGAGGCAATCCACATACAGAGACAGGGAGTGATCCACCACCATGAATCCCCGTTCGCGGGAGATTTCGGCCTGGCGTTTTTCGATCGTGGCATCGACGAACTCTTCCACCCGGCCACACTGCATGCAGACCAGATGATCGTGATGATCCCCTTGATTCAGCTCATAGACCGCCTTTCCGCCATCGAAATGTCGGCGGGAGAGCAGGCCGGCCTGTTCAAACTGGGTAAGAATCCGGTAGATGGTGGCGAGACCGATATCTTCGTGTTCACTCATCAAACGCTTGTAGACATCTTCCGCGCTCATGTGCTGACCCGAATCGGAGACAAACAGACGCAGCACCTTCATTCGAGGGGCCGTGGCTTTGAGTCCGACATTCTTGAGATCCTGATTCATATCCATGGCGACTCTCCCATCACGATCAACACGTTTGATGGTGGCAATTTTCCCATTCTCGCGTTCAAAACGCAACCGGCATTGTACTCTTTTACGGGCAACGCTTGAACTCCCGCCCGGACCGCACCATAATTGCTTTCCAGAGCCCCTCGCAAGCCGTCATCCCCCTTCCAACCGCACGAGGAGAACGACCATGACGCCGCACATCATCGCCCTGTTGATCCTCCTGTCCACGATTCTGATTCCCGTCAAGGGTCAATCCGAGGTACTTTTATTGGCTCACGGCTATCTGGGCAGTTCGGCCTCGTGGGAACAAAGCGGTGTGGTTCAGGCGTTGACCGGACAGGGATGGCAACGGGCCGGAATTCTGATGGCCGGTCCGGGTGGCGTTCAGGAGATTGCCGCGCCGGGACGGAAGGCGGAGCGCAAGATCTATCTCGTGGAGCTTCCCGCGATCGCGCCCTTGAGCATTCAGGCCGATCATCTGAGTCCGATGCTGCGTCTGCTGGCCGCCCGTCATCCCAAGGAGCGGTTCATTCTGGCCGGGCACTCGGTGGGGGGATTGGTTTTGCGTCTGGCTCTCGTTCGCGGCGAGGTGCCCAATCCCGCCGCGCTGATCACCATCGCCACGCCGCATCTGGGCACCCCGTTGGCCGAACAGGCTCTCGACGCCACGGACGATGTGTGGCCGGTGGAGGTGGTGAAGGATTTTTTCGGCGGCAGCGGCTATCAGACGCTCAAGATTTCGCGTGGTCTTTATTTCGACATCGTGCGTCAGCATCCCGGCTCTTTGCTGTTCTGGCTCAACAATCAGCCCCATCCGGAGATCCGTTACATTTCGGTGCTGCGGGGCGGACCGCTGATGATGGGAGATTTTCTGGTGCCGGGGGTCAGCCAGGAGATGAACAACGTCCCGGCCCTGCGGGGACGCGCCACCTCCCGGATCGCTGGCAGTGGTCATGAACTGATCTGGCCGGATGGCATTCTGCTCTCTTCTCTTCTCAAGGATTTCGTCAAGTGACCGTCCATCAGACCTGGCTGCACGAACACCACTTCGGACTGCACGAAAAATTGGCCGCCGAGCAGCGGACCCATTGGGTCATCGGTCTGACCCTGATCACCATGATCGTCGAGTTGATCGCCGGATACGCGACCGGTTCGATGGCACTCACCGCCGATGGCTGGCATATGGGCACCCATGCCGCCGCCCTCGGACTGGCGGCTTTCGCCTACGCTTTCGCCCGTCGTCACGCGAACGATCCCCGTTTCACCTTCGGTTCGGGCAAGACCGGGCCGCTCGGCGGCTTCGCCAGCGCGATCGCCTTGAGCATCGTGGCTCTGCTCATGGCGTTGGAATCCCTGCAGCGTCTGTTTTCTCCCATTCCGGTGGAGTTCGGTCCCGCTTTGCTGGTCGCGGTTTCGGGTTTGGTGGTCAATCTCGCCAGTGCCTGGATGCTCGGCGGGGCCCACGATCACGGACATCATCACGGGCATGGGGCTCATCACGACCACGACCATCACGATCATGCCCACGATGATCATCACGACGACCATCACGATGATCACGACGACCATCACGACGAGACACCGGTCACGCATCAGGATCACAATCTCAAGGGGGCCTATCTCCATGTGCTGGCCGATGCCCTGACCTCGGTCACGGCCATCGTGGCCCTCATTTGCGGCATGACCCTGGGATGGGTCTGGATGGATCCCTTGATGGGCCTCATCGGTTCCGTCGTCATCGCGGTCTGGGCCTATGGACTGATCCGCGACAGCGCCACGACCCTGCTGGACGCGGAAGACAACTTCCCCTTGCGCGACAAGATCCGCCAACGGTTTCGGGAAGATGAAACGTGCGAAATCGCCGATCTGCATCTGTGGCGGGTCGGTCCCGCCAGCCATGCCTGCATCGTTTCGCTCATCACCCACCAACCGGAAGGCGCGGATCACTACAAGTCCCTGCTGCGCGGCATCGGCGGCCTGGATCATGTGACGGTCGAGGTCAATCACTGTCGCGCCTGTTCGTGAGATTTCAAAGGATAAAACCCTGGGGAAGGAATTCCCCAGACCCCTTCTTTTCTTTTACCAGTCAAAGATGAATTCATGAACCTGCTCGCCATCATTCCCGCCCGTTGCGGCTCCAGAACCGCTCCCGGCAAATATCTGCAAGATCTCGCCGGACGCCCCCTCATCGCCTGGTCCATCGAACATGCCTTGAGCTGTCCGGCGGTCAACCGTACCGTGGTGGCCACGGATCACGAAGAGGTGGCCCAAGCCGCCCGCATGGCCGGCGCGGATGTCCCGATTCTGATCCATGCCCCCCTGTCGCGGGAAGGGGTGGCCCTGGAGGTGGCCCTGGCCCCGATCCTGGAAGAGCTGCACAAAAAAAGCGGCTACAAACCCGATGCGGTGATGATCCTCAACCCCTCCACCCCGTTGCGTCCTCCGGGTCGGGTCACGGCGGCCATCTGGCAATTCGAGGCCGAAAAGGCCGACTCCCTGGTGAGCGTCTGCGCCACGCCGGCTTTGTTCTGGACCAATGCCCGTCATCCCAAACCCGGCTACAACCTGCGCCACCGCTCCCGCCCCCAGGATATGAACGAATCCGAAAAGAGCTATCGGGAAAACGGCTCGATCACCATCAGCCGGTTCGACCTGCTGCGGGAAACCAAACATCTGGTCGGCGGCAAGGTCACGTTGTTCCTGATGGATGACAAAGAGAGCCAGGAGATCGACTCCACCGCCCTCTCCCGCATGGCCCAAGAGCTGACTAGTGACAAAAATCTCCCGGAACCGGTCAAAGGCAACCCCCTGGAGTGGATGGATGCCATCGTCTTCGACTTCGACGGCGTGTTGACCGACAATCGGGTGCTGGTGCATCAGGATGGCACCGAGGCGGTCTATTGCAGTCGCGGCGATGGCATGGGCTTCGACATTCTGCGTGCCGCCGGAATTCCGGCCTTCATCATGTCCACGGAGAGCAATCCGGTGGTGGCCGCACGCGCCAGAAAATTGAAATTGCCGGTATTTCAGGCGGTCAAGGACAAGGGCGCCTCGCTGGAGGCTCTGTGCAAAGAACAAGGCTTCAAGATCGAACGGATTCTCTTTGTCGGCAACGATGTCAACGATCTGCCCGCGATGCGTCTGGCGGGATTTCCGATCGCCGTGGCCGATGCCATGCCCCCGGTCCGCAAGGCGGCCTGGCGGGTGCTGAAAACCCCCGGTGGAGCCGGTGTGGTCCGCGAGTTGATCGATACCATTCTCGGCATGCCCGACGCCATGCCGTAACCCGAACCTGCGGTTTCCACTCCTTTTTCTCCAGCGACACCCGAGAGGGCGGCATGTTTCCAGAGACCCCGAGCATCACCGTTTTCGATCCCCTGGCCGAGTTGCTCGGCGCGGGATCGGAACCGTTCGTCTATACCTTCAACGATGCGGTCAAGCTCTCCGGACATGCCTGCCCCACGGTGGCCGGAGCCTTCCTGCTGATCCGACGGGCTCTGGAGCTGCTTCATCCCGATACCGTGCCGATCCGTGGCGACATCGCCATCACCGTGCCCGGCCCGGTGGAAGCAGGGGTGACAGGACCAATCTCGCAAATTTTCACCCTGGTGAGCGGAGCGGCGGCCCAGAACGGCTTCAAGGGATTGGCGGGACAGTGCAACCGTATGAACCTGATGCGTTTTCAGGAAGGACGCGCCGCCTCGGGACCATTCCGCTTCCAACGGATTTCCACCGGCGCGCAGGTGGCCCTGGAGTACTCGCCCGCCGCCATTCCCCCGCATCCCCGCCTGGGCGCGTTGATGCCCCTGGTGCTGAGTCAACAGGCCACCGTCGAACAACGACGCGAATTCGGACAGTGGTGGAGACACCGGGTGGAAGCCATCCTGGCGGATGCGGGTCAGCGCACCCTCTTTCAACGGGAAGAGTAATCCCAAGCGGCGACGCGCTCCGTCAGCTTGAGAATCGCCAATACCAGAGATGTCACCAAGGGACCAAACAGCAGATTCAGGTTCAGAGGGGCCAGCAGCAGATCGAACGGAAAAGGCAACAGGCGGATCATGGCATCGGTCAGGGCATTGAAGGCGTCGAAAAGCTGAACCAGCCCGCAAGCGTTGGGTGGACGGATCACCCCCTCCAGCACCGACCAGACGACAGCGGTCAGGGAGATCTGACCCGCCAGCAGCGCAATCACGGAGTAGCCAAGCCCGATCATCAGAGAACCGTACAGAAAAAATCGTCTCTGGGCAAACCCATCCCGCAGACGGAGACGCAGCGTCAGAGTCAGGAGCACCACCGCCACCACCGCCAGATAGGCATGCGGCAGACGACAGGAGAGTACATAGGCGTAGCCGGAAACCAGCAGCAGTTGATACCAGATCCAGGCCCGGTCCCGCACCTGAATGGAAGGCTGAACATATCCGAGATAAGTTTTATCGTGAAGCCTGCGACTGCACAGCAGATCGTGGGTGGCGTAGAAGGTGGCGATCAGGAGCAGCAACGCGAAGGCGGCGGGAAAGGCCGCGCAAAACGCCAGCAAAAGAAACAATCCCGGTTGCAGAAAAGCGCGCATCATGTGCGGAAAATGAAATAAACCGCACCCACCAGACAGCAACCGGCCCAAAGATAGTCGAGTTTCAACGGTTGTCCCATGTAGAACACCGCAAAGGGAATGAAGACCAGCAGAGTGATCACCTCCTGCATGATTTTCAGTTGCGACACCGACAACACGGTGAAACCGATCCGGTTGGCGGGAACCTGAAGCAGATATTCGAACAGGGCGATACCCCAACTCACCAACGCGGCGACGTACCAGGTCCGCTCCTGCATATGCTTCAGGTGGCCGTACCAGGCGAACGTCATGAAAACATTGGAACAGATCAGCAAAAAAATCGTGATCAGGGTCGGTTGTGGCATCGTCTCCGCGTCTCCGTGACACTCTGGACAGGGTTTTGCTCTCTTCCACGCACGGATCGTCGCACGGGCTCCCGAATCCATCTTAACAAGGATAAGAGGGAGGAATCAATCACCTCTCCGCATGCAATCCCTGCGCCGCCTCCAGAATCAACCCCGACCCGCCACTCCCCTTGCGGGCACTGAGCAATACCAATACCGCCGCCCGATCCGGACGATCGTGTACCGGCACCAACCGCCACGGTTGCAAACCATGCCGCACACAACCCGACAACAACTCCGTCAACCGCTCCGGACGGTGAATCAAATGGAACGAGCCGCCCGGTTCCAACAAGGAAACCGCCGCCCGGATAAAATCCTCCAGGCCTCCCATCAACTCAAAACGGGCCGCCGCCCGATCCGGATCGGGTGGCAATCGCCCGGATCGGGGCGAAAAAAACGGTGGATTGCACAACACTTCCGCATAATGACCCGATGTCATGGCATCCGGCAACGCGCGCACATCGCCGGTCAGCACCCGCACCCGCGCCCCGACGCCATACACTTCGACCAGTCGGCGCGCCTCGACGCATAAACGCTCCCGAAGCTCCAACGCATCCACCCGCACCTCGGGATGGGCCAACGCCACCCGAATCGCCACCTCCCCGCACCCGCACCCCAACTCCGCCACCCGCTTTCCGGCTCCGGCCCGCACCAGTCCGGCCAACAATCGCCCCTCACCCCCACCCCCCACCCGACGACACACCCCCGGATCAAAGCCCGCGAAGGCCTTCATCATGCCCCCTCCTTCTTCCCGAATCCAAAACAATTCCGAACACGCATCCCATCCCGGCGGACAATAAACAGAATATTACTTAATACTGATCCCCTACACACAACCCATTCCGCTTATATTTTGATTTGTATATACGCCACCCATTATTGCAAATCTTGACAACACAACCAATCACCGCTATTTTTACACTCAATGGGCACCAACATACAGATTGAACAGATCCTCAGCCACTCATCTCTGACATTCGGAGAGCACGGCCATGCACATTCTAAAAATGCTGAAACTGCAAACCCAAATCTGGATCCTGGTGATCATGGCATTGATGAGTCTGCTGACCATCAGCGGTCTGACCATTCTCGACGAACGCCGCAACATGATGGAGGATCGGCGCAACAAAACGCGCAATCTGGTGGAAACCGCCCATTCGCTGCTGGTTTATCATCACGAACGGCATACCAAAGGGGGGATGACCCAGGAAGAGGCCCAGACCGCCGCCCGCGAAGCCATCAAACGGCTGCGCTTCGGCGAAAAGGATTATTTCTGGATCAACGACTTCAAGCCGGCCATGGTGATGCATCCCTTCAAACCGGAACTGGATGGCAAGGATCTGTCCGGCTTCAAGGATCCGGCGGGCACCCATCTGTTCGTGGAGATGGTCAAGGTGGTGCAAGCCGATGGCGCGGGCTTCGTTCCCTACCTCTGGCCCAGACCCGGCCAGGACAAGCCGGTCGCCAAACTCTCCTTCGTGAAAGGATTCGAGCCCTGGGGCTGGATCGTCGGCTCGGGCATCTATGTCGATGATGTGGAAGCCGCCATCCACAAACGAATCCGGGAGGTCGCCACCCTCTCCACCACCCTGATGATCCTGCTGGCCCTGCTGACCCTCGCCATCATCCGCCTGATCAACGCGCAACTCGGCTGCGATCCACTGGTGATCCACGACACCGCGTTGCGCATTTCCCAAGGCCATCTCAACCTGACCGATAACAAACACCGGGAGTGCAAATCCGGCGCGCTTTCCGCGCTTCAAAACATGGCGCGCCAACTCAAGAACACCATCGCCGAAGTGCGCACCATCGCCGAATCCCTGATCCAGAAAGGCGACGAATTCTCCAGCAACGCGGAATTCATCTCCGCCGGCGGTCAGGCACAGGACAATGGCCTGAGCCAAACCTTCCAGGCGATGGGCGAGATCGCCGAAACCACCCGACGCAACACCAGCAACGCCTCGCAAACCGGTCAGATCGCGGCCCAGGTGGCCCAGGACGCGGAAAAAACCGGCGAAGCCGTGGCCCGCGCCGTGGAGGCGATGCGGGAGATCGCCGACAAAATCTCCATCATCGAAGAGATCGCCCGACAAACCAATCTGCTCGCCCTCAACGCCGCCATCGAGGCGGCCCGCGCCGGAGAACATGGCAAAAGCTTCGCCGTGGTCGCCTCGGAGGTGCGCAAACTGGCGGAACGCAGCCAAGGGGCGGCGGGAGAGATCATCCAGCTCTCCTCCAGCAGCACCCAGGTGGCCGAACAGGCGGGCATCATGCTGCGCAATCTGCTGCCCAATATCCACAAAACCGCCGAACTGGTCCAGGAGATCGTCGCCTCCGGCTCCGAACAGTCGGGACATGCCGATCGCATCCTCGCGGCCCTCAAAGAACTGGTGGAGATCAGCCGTCGCAACGCCGACGCCTCCCGAAACATGGCACAGGACTCCGAACACCTCAAAGAGTACTCGGAACGGCTGGAACAGGTGATCGGCTTCTTCAAGGAGTGAGGCGCGTGGCGGTCATGGACAAGCGCACTGGAATGCCATAATATTCACCGCATCCAGAAGATTCCACCACACCGCATACCCGACAAGACCGCCCATCATGCCCGCTCATCCAGCACTGCCGGACACCCTCGCCACCATGATCCGAGCCGCCCACGAGGCCGGTGTCGTCATCATGTCCTACTTCCGCCCTGGCCAGACCGTCCGGGCCAACGCGGAAGTGCGCGACAAGGGCCTCGACAACCCCCTCACCAAAGCCGATCTGGAAGCCGATGCCCTGCTGCGTCATCGACTGCTCACCAGCCATCCCCACTGCGGATGGCTGTCGGAAGAGACCGTCGATCACCCGGAGCGACTCGATCGGGAACAGATCTTCGTGGTCGATCCCATCGACGGCACCAAAGAATTCATCGCCGGCATCGGCCAGTTCGCCCTCTCCCTGGCCCTGGTGGAACAGGGACGCCCGGTGCTCGCCTGCGTCCACAATCCCGCCACCGGAGAAACCTTCACCGCCATCCGGGGGAAAGGGACACGCCTCAACGATCAACCGGTCCGCACCAGCCTGCGCCGGGAACTCGATGGGGCCTCCTGTCTGGCCAGCCGCTCGGAAACCGCACGCGGCGACTGGGAACCCTTTCTCCACGCCTGGCGCATTCAGACCATGGGCTCCATCGCCTACAAGCTCGCTCTGGTCTCCTGTGGCCGCTTCGACATGACCTTCACCCTCTCCCCCAAAAACGAATGGGACTTCTGCGCCGGAGAACTCCTGGTGCAAGAGGCCGGAGGTCAAGTCACCCACAAGGATGGCACGCCTTTCCGCTACAATCAGGTCAACCCGCTGGTCCGCTCGGTTCTGGCCACCAATGGTCCGCTCCACGCCCCCCTGCTGGCCCGCCTGATCGATACCCCCTTGGCTCCCGATCGCCATTGACCCGCCGAATGGGACGGCCACCATGAGTCAGTTTCGAGGACAACCCGCCATGAATCGTTACGACGTATACGGCATCGGTCACGCCCTGGTGGATACGGAGGTCAAGGTTTCCGACGACTTCCTCGCCCAGGCCGGTCTGGTCAAGGGCACCATGGCCCTCATCGACGAAACCCGTCGTCAACAACTGCTCGCCCAGCTCGGCACCGCCCCGAAGCATCGCTCCTGCGGTGGCTCGTCGGCCAACACCCTCATCGGCCTGGCCCAACTGGGCGGACGCGCCTTCCACTCCAGCCGGGTGGCCCACGACGAAAACGGCAGCTTCTTCGCCCGCGACATGAAAACCAAC
The DNA here is from genome assembly GCA_015231295.1 of Magnetococcales bacterium. Taxonomy (GTDB): domain Bacteria; phylum Pseudomonadota; class Magnetococcia; order Magnetococcales; family Magnetaquicoccaceae; genus Magnetaquiglobus. The sequence goes on along the minus strand of JADGBU010000139.1, from coordinate 183 downwards.
GGCGTGGACAACGATCTCGAACACCGCCCCCTCGCCGGAACTACCGGACAATGCCTGGTGCTGATCACCCCGGATGCGGAACGCACCATGTGTACCCATCTGGGCATCTCCGAAGGATTTTCGATCCACGATCTGGCCCCGGACCGGCTCGCCGCCGCCCAATGGCTGTATGTGGAAGGCTAT
>JADGBU010000138.1 GCA_015231295.1 Magnetococcales bacterium | reverse complement strand
AGAATAATGAGGAATTTTTCGCCAGCATGAACAATTGACGGTCAAGGAATGACAACCATGAAAAACGATATCCATCCCCAGTACAAAGACGTGACCTACACCTGCATCGGCTGTGGGCATGTCTTCCAGACCCGCTCCACCGGCTCGGACCTGACCCTGGGCGTCTGCTCCGAATGCCACCCGTTCTACACCGGCAAACACAAGCTCGTGGACACCGCCGGTCGCGTGGAACGCTTCATGCAGAAGTATGGCAAGCAGCAGTACTCCAAGCCCGCCGCCAAGCACTGAAACCTTTCGGGTGCGTGACCAACGTGTCACGCACCCGGAAAGCCCTTCCCATCGGGGTCCAGGGGCCATCGGCCCATGGTGGGGTCCAGGGGCGAAGCCCTTGGGACTTTTTAATTATAAAAATTATTTAAATCAATTTTAAAAAAAGTCAAAATCCTGGGGGATGAATCCCCCAGACCCCCTCTTTTTTTTCAATACTCAAAAAAAAAGGGGAGCCGAAGCCCCCCTCCTTCCTCGTCTTCTCGATCCCTTACATCACCGCCTCGGCGCGTCCCACCAAAGCCGGTTTCTTCAACTCCTCGGGCAGACTGTCACCGATCTTTTCCATCATCGGCTTGGTGATCAGATTGTAAAACAGCTCCGCGCGAACCGTCTTGACCCCGGCAGCCGGAACCGAATAGTGAAACTGTCGCTTTTCACCCGCCTTCAACCGGGTATCGGTTCCGAGCTTGGTGGCCTGGGGCGGCATCACCGGATGGCCTTCATTGTTGACCAGCTTGAGAATCATGAAAGCCTGCGGATCCTCCTTGTCGGGATTCTCCTTGAAATTGCTCCAGACCACCTCTCCCTTGTCATTGAGGGCCGACACCTTGAGCACCATATTGCGGAAAGGCGCGCTGCTCGGCATGGAGTGCAACAAAGTGTTCTTGAGCGAAATGGTGGTGGCAATTTTCCCGCCATCCTCTTTGGCACTCAGGGTGACGGCCACCGACTTGCGTACCTTTTCGGGATCGTGCCCCCCGAGCACCTCGTGACTGGCGAAGCCGTTGAGCACCGGCATGTGACACGATTGACAGGTGGGAACCACCACATCGCGGGACTCCTTGACCATCTTGCCCTTGACCTTGGTCTCCTTGACCTCCTTGCCCAACAGCAGATCACCGATGGTGCAGACCGGCACCTTCTGAGGATTGACCATGGTCTGATGACACCCCAAACAGATATCGGAACTCTTGAACAGCTCCGACCTGGCCCGATGCTGGAACGCATTCACCTTGGGTTCGGGACCGCCCCCCGGAGAGAGCACGGGTTGTTTGCCGTTGAAGACCCCTTCCGGCCCTTGCAGGCTGTCTTTGGAATATTCATAGGCCGAGGCTCCGAGTTGCAATTTGCCGTCATCGCCCTGAATGCCCTTGAAGGCGGTCATGGTGTGACAGGCGACGCAATTGACCCCTTCGGAGTACATCGGTTTGGCGTCGAGTTTGGTGGTCTTGTCACGGGCGGCGATGGGCGCGTGACATTGCAAACAGGCCGGAAACGAGTTGGTCACTTTATGAGTCACCCCCTCCTCGGAGGGATCACCGGCCTCCATGCGATAGACCGCCCCATGAATCGGATCGGTCAAGGCGGTGCTTTTGGCATGCATCGAACTCTGCCATTGCTGATAAATCTCTTGATGACACTCGCCACAATTGGCCGCAGGCACATGGTTCAGGGGAGGACGCACGCTCTCTGCGGGCGGAGTATCCGAAGCCCAAAGCGTGGTGGCAGTCATCAGCACACCGAGCAATCCCACTGCCAATCCCTGTTTTCCCAGCACGACCATTTCACGAACCTCCAGATCAATAAGTGACCAATCAAACCTGACCACGCCATGATAGCAGACCGGCTTGAACGACACCATGTCCCAAAAAAAAGTACATGCCAGAATAAAGATTCCTCACGCGCGGCGCAAGATCGGGCAGCGGCTGCCGAGGGAAGATTCCACCGGATTCCGGTGACGATGATCCCCCCTGCCCCACCGCCACTCCTGATCCATCCTGAAATCAGGACGCCTTGCGACCTCCCAAACTCACCGGCACCAGATCACGAATCTTCAATAAACGATAGCCGGTGCGCGCCCCCCAAAGTCCCAGAATGGCCGCGCCGACCAGACTCATCCAAAGGGTCCAGCGTTCCTCCATCGGCCAGACCGGAGAGAAACTCCGGCTCCAGGCCACCACCCCCCACAGCCCGACCAGATAGGAGGCCACCCGATCGGAAACCACCGCACCGGCGGAAAAAAATCCCACCACCCGCACCGTGACCCCGACGATCAACGTGGTCAAAAAGGCCGCCCCCAACAGATGAACCGCCACATCCGGAGAACCTTCCCCGAACAGCATCCAAAGCGCGCCGATCACCGCGTGAAAAAATCCCAAAGACAAGGTGACGTTGATCGAAGCCCATCCGAAACGACGCGCCGCCGGCACGAATCCGGTTCCGTGCAACAGCAGGATCAGCGTCAGCAACCAGCAGGCACCGGCCACGCGCCACGATCCCCAGGTCACGAACGCCGCCGCCGCCGAAGTGATCCAGGCCGCCACCAACGCATAAACAAAATGTCTGGCCCCACGATCCTGAAGCCAGCTTCCCCCCATCACATTCTGGATCAGTTGTTGCGCCGCCACCATCGCCATGGTGGCCGGTCCGCACCACAACAGAAACAACGCCACTCCCGGATCCTCCAGAGGCAACCACGGAGCCGCAGCCATCAGGGTCATCGCGACGGCCAGCGGAATTCCCCGAGGCAGCCGCAACCGGGGATTGCCCTGAATCGTCACCCCGAACAGAAAATATCCCGCCGCCCCATAGGCCACACTCACCAATCCGGCCCCCACCATGGCCAGCCGATCGTCAGGCGCCAGAGAAATCACCAATCCCGCCCACAGCAGATGACAAATATGCAACAAATGGCTCGACGCGGGCGGCTTGCCACCGGCGACATGCGGCCCCGACTGCAAAGCGAATCCGAGCAGAAACGATCCCAGAAATCCTTCGATCTGCACCCGCGCATGCCAGAGCCTGTATAAATAAAAATCCCCCTCGACCGCCAGGATCCCGTGTTGCCACATCCACAGGGCGAAACCCAACGCAAAGCCCGCCAAACCCGCCGCCAATCCCCCATACCAGAATCGCTGAACCACCGGCTGACGGGTGAAATTCATCGGGGTGAAGGTGGAATCCGCCGGAGAGATGATCTGAATCAACCGTTTCATGGTTCTGTTATCCGTTCGCGAGGGGTCAATAGTCGCCTTTCTGGCCGAAAATTGATTCTAAGGGGAGGAAACCGTGGGTCAAGGCCTGAGAGATCCTCTTTTCAGACAAACAGAGTGTAAAAAAACAGGCCATTGTAAAAAATATTTTACATGCATATCATTTTGATTTATCAGTATTTTTTAACAATACGTCCATGAATACCCGGGAATCTGTCAAAAAACACCCCAAAATCGACTTGCTAATTCTATGAAATTAAATAAAATAACTCAATGTGAAACTTTGGCACAAGAGATGCAGACAATTAATGTGTGCTGGATCGATTGACCAAATCGGAGAGTCGCCATGAAAAACTGCTGGGAAAAGAATCAGTGTGGCCGGGAACCCGGCGGAGCCAAGGAAGCCAAATTGGGAACCTGCCCGGTAGCCTCCTTTTCGTTGGCGGATGGATTTCTGGGTGGGGTCAATGGCGGACGCGCCTGCATCTTCATCGTCGGCACACTGGCTCCCCCGGAGCTGGCCAATAGTTGCACCTCGTTGGCCAACCAATCCAAACGGGATTGTCATCAATGCCCATTTTTCAGGGAATTGAAAAAGAAGTATAAAAAATCCTTCAACCTGGAAGTGTTCAATCGCTACATCGAGAACTCCCAGACCCTGACCCTGGAGTGATCCACCGTCGGGGAAAGATCCACAGCAAAGCTCCCAGGCCTGTCAGGATCAAGGAGAGCCATTGCGTTTTTTCCAGCCCCCACCACAGGATTTCTCCTTTGAGATCGCCGCGCCAGAAGCTGACCGCAAAGTAGATTCCAAACAGTGCCACCATTCCCAATCCGGTCAGGGCACCCGGTGACGCCTGGCAACGGTTTCGTTGCCAATGCAGCATGCGGCTGGCTCCCAACGCCGCCAGCCCCATGTAAAGTTGAGTCGGATGAATCCGGACTCCGGAGGGAGCCCCACCCGCGACATTTTCTCCGAAGATCACCCCCCAGGGCAGCTCGGTGGTCGTACCGTAACAGCACCCCGCCGAAAAACAGCCGAAGGTCCGCTGCAAACCATAGCCCAACACAAAATAGGGCATGAGAAAATCGAAAACCCGCCAGAACGGCAACCCCTTCCAGAGACAATAGCCGGACAGCAACACAAAAAAGGCCGCCGTGATGGCCATGGTTCCGACCCGATGCAATCCTCTGGGATCCAATCCCGCCCGCAACGCCGCCACGGAAAAATCCCCGGATTGAATCAGCAAGACCAATCCCCCGCCAAACCAGATGGAAAAGACCACCAGAAAACTGATATCTCCCAAATGGGCCCGTTCCAGCAACTCCGGATCCCGCGCCCGGAGTGCCAGAAAGTAAATCGTGAACAAGGAGAACATCATCACGACGCCGTAGGTGTGAAACGTGACATCCCCCAGACGCGCCAGAATCGGATACATGATCAGGAATCTCCCCGGCGTGATCGTTCGGCGAGTCGATGAATGATCACCGTACTCAACCCCCAATCCATGGCCAGCGTGATGTCCACGCCCCAGGATCGGAAATAGGGTTGATAGTAGTGCCAATATCCGAGTTGCACGCAGGTGAATTCACCCAGAGTTCCCAAGGACGCCCCGACCACGAACAACAACAGATCCGTTTCGCTGCGCCAGTATCCCGCCATGACGATGAGAAATCCCGCATAGAGCAGATAAACCAGCGGCGTTTTGTGCATCAGGGAGAGCGTGGCAAACGCGTAGAGAGTCACGACAAGCGCAAGAAGAATGGTCAATCCGGATCGCAAGGATTCGGACGCGGGCAGCGCGGTCTGAATGGTCCGGACCAAACGACGATAAAGGGGAAACAGATTGGCCCAGATCAATGGAATCCAGAGCGGCAAACCTGCCATCAGATGAGGCGCGTGATAGGTCCACTCCCCCAGATGGACGCTTACCGCCTCGGCGGGAGTGCCCAGAGCCGCCGCCCAGATCATCGCCCGACGATCGTTGGGATGTGGGTGAAAACGAGCCTGAATCAGCAAAATGACGATCAGCAAAGGCGTGGTCAGCCAGGGTTGTTGCCAGGTCAGCACCACGGAACCAAACAGGGCCGCACCAATCCCCGCACAAAACATCCAAGCGTTCATCACACCGCACCACCCGGACCAACCATCAAAAAAAAGAAAGGGTCTAGGGGATTCATCCCCAAGGGTGTTGAATTTAAAAACAACACCGTTCTCAAAATTGGACTTGTTGAAAAAATTCATGAAACCCAAAAACAACACCCTGGGGGAAGAATCCCCCAGACCCTCTCTTCTTTTTCAATCGTTAAAACAATCCATGCGACTGGCTTGACCTGAACCGCAGAGTATCGCATAATGGATGGTCCGTTCAATACAAAAATCAAGGAAGAAGGATTCCCGCCAGTGAAAAGAACCTATCAACCCAGCAAAATCCGCCGCAATCGCACCCATGGATTCCGGGCCCGCATGGCTACCCACGATGGTCGGGCAGTCCTGTCGCGCCGCCGCGCCAAAGGACGCCATAAACTGATCCCATGATCCAAGCCGCTCCTGAGGATTTCCGGTTTCCGAAGTCGGCACGGCTTCTGACCTCCCGAGAGTTCCAAAGGGTCTCATCCCAGGGACGCAGAACCACTTCGCGTTTGTTTATCCTGCTGACCCGTGATGGCCAATCCGAACCTACCCGAATTGGCATCACGGTCAGCCGCAAAGTGGGAAACGCGGTCCATCGCAGCCGGGTCAAACGGATCATTCGCGAAACGTTCCGTCTCCAACGTCCCAAGCTGAAACCCGGCCTCGAATGTGTCATCATCGCCAAACCCCTGGCCGGCCAAACCGTCAACGCGGAATTGAGCCTCAATCTGCGCGAACTGCTCGCCCGCCATGAAATCCGAGAGCCCAACTGAACTCCAACATGCGTACCCTTCTGCTCGGCATCATCCGTCTGTATCAGCTCGTGATCTCTCCCGTGCTGCCGAGCAGTTGCCGTTTTTACCCGACATGCTCCCACTATGCCGCAGAATCCATCACACGATACGGCGCGCTGAAGGGAAGCTGGCTCACCCTGCGTCGATTGGGCAAATGCCATCCATTCCACCCTGGCGGACTCGACCCCGTCCCTTGATTCGGTTACTAGGATAACTGCCATGGACCAGCGTACTCTCCTGGCCATCACCTTGTCATTTCTGCTCCTGATCGTCTTTCAGACCTTCTCGGACCTCTATCTGGCCCCGCCGCCCCAGGCCATAGAACAGCAGGTCAAGGAGACCCAATCCATCGAACAAAAAGTCCAGGAACAGGCCAACGTGGACGCGGCCAAACCCCCGCAACCGCAACACGCCCAGGCACACATCCAGGAGACCGCTTCCGCCAACGAACCACGCTTCGAGTTCGACAATGGCGTGATGTCGGGACAGATTTCCAGTCTCGGCGCGACCCTCTCCCAACTGAAATTCCTGAAATACCTGGAGCAACTGCCCCCGGAAGGCAAACCCATCGAGTTCATGTCCGCCGCAGGAGCCAACCTCTTTTTCGAAGAAAGCGGCTTTCTGGGCGAAACCGGCACCGAACTGCCGACCCGCAAAAGCGTCTGGTCCCGCGTGGGCAGCGGCAAAATCGGCCCCAATGCCCCCCTCACCCTCACCTGGGATAACGGCAAAGGTCTTCGGTTCGAAAAAACCTTCACGTTCCAATCCGGCTCCTATCTGCTCTCCAGTTCGGACCGGGTGATCAATACCAGCGACAAACCCGTCACGCTGTTCCACTTCGCCCACTTCGCCCGCATCGAACCCAAAGTCGATGAGCAGCAGGCCATGGCCATGACCGACTTCCATGGCCCCATGGGCTATCTGGATAACGTCCGGGTGCAGCATGTCTACGAAGATCTGAAAAAACAGGATCAGCGCATCAGTGCCCAGGAAGGATGGGCCGGATTCAGCGACAAATATTTCCTGGCGGCCCTGGTTCCCGAACAGACCGGCGGCATGAAAAAGTTCTATTTCGATTTTGACGAGCCGACCCATCGGATCGGCGTCGTGGCCGGCAAACAGGAGTTGCAACCCGGCGCGACCCTGGAAAAAGTCACCAAGCTCTATGTCGGCCCCAAAGAGCTGCGCACGCTCGAAATGAGCGAATTGAAACTCGAACGCTCCATCGATTATGGCTGGTTTCACTTTTTGGCCGTGCCGCTGGTGAAGGTTCTGCTGTTCTTCAACGATTTTCTGCACAACTACGGCATGGCGATCGTGCTGTTGACGGTGATCATCAAACTGCTCTTCTTCCCGCTGGCGACCAAGAGCTACCGCTCGATGAACGCCATGAAAAAACTCGCACCCAAAATGGAAGAGCTGAAAAAACTCTACGCCCATGACAAGGCCCTGCTCCAGCAGGAAACCATGCGCATGTATCAGGACAACAAGGTCAATCCTCTCGGCGGATGCCTGCCGATCGTCGTGCAGATTCCGGTCTTCTTCGCGCTGTACAAGGTGCTGTTCCTGTCGATCGAGATGCGTCACGCCCCGTGGATTCTCTGGATTCACGATCTTTCGGTGATGGATCCCTACTATGTTCTGCCCCTGCTGATGGGGGCCTCGATGATGGTCCAGACCAAACTGAATCCGGCTCCCGCCGATCCGGTACAGGCCAAGGTGATGCTCTTCCTGCCGGTGATCTTTACCGTGATGTTTCTGAGCTTTCCGGCGGGATTGGTGCTGTATTGGCTGGTCAACAATGTGCTGTCGATCGCCCAACAAGGCTACATCATGAAAAAAGAGTCCAATTGACCCGATGACGCGCTCTTTTCCGGCGCACGATGACCAGCCGATCGCGGCACTCGCCACGCCGCCCGGCACTTCCGCCGTTGCGATCATCCGCATGAGCGGTTCCGATGTTCTGCAAAGATTGCTTCCCCTGCTGCAACGCCCGGATGGCTTCCGGGCTTCCCTCGAAGATTTCAAGCCGCGTCAACTCAAACGGATGGATGTCACCGACGAGACGACGCACGCCCCCCTGGATCAAGCCCTGGTGGTCTATTTCCCGGCTCCCCACTCCTACACGGGAGAAGATGTGATCGAGCTTCAGGGGCATGGATCACCGGTGGTGGTTCAACGCATACTGGAACTGCTGAGCGGCGTTGGCATTCGTCCGGCCATGCCGGGTGAATTCACCCGCCGCGCCTGTCTCAACGGAAAAATGGATCTGACCCAGGCCGAAGCGGTGGTTTCTCTGATCAACGCCTCCTCTCTGCGTTCCGCCCGTGAGGCGGTACGCCAAATCGAAGGCTCCCTTTCGATTCAGATCACAAACGCAAGCGATCGTTTACTTACAATTTTAGCTCATTTGGAAGCCAATCTGGATTTTTCTGACGAGGATCTCTCTCCCCTGCCCGACTCCGGTTTGATCCGTGAGATCAGCGCGGTTTCCGAGATGCTTGGAGCATTGTTGCGGCAGGCGAGTTGGGGGATTCGGTTGCAGGACGGTTTTCATTTGGTGATCGTCGGGCGGCCCAATGTGGGCAAATCGAGTCTGTTCAATCGAATGTTGGGTCGCAAGCGTGCCATCGTTTCCGCGACGCCGGGAACCACCCGAGACTGCATCGAAAGTGCGATCGAGATCCAGGGAATGCGGATCACATTATTGGATACGGCGGGTTTGCGTTACACTGCCGAGCCGGTCGAAGCGGAAGGGATTCAGCTCACGCGCGAGCGGCTTTCTCAGGCCGATGGCGTGCTGCTGGTGATGGATGCTCAACAGGGCGTCACCGAGGCGGATCTTGAGTTGCTGGAGGATATCCCGGCGGATCAGACCCTTTTGGTGTGGAACAAGATGGATCTCTACGCGGGATCCTCACTCAGCATTCCGGTGGAGTTGCCCGCGATTCGGGTTTCGTCGGAGACGGGTGCGGGCATGGAGATTCTGGAGGATCACATTGCCAAGCTTTTACTGCCCATGTCGGTGGATGGTGAAGGGGTGGTGATCATGGTGGTCCGTCAGAAGGAGGCTTTGCTTCGTGCGGTTCAATCTCTGGCCGAGTGTGAAGCCTGGATGATTCACGGCAAGCCCGGAGAGCTTACCACCATGCCGCTGCGATCCGCCCTGGATGCACTGGGAGAGGTGATTGGCCATGTCACCCAGGAGGATCTTCTGGACCGAATTTTCTCGACCTTCTGCATTGGCAAATAGCCCCCCCCCTCATCATCATCAACCACTATCGGGGTCCAGGGGCCATTGGCCCCTGGTGGGATCCAAGGGCGAAGCCC
>JADGBU010000137.1 GCA_015231295.1 Magnetococcales bacterium | reverse complement strand
GCGATCGATTTCAGCAGGGAGTAGGCGCTGCGACCTGCAAAACGTTTCTGGTGTTCGACCTGGATCTGGGTGATGCGGGTGGTATGCGAAAGGATCAATCCATCGATGTAGGGAAAGGGGCCTTCATAGGCGATGATGTCCTGGACCAGATCCCGATGCATGATCTTGAAAGGGGACAGGTAGATGTGTCGCGGTTTGCCCAGAAACAGCGTGGCTGCCAGTCCGTTGAAATGGCTTCCCAGCACCTTCCACCAGTTTTGTCGGAATTCTAGATACTTACCGAAACAGACATCGTAATCGGGACGACAGGCGGCATGCAGCCGCATGATGTCGCTTGGCGCATGTTGCAGATCATCGTCCATGATGACGATGTATTCCCCTTGCGCTAGGCGGAGGCCGGCCATGATGGCGTTGTCCTGTCCGACGTTTTTGCGCATGTTGACGCCGACGATGGCTGCATCCTCCCTGGCTTGGGCGCGGATCACCTCCCAGCTATTGTCGCGGCTCTGGTCGTTGACCAGAATGAGTGCGTAGTCCACCGGGACATGCTGACGAATCTGCCAGACCAGTTCCGGCAGACAGTCGGCGCTGTTGTAGACGGGGATGACGATGCTAATCATCGGTGGATCTCCAGCAAAATCTGTCGACCCTGCGCAGAGATGATGCGCCATGAAAAGCCGAGTTGACGACTCAACTCGTCCATTCGGTCGGTTAGGGAAGTGCGCGTGAAGCGAAACGCTTCATCGCCCTTGCCGACACTGGCGGAGAGTCGCGCCAAAGCACCGATCACTCCAGGGCGTGAAGAAAAATTCTCAACAGGTTCCATTAAGAGTAGTCTGGGAGTCGCAGTGAGTATATTTCTGAATATGAATGGTAGATTTTCATGGAAATGGTAGAGCGATCCCATCATAATACAAACATCAGAGGATGGAAGTTCTAGTTTGTTGAGAATATCAACACAGTATGCATCAAATCCAAGTTTTTTAGCATGTCGGACAAATGAGTCGTTAATATCGAATCCTGTCCACCGTCTATTGCTGTTGAGACAATATCTGGCTAGGATTACATCACCGAAGCAGAGTTCCAACACACTGCGCTCCTCGGGATGCAGGCAGGAGGTCACTGCAGCGAAACGGGCGCGATATTGACCCGGGTAGAGTAGAGACATGATCAAACGATAGAGACATACATTCCGATAGATCAGGCTGATTGGTTTTATTTTTATTCTTTGTGGGGACATATCGCACCCTGTAACTCTTTCATTTGTGCATCGCCCGGCGGAGGGCCTCGACAACCTGTTCAACATCGGTATCGTGCATGCCCGGAGTCAATGGTAGGCTGAGGGTGCGTCGTCCCGTATCGCGTGCCACCGGCCAGTCGTCCGGGGACCATCCAAAGCGCTCCCGATAGAAGGGGTGCTCCGGGATCGACAGATAGTGAACGCCGACGCCGATATTCTGTCGATTCATGCGTTCCAGGATTTCATCCCTGGACCAGCCGCAACGCTCCTGATCCAACCGGATGGTGTACAAATGATAGGCATGTCGACAGTCATTCGGGGCCTCGACCGGCAGGGTGACCGGCAAGTCGGCGAAGGCCTCCTGATAGCACTGCCAGATGGCTTTGCGCCGCAGCCAGTTCTCTTCGACGCGCGCCAGTTGGTGGAGTCCGATGGCAGCCTGCAGGTCCATCATGTTATATTTGAAGCCCGCCTCCAGCACCTGATAGTGGCGATAGTGTCCTTTTCCGAAGCGGTTCCAGGCGTCCCTACTGAGGCCGTGCAGGGAAAGAAGGCGCAGACGCTGGTCATGTTCCTCGGTGCGGGAGAGCACCATGCCGCCTTCGCCGGTGGTGACGTTCTTGGTGGCGTAGAAGCTGAAACAGCCGAAATCCCCCATGGTCCCGGCCCGTTGGCCCTGGAACTCGGTTTCAATGGCGTGAGCGCAATCCTCGATGACGTGCAATCCGTGGCGATGGGCGAGTTTGAGCAGGGCATCCATGCGACAGGGGTAGCCGGCGAAGTGTACCGGCAGGATCGCCCGGGTGCGCTCGGTCAGACGCGCCTCGATTTGGGCCGGATCGATATTGAGGGAGTGGGGTTCGATATCCACCAGAACCGGCGTGGCTCCGGCATGGAGAATGGCGTTGACCGTGGCGCAGAAAGTCATGGCCGTGGTGATCACCTCGTCACCCGGTTTCAGGTCGGTCACCAGGAGACTCAGATGCAGCGCTGCCGTGCCCGAGTTGAGACCGGCTGCAAACGGTGCCCCCTTGTATTCCCGAAAGGCCTGTTCCATATGCCGGACCCGGGGTCCAGTGCCAAGCCAGCCACCTTGCAGTGTTGCGGCGACCTCTTCCATTTCCGGCGCGAGAATCGTCGGCGCCCCGAATACCAAAAACGATTCCCGGATGGGGCCGAGATCCGCAGGGATGTGGGTTTCATCTGACGCGCAGGTCATGCAGAGTCTCCACGGGTTGGAGGAGGTCAACGTGAAATGATTGAAGAGAACTCAAGGTGTCGGCGTCCTGCGGAACGCCGACATGGGATCCTGCTCAGGCAGTTCGTAAATCCGGATGGGATCTTGTTGCGCGATGAGTTTCCAGCTTGAGGGCGGTTCCTTCACGAAGACTGGAATGGCGTTTCCATAGTTCATGTTCATGGTTCTGAAGCGGTCCCGATTGATCCATGCCAGATAACGGGTGCCGGGTTCCGGAGTGATCTCGGCATAATTTTTGTAAGATATCAATTTGATATTGGATGGAAGCGTCAGGGCGAAGTGGTACGGGATCGATTTGTTCGACCGTCTGTCGGTGACGATCACCGTCGGGCGGTCGATTTTGGACAAAAACGATTGCGCCAAGTCTCGTTCGCTGCGATTCATGGGTTCACCGCTCAATTCGCCGTTGCGTAGCGCCAGTTGCGGCAGAATGGCGAAAAGCAGCAGGGCCACCGTCACGGCGCCGCGTGCGAGGAGGGCGGCAGCCGGCAGACGCAGCGGTCGGATCATGGTGGCGCCGGTCAAAAGGAGAACGGCCATCATGGCTGCCAGGGACTCTTTCTTGTACCAGTTGATTTGCGCTTGAAACAGCGCCAAACCCAACAGCAGCAGCAGCAGAACGAATCCGGTGCGGCGGATCAGCGTCTGGTCCAAGGTGACGTCGATGGCTTGATGCAATCTTCCCAGCACCACGCCCGCGAGCAGGCTCAGGGGCCCCATGGTGGGCAGCAGATAGTTGGCGGAGATGCCGATCGGATTGTAGTAGGAAAATGAGGTCGTGCCGAACCAGAACATGCCCAGCACCGAAAAACCGTAGGCTGTCCAAAATCGGGTTCCCGGGGGAAAGAGGGCAGACGTTCCGGGTCCGGCGCAACGCAGGCTGATCAGCGCGGGCAGAGAGAGGACCAGAAGGATGGCCAATCCAGAACGTTTGGCGATCAGCCACACCGGTTCCCATGTCAGACGGTCCATGTATTGCGACAGGGATTTGTCCTTGAACACCGAGGGCAGACCGATATGTCGGTTGGTATCGTACATGTTCTGCATGCCATGCATTACATAGAGCGCATCTCCGGTGATTACTTTGTAGACGAGCAGATACATCCCGCCGAGCAGCGTTCCCGAGATGAAGCTTCCCAGCCAGAAGGCGCGATTTCGGCCATGGCGGAGATCATGCCACAGCAGCGCGATCCCGAAGGGAAGCATCCAGGTGACGGAGAGTTTTGTCAGCACGCCAAGGGAGAACAGAATGCCGACCACCGCACCCCTGGCAAAGGCGGCGCTTCCTTCGCCTTGGTTGCGTTGGAAAAAGATCCAGGCTGCGGTCACGGTCATGATCGTCGAGACCACGATGTCGTCATCGACGGTGAGTGCGAAGAAGAGCTGGTTGGTATTGAACGCGAGTAGTACGGCAGACCAGATGGCCGCATGGATTCCACCGATACGTCGCGCCACCAGGAACACTGTGGCAACCAAAATCAGGGAAGGAATCATGGGGGCCAGCAGCGTGGTGGTGGGTGAGATTCCAAACAGTTTGTAGTAGAGCGCCAGAGGTACGAACGCTCCGAATCGGTTGCTGAACGGATGAGGCGTGAGTGTAAAAGATCCTCTGGTCAGATCGATGGCGTTTTTGATGTAGGCCATGTCGTCGCTGGCTTCGAAATTGAGGCCGGAGAAAAGGAGCCAGAAGGCGTGCAGTCCAAGAATGGCCAGCAGGATTGCCAAATTTTTCAGGGAGGAGCGGTTATCTGTGGAGTGCAATGTCATGCGGGATGCTTCCCTTGAAGAAGAGTAACGATCCCCCGGCAGAGCCGGGGGCTTTCGATTGCTGGCCCCTCAAAGGGGCCTTTTCGCAATCGTTGAAAAGCAGTCCGAGGAAATTCCAAAGTCTTGCGTTCGTCCCAGCCCCATGTCTCCAGGCGATGAGAAACTCACGACAAAAAGGCCAGAAAACCATGGAATATTCCCGGAAATATCAAACTTTGTGAGTCCCCCGGCAGAGCCGGGGGTTTACCTATTTTAATTATCACAATGATAAACATCTGTCCACAGACTGTCAATATCTGGTGCAGTTGCGTGGAAAAAAAGCGGATCTACAACCAGGGAGGTATCACTCCTGCGTGGTGGTGACCGACACAGTTGGTGCGTCCCCTTTTCTGATGCACCAGAAGGCCTTGGTGCGCAGTTGCGAGGGCAGACGTTTTTCCAGACCGTTCACCGCGTGCAGCATCCAGGAGGGAAGAAACCGATAGACATAACTCGGCAGCAGCAGTTCCCGACGCATCGAAAGAAGGCGCAGTCCGTGGCGAGGCAGCAGTTGCTTCACCCGACTTTCCGGGTGGCTCCACAGGCGACCGCCGAGCAGGGAGCGCCAGGGGCCGGGGATGGTACGCGGGGTCCAGCATATGGTATCGAACAAAAGCACTCCGCCAGGTTTCAGGATGCGCGTCAGTTCGCGGAGCAGATCGTCGAGGCGATCCGTGTGAAAGGTGAAGCGCAAACAGACCACGGCATCGAAGCTGTTGTCGTCCCATGTGGTGGCGAAGATATCCTGTCGGCTGGTGGCGATGCGTCCCTGACAGAGCCTAGCGGCCTCTTCGAGCATGGACGGCGAGAAGTCGCCGCCCTCGATTTGGGTGAAGCCTTCGGCCAGAAGTGCGGCGGCGAGACGCCCGGTTCCTACCGGCAGATCAAGAATGCGTGCTTGGCGCGACAGGGGAAGCAACGGTTGCAGGATGGCGGCAAGCTCGATTTCATTGACATGTTGGCCTCCGGGACCATAAAAGCGACGTTTATTGTATCCTGCCACCACATTCGGATCGATGTAATAGTCTCTTTTATCGGTCATGGTGCGTTCTCTTTCTTTTGTGGCGTTGTTTGATACAAAGGATGAGGCCGGTGGCCGGTCCGTCTGCAGTAGTTCTTCGTACATGTGACGATGGGCGTGTGTATATTTTTCCAGGGTGAATCGTCGCACATACGCCGCGCGTTGTCGAATGGAGATCTCCTGCAGGCGTTCGGGATGCGACAACAGTTCCAGCAGCAGTCGACTCAGGGCAGGGGCGTCGTCCACCGGGGTCAGAAAGCCGGTTTCGCCGTGACGGATCAATTCTGCAAGCACCTCGGTGGCGCAGGCGATCAGGGGTAGACCGCACGCCATGGCCTCCAGGGCGACGTTGGGGAAACAGGTCGTGCCGACTGAGCTGCGCAGGGGCAACACCGCCAGATCATGCGCGCGCATGATGGCGGTGACATCCACCTGCTTAGGAAAGGCGACCCGGTCTTGTAATCCCGAGGCGTGCAGTTGGTCGAGCAGAGCCTGGCGCGATCCGAAATCGCTGATGGCCAGCGTCAACTGGAAGGGCACCGTGTCACGAATGGCGGACAGCGCCTGCAGCAGCAGACCGATCCCTTTGACCGGTGTCGCGTGACCGAGATAGAGAATTCGCAACGGATGGCCCAAGGGGGGGCGTTGCAGCGGGCCTGGATCGGCGATGCCGTAGGGAATGATGGAGATGCGCGATGAATCGATGAACCAAAGCTGCCTGCGTTGAAACTCCGTGGAGACAATCAGGCGATCGAACGCGGTGGCGCCGAACATGTACAGTGGCAGATGCCACCACGCATTGAACAGGCGGTGATGGGCGATGCCCCGGCCTCGGTGGCGTCCTGTCGAGAGTTGCAGGGATTCCGCCACGCCAAGATAGGGTTGGGAGATCGTGGCGATGCGGAGTCCGTTTCGTTTGGCAGGCAGCATCACGCGGAGGAGAAACAGCTCCAGCAGATTGCCCAGTTGGAAATGGTGGATATCCGCGTGCATGTCCGGCTGAGCGAGCTGTTTGGCCAAGCGTGCGATGTTTTTGAAGACGCGGATTCTGGAGGCGTACTGTTCCGGGGTGCCGTAGGAGCGCCGGTTGCGAATCAGATCAGCCTGTTGCGATTCGATCGCGCAGGGGGTCAACAGGGTACACTCCATCTCCTCCTGCAGTGCGGCAGTCAGGAAGAACACATTTTTGCTCATGGCCTCCCGCAGATCGCTTTTGAAGTTGGCAATGGACATGATGAGTTTCATGGAGGATTCTCTTTTCGTGGTGGATAGGGGTCGGGAAGTGTTACCTCCCCGCCCTCCGAACCGTGCATGCGGTTTTCCCGCACACGGCTCTCCAGTTAGTGGTTTCCACATCGGGATTGACGCGCCACAGCGAAGGCTTCGTGCATGGTGAAAAGCCCCCTCTGAGCGAAGAAAGCATTTGGCCATTGCCGATGGTCAGCATAACAGTGGCCTTGTCCCGGTTTATTCTTGCGCCTGCGCAATAATGCTCGCAAACGTCGTCGCACAAAACCATCAATGTCACGAAAAGTTCCAACAATGGCATGCTTGAAGTATGCGAACCAGCCTCGTAGCATCGGGTTGAGTTCTCCGATAATATCTCGAAGGCTACCACTGCGGCTACGCTCCGTTTTCATACGGATTTTGTCCGCAAGTGCTTTCAAGCTCTTCTTACGGACAAAACGGCGACCGCATTCAAAACGGTAACCAAGGAAATCAAACCCCTGCCCCTTGTCGAGACAATTGCCGAGATGTGTCTTTTCGGGATGAAGATTCAGCCCATTTCCCTCTGTCCAAGCGCAAACTTGTCCAAGGGCGGCTTCCGCTTCATCCTTGCTGCGGCAGAGAACAACAAAATCGTCAGCATAGCGGACCATTTTGTATCCAGATTCCGTCATCAGTCGGTCGAGAGGATGCAGATACAGGTTGGATAGCAGAGGGCTAATGACCGCTCCCTGCGGTGTACCCGATACCGGCTTCCAACACTCCAAGCCGTCCATGATGTCCTGCTCAATAAACGACTCCAAGAGATCCAAGATCCGACCATCGCTGACCTTCTCCTTTACGCGATCAATGAGATGCGTGTGCGGGATGCTATCGAAATAGCTCTTCAGGTCGGCATCTACCACCCAGACAAAACCGGCCTTGACAAGCTGATCTACTTCGCGTAGCGCATCCTTGCACCCACGCCCTGGTCGGAACCCGTAGCTCATGGAAAGGAACTCCCGTTCAAAAATCGGCTCCAGAACCATCTTCATGGCCGTTTGGACGACCCTATCTTTCACGGTGGGAATACCCAAAGGTCGAGTCTGGCCCGGTCCTTTCGGTATATGAACCCGCCGAACCGCTTCCGGTTGATAGGTTCCCTTCTGGAGATCCACCTCCAATTCTCGGAGATACTGGTCTGCCTTGACACCAAACCGTTGTGTACTCATCCGGTCTACACCCGCCGCCCCTCCATTAGACGCCACTTTCAGCCATGCCGCCCGCAGTGTTTGCGACGAGTAGACCTTATCCATCATGCTATACCATTTGCTTCCCTTCACCCCGTTATCCAGGGCTGCCAACATGCGGTCCGTCCACACTGACGCTTCAACCCAGCTCCATCGGAGGGTTTCTATTGCTTGTTTAGCCTTTCCCGGCACTCCCGCAATAGTCTGCGCTATCGACTGCATCCGTGTCTTCCTCCCACATCCACCTTCCTGCCCCCCTTTCCTCATCCTGCTTTTTGATTATTCAGGACTTTCGATGATCTATTGCATCTGCCCGGTTCCGTCCATCGTTTGTGTTCGCTGCTCCCTACCTGCCGGACGAAACGCAGATTGGGCCTGGAGAGTTTGTATTCCGGTTCCCCATTTCACCGGTATCTTTCCAGACAAAAACAATGTCAACATTCATCGGTATTATGGGGACTCTGACTGCTGCCCCAGCATTCAGCTCTCCCTGCTTAAGTGTTGCATCTTCCTATCGTTCCGCCTCCAATCACATGGTGTGCCCGATCATCGCTTTCTCCGCCAACAAACAGCGTGATCGGTGGTTTTCAGGCTTCGCCACTCATGTGCAGGCTCGCCGCATCACCCCGCCGAATCGAGTTCGCTTTACTGCGGACCGACAGTTCGCTTCCGGTTGCTCCCCACCCATCCTTGCGGCTACGCAGTTACCTTCAGCTACAGGGCTGTGGCATACCCTGACACGGACTTGCACCGTGCTGGTGCAACGCCTTTACAGGCGCACACATGATGCCCTTCGGGCAAAAAGTCAAAGGCCAAAATCAACGGCAAACCGTGGGGCTTTGCCGTTGAGGTAGGGACGGCCATTACTGACCGCCCCCCTCGCAGAACCGGACGTGCCCTATTCAGGCATCCGGCTCCCAGGTCTCTTATGGCATTCATCATCGAAGAACTGGTTCTGGCAGTTGGAACGACGCACGACATTTGCCCAGCTGAGTTGGGAGCATTCCCTATTTGTTAACGAGTCTCAAACGAGACTGGCGTGACTGCGCTGCATAGTGGTTGAAAACCCGCTCGTAGGTTCCGTTGGCCATTGCGCACCGGATTCTTTCACCCACCACACCCCTGATCGCTTCATCCGAGTGTGGCAGACGAATTTTATGAAATGACTCGATCCCTCCACTCCCGATCAGATAGCCATCCTTACGATCAATTTCATAATAGATGCGATCCCGATTCTTTTCAAGATATCCAGCCAGCTTTCTGATTTTTTTCACTACATCTTCCGACCCAGAGAGTCTGACGTCACCCCTGCGCCCAGAATCCGGCGCATCACACCCAGAACACCGGCACATCCACCGCCTTCTGCACCATCTTGATCACCTAGCGATCCCTGATCGCCACCAGATCGCCTACCACCAGATCATCCATCACGGTCGCCTCGACGAGGCCGAGACTGGTGGCCAAGCGGACGATGTTGCCGCGCACGGCAACGACACGACCCTGCGCTGGTCCGGAGCGCGGACGGTTGCAGATCATCGAGCAGCGACATAACGAACCTCGCCGACGGAATGCCGGACGGACTTGGCCTTGCCGCGCCACGGGACTCCCATGGCGGCGTTAGGAACCGTTAAAAAGTAACGATCCCCCTGCGAGGGACGAGATCAACCGGTCCGACAGCCAGTTTCAATGGGCAATTGCAGTCAACCAATCCGACAGCCAGTTTCAATTTGCAGAAGTATC
>JADGBU010000136.1:9243-9674 GCA_015231295.1 Magnetococcales bacterium | reverse complement strand
ACCATGATCCACGGCGTGACCGATCCCGAACTGGCCGCGTTGCTGCGCTGGCAGTTGGTGGATGACGGACTGTCGATGTTTCACAAAATCACGCGCATGGCCTCGTCCCAGGCGCGCCGGAGCTGTCATCGGGAGATCTGGCGACGGGGAGCCTATGGGGTGCTGTGGCGCAACGCCGGCCTGATCCATCACAAACGCCGGATCATCAAGAATTTTCTCAAGCTGATGATCCCGATCGGAGCCTGAGGGATGTCTTTATCCAGAGAACCGGCCATCATCTGTCCGATCTGCGCTCAGAGCCGTGGACACACCCGCCACACCCCACGGGAAATGATGTTCGGGCTTAGGGAACCGTTCGACTACTGGCAGTGCGGGGGATGCGGTCTGTTGTGGATCGACCGGATTCCCGAAGATCTGGCCCGCTATTACGC
>JADGBU010000136.1:0-9159 GCA_015231295.1 Magnetococcales bacterium | reverse complement strand
TTATCTGGGGGAGTCCACGCTGTTGGGGGGCATTCTGGCCCGGCTGACCCGTCGTCCCAAAGCCCTGGAGTGGCTGCAGCCCTTTTCCCTCACCCTCGACAGTCCGATTCTGGATGTGGGCTGCGGCACCGGCGGCTTGCTGCTGAAACTGCGTCGGGAGGGATTCCGCAATCTGCTCGGCACCGATCCATTCCTGACCGCACCGCTGGATCACGGCAACGGGGTCCGGATCCTCGCCGAGCCTCTGGAGCGGATCAGCGGTCGTTTCGAGTTGATCATGCTGCATCATGTGCTGGAGCACATGCCCGATCAGCAGGCCACCCTGGCGCGACTGGTGGAACGACTGACGCCGGGAGGCGGCGTGCTGCTGCGGATTCCGGTGGCGAACTCCTACGCCCACCGGCGATACGGCATCCACTGGATGGCCTGGGATCCTCCCCGTCATCTTTATCTGCACACGGTGGAGAGTCTGCACCGTCTGGCGCGCGACCACGGCCTGATCCTGTTCGATCTGCGATACGACGCCCGTCCGGAAAATCTCTTGGGCTGCGAATATTATCAGCGGGATATCGCCCATCGGGATTGGCCGGAGAGCCTGGAGCGGGGGGGTGCCTCGCTGTTTTCCCCGGAGACGCGCCGGGCGATGCGCAGCCTGACGGAGCGGCTCAACGCCACCCTGGACGGGGATACCGCCTGTTTCTATCTGAGAAAGCCGTGAAAGTCGCCCTGATCGTGACCAATCTGCGGGGCGGTGGCGCGGAAAAGGCCCTGATCCAGACGGCGGCGGCCCTGCGCGCCGAAGGACACGAGGCGATGCTGATCCTGCTGGAGGATCTGCGCCAGCACGAGGTGGCGCAGGGGATTCCGGTTCACGCCCTCGGACGACCGGGGGAGGAGATTTCCAAGGGATGGCTCGGCAAGCGGCTCGCGGCCTGGAGAGTGCGGACCCGGATGCGACAACTGGCCGCCGACCGCCCTTTCGATCGGATTCGCTCGACCCTGCCCGTCGCGGATGAGGTCTGTCTGCTCGCCCGTCTGCCCAACCACTGGATGCGGATCGCCAACACCCTCTCCCGCGAGATCGACGCCCTTTACGCCACCTCCCCGCGCAAGGCGGGACGCCGCTTAAGCCGCTATCGTCGGCTCTACTCGGGACGCCAGTTGATCGCCGTCTCCCGTGGGGTGGCGGAGGATCTGACCGGACCGCTCGCGATTCGGCCACGTCGCCTTGAGGTGGTTCACAATCCGTTTGATCTCGAACGGATTCGCCGCCAGGCCGACGAACCCACCCCCGGTCTGCCGACCCGGCCCTATGCCATTCATGTGGGCCGCTTCGCCAGACAGAAGCGTCACGATCTGCTGCTCGACGCCTGGCAACGGCTCGACGAACCGCTGGAGTTGATTCTGCTCACCGATCCCGCGCCGGAGCTGGAGCGGCTGATCGCGGCACGGCGGCTGGAGTCGCGGGTGCGGGTGGCGGGATTCCAGAGCAATCCCTATCCCTGGATCGCCGGAGCCCGGCTGTTGATTCTCTGTTCGGATCACGAAGGGATGCCCAATGTTCTGGTAGAGGCGATGGCCTGCGGCACCCCGGTCGTCTCCACCGACTGCCCCTCGGGTCCACGGGAGTTGTTGCAGGAGCGGATGCCCGAAGCCCTGGTGGCCATGAACGATCCGGAGGCGTTGCTCTCCGGGATCCGTCGGGTGCTCCCCCTGACCGCCACGGCCCCGACCTGGGATCTGAGCGACTTTTCTCCCCGGGCGACGGTGGCCGCCCTGACGCGTTTGACAACCCCCGATCCGGAAGGAGCCTGAACCGATGTGCGGCATTCTCGGAGCGATATCCAGCCGCTGGGCGTCCCATATGGAGCAGGCCTTGTCGGCCCTCTCCCCGCGTGGACCGGATGCCCGAGGCATCCATCGGGAGCCGGACGCGGTGCTGGCCCACGCCCGTCTGGCGGTGATCGACGCCACGGGCGGCGTGCAACCCATGCCCTCCGCCGATGGTCGTCACTGGCTGGTTTTCAATGGCGAAATCTACAATTTTCTCGATCTGCGCCAGGAGTTGATCCAGCAGGGATACCGCTTCGCCACCCGTTCGGATAGCGAGGTGTTGCTCATCGCCTATCTGCACTGGGGCGCGGAGATGCTCACCCGGCTCGATGGCATGTTCGCCTTCGCCATTTGGGACACTCAGGAAAAAACCCTGTTCGCCGCCCGTGATCGTCTGGGCATCAAGCCTTTTTTCTACGCCACGGTGAGCGGTCTGATTTTCGCATCGACCCTGGCTCCCTTCTTCAAGCTGCCCGGATTTCCCAGACGCCTCAACGGACGCGCCTTGCGGGATTATCTGGCCTTTCAGACCCCCCTGGCTCCGGACTCCTTTCTCGCCGACTGTCGGCAACTGCCGCCGGGCCATTTTCTGCGTTACCGGGCCGGAGAGAAAAACCCGGAGATCACCCGCTACTGGCAGCTTCCCCGCCCCGGAACCGATGGCCCCGCCGATCTGGAAAGCGGTGCCGAACGGGTCGATGCCGCCCTTCGGGAGAGCGTGCGACGTCAACTGGTGGCGGATGTACCATTGGGAGCCTTTCTTTCCGGGGGCATCGACTCCAGCCTGATCGTCCGCTACATGGCCGAGGCCGGCGCGAAGGGGATGCAATGTTTCAGCCTGAAATTCTCCCAAGTCGGCTTCGACGAATCGGCGCACGCCCGCACGGTGGCGGAACGGTTCGGCTGTACGCATCACGAACTCCCGGCCCCGGAGATCGACATTCCAGCCTTTCTGGCCGCGATGGAGGGGCTCGATCAACCGTTGGCAGACCCCTCCTATGTGATGACGCACGCCTTGTCGGGGCTGACCCGCGCCCATGTCACCGTGGCCCTGAGCGGCGATGGCGGCGATGAGCTGTTCGGGGGATATCCCCGCTATCAGGATCCGCAATCGGCCCATCCCGAGCTGTTCTGGCAGGCGTGGACACGGCGTCTGATCGATCGGGGTCTGCTGCCCGCCGCCCTGACCCGGCGTACCCTGCATGGTCGGGAGCTGCTCCATTACCGTCGGGTGGAGCTTGGCCCCTGGCACCGCTCCCGCAAGGATCTCAACCGCTATCTGGCCCCCGCAGTCCGCGAGGCCTGCGCCGTCGGCTCCACCCTGGAGTCGTGGAACCGGTTGGTGGACGAACTGGGAGGCACCCTGGATGGTGCCACCATGATGCGGGCCGATCTGTGGAGTTATCTTCCCGAAATCTGTCTGGTCAAGACCGATCGGGCCAGCATGGCGCATGGTCTGGAGGCGCGGGTGCCGATGCTCGGTCAGCCGGTGGTGGAGGCGGCGTTGTCGATTCCCGCCGCGCTTCATCTGCGCGACGGGGGCAAGGCGGTGTTGAAACGGCTCTGTCGGGACGCCTTGCCGGAATCGGTCTGGAATCGGCCCAAGCAAGGGTTTTCCGTGCCGTTGCGAGAGCTGTTTCGCGGCGCATGGCGACCTTTGGGGGATCGGGTGTTCGCGGATGCCGAACGGATCGCTCCGTTTCTCGACGCTCCCGCCGCCCGCGAGCAGTGGCAACGCTGCCTCTCCGACCGGGGAGGCTCCCGTCGTCTGACCTATACGCTGCTGGTGCTGCTGCTGTGGCTGGAACGCCATCCGGGCCTGGAGGAGGTGGTGTGATGATCCTGATGGGCTTTCGCCGTCCCTTCGTGCCGCTGGAAGAGTCGCTCATCGCCCAGGGGGAACGGCTGATCCCCTGGATCCCCGGCACGAAACTCCCCGAAGAGGCGCGCCGGGCGGATGCGGCGGTGCTCGATTTCACCGAAGCGGCGCGGCATCTGGTTTCCGTTTTCCGGCTGACCCGCCAGTTGCACCAACGCGGCAAGCCGGTGGCGACCCTCAACCGGGACGCCCCCTGGAACAAAGGCGTGCGCGCGCGGCGCATCTGGGCGTTGCGACAACTGCGGATTGCAGATATCCATCTCACCCACGCCCTTCAGGGGCAGACGGTGGCCCCCCGGACGCACTACTTTCCCAACGCCGCCGATCTCGCACGCTATCATCTGCACGGGGCCAGCCTCGACCAATTGCGGGATCCGGACCGCTATCGATACGCCGTCTCCTTCATCGGCAACATCGACGACGCCCGCTATCCCGAACACCGCCCCAGAATGGCACTGTTGCGCCCGTTGCAAAGCCGACTGGCCAGCTTAGGCATCGCCCTGGAGCTGTTTCACAGCGAAGGGATGAGCCTTCCGCAACAGGTGGAGGTGATTCAGCGCAGCCGTATCAATCTCAATCTCGGGGCCGCCTGCGATCACGGAGGGGAGCGCAGTTGGGGACTGCCCGAACGCTGTTACGGCGTTCCGGCCTGCGGCGGCTTCCTGTTGAGCGATGCGCGCCACCATGCGACGGAAGATTTCACCCCGGACGAAGAGTGGATCGACTTCACCACGCTCGACTCCTGCGTCAGCCGGATTCAGGCGTTGCTGGGAGATTTTCCCCGTACCCGCCGCATCGCCGAAGCGGCCCATCGGCGCGTCCTCGCCGATCACACCTACGCCTGTCGCGCCCGCACCCTGCGCGCTCTGTTGCAGCCAACCGAACGTCGGAATCCCAAGGGCATCGCCCTTGGATCCCACCAGGGGCCAATGGCCCCTGGACCCCATCCGGTTTAAGGGAATATCTCTGGGATGAAATCACCCCGCATTCTCGTCATCCGCAAGGACAACATCGGCGATCTGGTTTGCACCACGCCTCTTTTCGCCAGACTGCGCGCCCGGTTTCCGGAAGCCTTCATCGCCGCGCTGGTCACGGAGTACAACACCCCGGTTCTCACCGGCAATCCCCATCTGGATGCGGTCTACTCCTATCAAAAGGCCAAACATCGCCACGAAAACGAAAGCTGGCTCGGCGTCTACGCCCGACGCGCCGCCCTGTTTTTCCGGCTGCGCCGAATGAAGTTCGACTGGATTCTGTTGCCCGGCGGTCCTCATCCCAGTGCCTTGCGGGCCGCCAGAGTGCTGAATCCCGGCCAGACCATCGTGCGCACCCAGACCCCGCCGGGAGCCCATGAGGTCTTCTGCGTTCTGGCCTGCGCCGCCGCCCTGGAAATCGACGACGCCACCCCTCCGCCTCCGACGCGGGTGATTCCGGATCGTCGGTTGATGGCCACCCTGCCCCCCCTGCCCCACGACGGACGACGACCGATCGGCGTACACATCAGCGCGCGCAAGCCGCCGCAACGCTGGCCCGTGGAACGGTTCATCACGCTGATCGGCGCGCTGCACGAACGGGGAGAGCGGGTATTGCTGTTCTGGTCGCCGGGAGCCGCCGACAATCCCCTCCATCCCGGCGACGACGACAAGGCGAGGCAGATTCTCCAGGCGGTCGGCGAACTGGCGGTGACGCCGATGCCCACCCGCGCCCTGCCGGAACTGATCGCCGGACTCGCCCGCTGTCAGGCGGTGATCTGTTCGGATGGAGGCGCGATGCATCTGGCCGCCGGACTCGGCAAACCGATCGTCTGTCTGTTCGGCAACTCCGACGCCCGACGCTGGCACCCCTGGGGGCCCCGCTACCAGTTGTTGCAACCGGCCAGTCATCAGGTCGGAGAGATCTCCACCGCAGAGCTTCTGAACGCCTTCGACCTCCTGATGGCCCGGCACGACCATGAAATCCACTGACGTTTCGCCTGCCGCCCCACGGGGCATTCTGCTGATCAAATCCCGTCACATCGGCGATGTGCTGCTGATGGCACCGCTGATCTCGACCTTGAAACGGCGTCATCCCGTAAGCCGCATCGCCGCGCTCATCAAGCGCGAGTGCGCCCCGATGCTGACCGGTCATCCCGATCTGGCGGAGGTGATGAGCTTTCCGGAACCCCTGCCGGGAGAAAAACGCTGGCGATTGCTCTGGCGACAGCTTCGGGCCTGGATCGCGCTCGCCCGGGGAACGTGGGATCTGGCCATCAACACCACCGAAGGGGATCGGGGGATTCTCAACGCCTTCTTTTCCCGGGCCGGCACGCGGATCAGCGTGGTCAACGGACGCCGGGAAAAATCCTGGCGACTCTTCATGCTCACCGATCCGATCCCCTTCCGGGGGGGCAAGCGGCATATGGTGATTCACAACCTGGATCTGGCGGGGCCGGGAGAACAGGATCGGGTGGTGCGTCTGGTGCCCTCGAAGGCCGAAAGAGATACCGCGTTGGAAAAACTCCGCAAGACCGGTTGGGATGCGCAACGTCCGCTGGTGCAGATCCATCCCACCTCCCGCTGGAGCTTCAAATGCTGGACCGATACCGGTATGGCGAAGGCCGCCGATTTCGTGTACGAAATGGGCTGTCTGGCTCTTTTTACCTGCGGACCGGGCGCGGAGGAGCGACAACGACTTGATGCGATTCTCGCCTTGTGTGATCGCCCCTGTCTCGATCTGGGGGGACAATTGAGTCTCAAGGAGTTGGCGGCGATCAGCGGGGAGGCGATCCTCTATTTCGGGGTGGATACCGCGCCGATGCACATCGCCGCCAGTCAGAACACGCCGGTGATGGCTCTGTTCGGTCCCACCGGGGTCTATGACTGGGGACCATGGCCCAACGGCTGGTCCGGAGAGGATACCCCTTACGGGGCGTTGCGGGGAGTTCAGCGCAGCGATCCCCATCTGGTGATTCAGAAGGATTGGGCCTGTGTGCCGTGCGGCAAGGCGGGATGCGAAGGCACCAAGCGCAGCCGATGTCTGGAAGAGTTGGATTTCACCACCGAGGTGTTGCCCTGGCTGCGGGAGCGGTTGCAAACCCTGCGGGCATGACACACGTGGCGGGGTCCAGGGGCCATTGGCCCCTGGTGGGGTCCAGGGGCGAAGCCCATGGGACTTTCAAGCAAAAAATATTAGCTAAGAGATTAGAAAGACTGAATTTTTTCTTGGGAATAGAAACCGCAACCCTCTTGAGAGGCGTACTTTCCCGCAAGTCCGCGCGCAGCCTTCGCAGAAGACGCGAAAAATGCTTCTTGAGAAAAGCGCGCTAAAGGCAAATTCAAAACCCTGGGAGATGAATCTCCCAGACCCTCTCTTTTTTTTCACCGGTTGATATCCCGGCTCAGAAAGGATTTTTCGGGGCCACCGACTCCATGATCCGAAACATACTGGTCAACCGGGCCTCCGCAATCTCCCCCCGCTCCACCGCGAGACGCAACGCGCACCCCGGTTCCCGCTGATGACGACAATCGGAAAAACGACACCGCCCCAAATGAGGCACCATGTCGCGAAACAGCCCCGGCACCTCTTCCCGCACGATGCCATGAAGTCCGAACTCCCGCACCCCGGGTGAATCGATCAGCCATCCGCCCCTCGGCAGACGATACAGTCTGGCCGTGGTGGTGGCGTGACGCCCCTGTCCGGTTCCGGCGTGAACCGCTGCGGTTTTGAGAATTTCGTCCTGAATCCAACACCCGACCAGCGAGGATTTTCCCACCCCGGACTCTCCCACGAAGACCGAGGTCAACCCCTGCAAAGCCGCCTCCAACGGTTCCAGCCCCTCTCCCGACAGCGCGGAAACCCGAAAAAGATCATATCCCATCCGGGGATAAGGAGCCAAGGCAAGGGCTTCGCCTTCCGGATCCACCACCCGATCGATCTTGTTGATCACCACGATCGGCGGAATACCCGCCTTGTGGGCCGCCGCCAGATAACGATCCAGCAATCCGGTATTGAGATTGCCCCCGGCAGCCACCACCACGATCCGATCCACATTGGCCGCGACAGTCAACAGACGGGAGTAGGGACCGGGACGCCGCAGCAAAGAGAGCCGCTCCTCCAGGGCCACGATCACCCCCTGGTTTTCACCGACCCGTCGCCACACCACCCGATCGCCACACACCGGCTCGTCGAGCATCGCCTCGCGCACCGCGCAGCGATATCGTTTTCCCTCCTGATCCTCCACTTCGACATTCAGCCCGAAATGAGAGACTACCCGTCCGGACTCCTCCTGACCCGGTTCTCCGGCTCCTCCCCCCGGCTCCAGGGATGGATCCTCCCCCGACACGCGCGCGTTCCGGGAAACCCGAGCGACCCGCATCCGCTCCAACTGACGCAACGAAAGCTGTTTGTCACTTCTTTTTCTTGGCATGAACCGGTCGATTTCTGTTAAAAGGAGAGAGTCTTTCTACTATGACCCTCCTATCCGGTCCACGTCAATGAAACCGCGTCTGCAAACCGCCCTGTTGCGCTCCGTGCTTTATGTGCCGGGTTCCAATTCCAAGACCCTGGCCAAGGCTCCCACCCTCGACGCCGACGCGCTGATCCTCGATCTGGAAGATTCCGTGGCACCGGAAGCCAAAGCCCAGGCCCGCTCGAACGTGCTCGACACCCTGCACGCCACCCGCGACGCACCAGCGCAGATCCGGGTGGTCCGCATCAACGGCAGTCACACCGAACTGTGGCAGGATGATCTGATCACCACCCTGCCCGGTCTGCCGGATGCGGTCCTGCTCTCCAAGGTGGAGTCCCCGGATGAACTCTCCGGACCCAACGAATATCTGCATCGTCTGGAGCAGGATCAAGATTTTTCCTGCTCTTTGTGGGCGATGATCGAATCTCCGCTCGGGGTGCTCAACGCATTGGCCATTGCCCGTCATCCACG
The DNA here is from genome assembly GCA_015231295.1 of Magnetococcales bacterium. Taxonomy (GTDB): domain Bacteria; phylum Pseudomonadota; class Magnetococcia; order Magnetococcales; family Magnetaquicoccaceae; genus Magnetaquiglobus. The sequence goes on along the minus strand of JADGBU010000136.1, from coordinate 529 downwards.
GGTGAGCTGTCTGGTGATGGGCACCTCGGATCTGAGTCGCACTCTGGGCATTCCCGGCGATCCCCAACGGATCGGACTGCGACATGCCTTGCAGCATACCATTCTGGCCGCCAAGGCCGCCGGAATCCGCATTCTGGATGGCGTATTCGTCAACATTCGCGATCCGGAAGGGATGATCGCCGAATGTCACGATGGCGCGCGACTCGGTTTCGACGGCAAGACCGTCATTCATCCCTGTCAGATCGCTGCGGCCAATCAGGCGTTTCTTCCCTCCGACGCCGAGGCCGCTCAGGCCCGTCTCGTCCTGGAGGCCTGGAACGCCGCCCGCGCCCGAGGCGAAGAGATCTGCGTCGTCGATGGCCGTCTGGTGGAACGTCTCCACGCCGATCAGGCCGCCCAACGACTGGCACGCTGGGAAGCCGCCCGAAAAAAATGACCTGGATCAAATGATCCTCTTTGGAATCACCCCGTGAATGCATTAGACTGATCAGATATGGAACTCATGAGGCACAATCGGGGTATGAGATGA